>JAEXCG010000008.1 GCA_023402355.1 Bacillota bacterium | reverse complement strand
TGCGGTATCATGCTCTCGTTGTGTTTGCTTCATTAACAGTTTCAAATTACAACAAAAAGTGCGAGTTGGCTAGTACCTTCTCGCACTTTTTCTTTTTTCTCTTTTGGGGCTTAGCCTGACAGCCCCTCTTTTAAAAATGTTCTACAAATGTAGAATAAAGGCTTGACAACGATGCTCTACGGATGTAGAATATTCTCATAGAAACGACAAATGTAGAATAAATGGAGGAATGCCCTATGGCAAACATGAGAAGGCTGCCGGACGCCGAGTTTGAGCTGATGCAGATCGTCTGGCAGAACCCCACGCCGATTTCGACGAACCAGATTATTTCGCACCTGCACAACGACTGGAAACCGCAGACCGTGCTTACGCTGCTGACCCGCCTGATCGAGCGCGGCTTTCTAAAGAGCGAGCGCATGGGCAAGGAGCGCATCTACACCCCGCTGGTGACGCGGGAGGACTACGTTTCCTTTGAGTCCGGCAGCTTCATGGAGAAGTTTCACAAGGGCTCCTTTCGCAGCCTGGTGAGCACGCTGTACGAGGGGCATCAGATGACGGACGCGGACATCGACGAGCTGAAGGCCTGGCTGCGCGACGTGGGCAAGAAGGGGTGAGGCGCTTGACGTTTTTTACCGCGCTTTTGCGGACGAGCCTCGGCATGTCGGCCGTCATCCTGACGTTGCTCATCGTGCGCCCTTGGCTGGAGCGGCGCGTCGCGCCCGCGGGGCGATACGCGGCCTGGCTGCTGGTGGTGCTGGGGCTTTTGATTCCGTATCGGCCGACGCTGCCCAGAGCGGCTGTGACGGTGAGCGCGCCGCAGCCGCGCGCGGTGATCGTGCCCGCTCGGCAGGCGCAGGCCCCCGGCGAGCGCATCGCGGGCGAGGCGGCGCCGAGATCGCCCGATCAAAGGGCCGCCGCGGCGACGGCGAAAAGTGCGGAGCACATCGCCGAAGAGGCGCCCGCCGTGCGCTTTCGCCTGCAGGCGCCGGACCCGCTGACGCTCTCGGCCATCGTGTGGCTTGCCGGGTTCGCGGCGGCTGCCGCGGTGCAAACCGCGCGGCACGTGCGTTTCTTTCGCAGAATACGTCGCTGGTCGCAGCCGCCGACGGAGCGGCAGACGGAGGCGGTTCTGCGGGAGCGGGAGCGCTTGGGGCTGCGGGGAACGGTGCGCGCCGCGCGCTGCGCGTGCGTGAGCAGCCCGATGCTGACGGGGCTTTTTCGGCCGATGCTGCTTTTGCCGGAGCTCGAGCTTTCCGACGAGGAGCTTTCGTTCATCGTGCGCCACGAGCTGGTGCACTACAAACGCCGGGATCTGTGGTATAAGGCGCTGGTGCTCCTGGCGCTGTGCGTCCATTGGTTCAATCCGCTTGTGTACCGGATGGCGCGCGCCATCGCGGCGGACTGTGAGATGTCCTGCGACGCCCTCGTATTGGCCAATGCGGAGCTGTCGCAGCGCAGGCGCTATGGAGAGACGATTTTGGGCGTCATACAACGTCAGCGCAGGCGGCACGTCGCGCTTTCTACCTACTTCTATGAAGGGAGAAAGGATATGAAAAAGCGGTTTTTTGCGATGTTCGATCGAACAAAAAAGAGGCAGGGCGGGGCACTCGCCGCGCTCGCGCTCTCGCTGACGCTGCTCTCCGGCGGCGTGCTGGCGGTCGCGCCCACGGCGACGCCTGCGGCTACCGGAGCGCAGCAGGGGACGCCGGACGGCGTGGACACGCACGCGGACTGGACGCGCCATGCGCAGCCGGAATGGCTCGGCGATCCGTGGACGCTGCAGACCGGCTACGTCCAGGTATCCCGGTCGCGCCCTGAGATGTCCACGCGCGCCTTGACGCCGCGCGAGGTTCAGCGGCTGAACGACCTGTGCTACTTTTACGACAAGTACGACATCCGATCCGAGCATCCCATTCCGGTGGGCGAACAGGAGGACGCGCTCACGATTTCGACGACGGTGGAGGAGTACGTCGCCTCGGTCAATCGCGACGAGCGCGGCGTGCTGGCGTACGATTCCTATTATAGCGAGAACGCCGTGCTGCCGTTCGTAAGGATACCGGAAAGGGAGCTGACGGACGAGGAGCTCCTTCAGCTCATCGCGCTGGACGATGCCTGCGCGATGCTGATGCCTTATGTGGCCGAATGGACGCTTCCTGAAAATGCGGGCGGCGAAATCTACGCCAATCGTCGGCTGACGCGCAAGGAAGACATTCGGTACGCGGAGATCGTGGCACGATACGAGAGCGACCCGAGCTTCCGCCCCGCGGTCGGGCTCACGAGCAAGCCGTCCGACGGGTTGTACATCCTGGGCCACAACGGCGGGGGCGAGACGGTCTACCACTATCCGGAGGACCGCGCGGTCAGCGACGAGGAATTTCTCGCGATGTACGACGCATTGGCACAGCGCCGTGCGGCCTATAACGCGGAGTGGGAAACCGAAATGCGGATGATGGGCACGCCGCAGCCGCTGCCCGCGGGCAGCATCACGGCGGAGCAGGCGGTGGAGCTGATTCAGGGGACCTATGGCTTTTCCGGCATGCGTATCTCGCGCGGCCCGCTGAACGACCGGGAGGAGCAGATGGAGCGCGATTACGAGAACGCGACGAGATGGATCGTGGATTTGGAGACGCAGCAGCCGGCGGGAGCGAATCGGAGCGGCGGCTACTCGTTCCAAATTGACATGCGCACGGGGAAGATAAAGAGTCTGATTTGCTGGGGCAGCTTTCCAAATATCTTTAATGAGAGCAACCCGATTCTGGGCAGCCTGACCATGGGCTTTTGGCAGGCTGAAGACCCGGACGATCCCCGCTGGGTTGAAATCGCAAAGGGCTATCTTTCCGTGCCCTATCTCTACACCGGCGAGGTCGAACGGATCGAGCGGAACGCGGATTACGGCGCCAGCAGCCTCTGTTTCGACGTCGTCTATGCGGATGGAGCGGGCGCAACCGTTCGGATCGAGGCCGCGAGCGGCTGCCTCACATCGTACGAATATCTGAGGGAGGAAGAGCGCCTCGCCCGAGAAGCGGAAGTGCCCGTCAACATCTGAACGAAAGAAGACGAAGCCGTCCAACGGCCTCACAGAAAACAGCGCACAAAAAACCCGTCTCTGCGCGGCGTCAAAGGCCATGCAGAGGCGGGTTTCCGTTTGGAAGAACCGTCGGCTTTGTTTCATTTGCCGGTGCGTTGGTTTGCGTTGCGCCTGCGTTTTGCGTCCGGCGGTATGGAGCTTACTCCTCCTCCGGCGCGCCCTCGGCGTACTGCACGACGAGCTTTAAGTAGCGGTTGCCGAACGCGACGGAGGTGATGTCGTCGTAGGGCAGGCGGGTCAGGTCCTCGTCCACCCGGCCCATGCCGTCGATGTAGCGCACCTGCAGCTTCTTCTTGCCCGCCTTTTCGATCGTGCCCAGCAGCAGGTCCTCCTTGCCGGAGACGATGACCGGCTCGCCCTGCGCGAACAGGTCGGTGAGCAGCGCGCTGAAGCTCTCCAGCGACACGGGCGGCAGGCAAAGGGATTCCAGCACGCCCTCGCTCATCATGATGTGCCCGTGAAACGCGGCGCGCTCGTCCGCGCGGATGCTGGAGATGTCGCGCAGGCGGATGACCTCGTAGCCGTCCGGCTGAAAGTCGACGTAGGGGACGACGAGCACCAGCTTTTCGCTCATCAGCAGCGGAACGCAGCACAGCGGGGGAACGTCCAGCTTTTTGCGCAGAATTTCGATGGGGCTGCGGCGGGTAATGCAGTCCGTCAGCAGCGTGCGAACCCAGTCTTTCTTCATGATGCCAGCCCTTTCTGCATCCGGTCCTGTGTACGGGATTAGAACGTATAGTTGCCTTTTCATCATAGCAAATTGAAGGGCGCCCGTCAATACCCGAGTGCCTTGACAAGCCAGGCCGGGGATGGTATGTTATACAAAACAGTTCGGTTGAAAGGGGAAAAACGCATGGAGAAGGCGGTACAGGCGCTCAATCACGTGCTCGTGCGCCTGTTTAACGACATTTTGATGATCGAGGAGCGAGCGCTGTGCACGGGGGACTATAAAGATCTTTCGGTAAAGGAGATGCACGTGCTGGAGGCTGTCTTTAACGCGGGGGAAGAGAACAACATGTCCGCGATCGCCCAGCGCCTAAAGGTGACGACCGGCACGCTGACCGTTTCGGTGCAGACGCTGTGCCGCAAGGGCTACCTGACCACGGAGCGCGCCTCCACCGACCGGCGTGTCGTGCGCGTGGAGATGACGGAAAAGGCGCGCCGCGCGAATGAGCACCATGCGCGCTTTCACCGCCTGATGGTGGAGCGGGTGATGAAGGAGCTGTCCGACGAGGAGCAGGAGACACTTACGAGCGCGCTGGAGCAGCTCACGCACTTCTTTGAAAACTGGGAGGACGGCGATGCTTGAGGCGGGGCCGCGTCGGGGGAAGGATGCGGCGGCGCGCCGGGCGTTCGGCTGGGGGCTTCTGTTCGTCGCGGCGGTATACTTTTTTCTGGCAAACGGCCTTTCGCTGAACCTTCTGGAACACAGCGCGCACGATTCTTATACCCTGCAGGCGATGCGCTGGCGGGAGGGGCACATCGCCCTCGCGGAGGATTACGACTGGCTGGAGCTCGCCTATTACGACGGCGGCATTTACGTCAGCTTTCCGCCGTTCCCGACGGTGCCGATGCTGCTGCTGACGTTTTTCTTCGGCGCGGACACACCCAGCATGCTCGTGAACTTCTGCCTGTTTCTGGGGTCGTACATGGTCGGCTATTGCATCGCCCGCAGGCTGAAACGCTCCGCGCCGGAGGCCGCCTTCATCGCGGCCTTTTGGGTGTGCGGCTGCAACCTGCTGGAGGTTTCGCTCTACGGCGGCGTGTGGAACGTCGCGCAGGGCATGTCGTTTTTTCTGACGATGCTCGCGGCGTACGGAACCGTCGCGGATACGCGCGCCTGGCGCTATGCTTCGCCGGTCTGCATCGCCTGCGCGGTCGGCTGTCGGCCCTTTCAGGCGGTCTACGTGCCGTTTATCCTGCTGTGGCTCTACCGATCGGTCCGGCGCGAGCGCGCGGGGAGCGCGTGGGATACGCTCTTGCACATGGCGCCCTACGTCATAGCGCCCGCCCTGATCGCCGTCGCCTACGGCGCGTATAACTACGTGCGCTTTGACGACGTCTTCGAGTTCGGGCACAACTACCTGCCGGAGTTCGTGGAGGCGAAGGACGGGCAGTTCTCGCTCGCTTACGTGGTCAAGAACGTCAGGAACATCCTGCGCCTGCCCTACATGCTCGGAAATCAGCTGAACTTTCCGCACGGGTACGGGTTTGCCTTCTACCTCGCAAACCCCCTGTATCTGATCGCCGCGTTCCGGGCGGCCGAGGGCGCGCGCCGCCGCACGATGCACTCGGAGGACTGGCTGCTCGTGGGCGCGGCCTGCGTGCACTTCTTCCTGTTCCTCCTGCACAAGTCGTTCGGCGCGTGGCAGTTCGGCACCCGCTACCTGATCGACCTTTTGCCCATGCTGGGGCTGCTCGCGCTCCGGCGCGAGCGGCCGGTCCGCTTCCTCGAAGGGGCGGTCATGATCCTGGGCATCTGCTTTAACGTGTACGGGACGGCGATCTTTCATCTGACGTAATCGAAAACAGTGCAGCGATGCATGGGGCGGCCGGCGTTTGTCCGGCACCGCCCTTTTTTCGCTCAAGGAAACAAAACAGCGGGAGCCTGTGAAGCCCCCGCCGCGGAACCGGCGACCGAAAAAATCAGCAGATTTCCGGAGCCCAGATCAGCTCCATGCCAAAGCCGGGTTTATCGGGCACGGCGAGCATGCTTTCCGAGAGCGCGTATGCGGAGTCGTCTACGCCCTCGGAGCACCCGAGTACGGCTTCCACACAGGGAATGTGATGGGGGTAAGCGGCGGCGAGGTGGGCGCAATAGTGCGTCTTCACGACATCTCCCCAGGCGTGAGGCGAAGCGAGGCAGCCGTTTGTGACGATCTGCGGCATCAGCCTGCGCCAGGCTGTAAAGCCAAACCCGCACACGTCGGGCTGCAGGACGTCTACCAGCCCCTGCGACGCCAAATGAAGCAGCTGCGGAATATTGGGCTCTGATTCGCCGTCGGCAATCAGCGTGCCCGGACGGTTTCGATCGAGGTAGCGGTGTAGGATGGCGTCGTCCTTTTCATCCTCTGCAAAGGGTTCTTCAAACCAGTATAGCGCAATGCCTTCGATTTGGCGCATGAAGCACAGCGCGTCCTCCACACTGTAACCGTTGTTGGCGTCCACCATGAGCGAAGCGCCAGGATGCTGGGCGTGAATCCTGCGGACGATTTCTACGTCCCGCTCCATGCCGGCGTCGTGTTCCATCCAGCGATGGCCGCGGCCGATTTTGATTTTGAACATGCGATATCCGAGCGCCCAATCCTGCGCGCAGTCGCTCAAAATGGCGTCGATGCCCTGCGGCTTATCCTCCGGGACGATGTCGTTCATGTAGATCGCCCCGTCGTAGACCCGCGCGAAGGGGGAGGCGGAGGGGTTTATCATGCGGGCGACGGAGACGTTTAAGATGATGCCTGCCAGGTCGTGCAGGGCGATGTCGAAGGGCACGAGCCGGTCGTCCAGAATGCCGGTCTCCGGCGCGAAGAGGTCGCTGACCTTACGGCCGATCACCAAGGGAAGCGCGTTTCGGGCGGCGGCCAGATCGCCGCACAGCGCCCCCCAGCCGGCGGCGCCCTGGTCGGTCATCATCTGCGCGACGCATACGCTGCCGCCGAAACCGTGATAGGTTTTGACGGCGTTTTTTCCGTGAAGGCGGGGGTAGCGGGTGCGGAACGCCTTAAAGCGGACCTCCGCGATGCGATGCTGGGAAAGCGTTTTCTGTTCCTTTTCGTTCAAAATCCTCACTCCTTTTTAGCCCTTCAGGCCGCTTGTAGCGATGCCTTCCACAAAGTATTTTTGTAAAAAGAGGTATACCAGCATGCTGGGGATGATGGAAACGATGGACATCGCCAGCACGTTGGCCCAGTTGATGTTGGCCGTTCCCTCGATGCTCATGCGCAGACCGAGCGCGGCGGTGTACTTGGGTACGGAGGAGATGTAGATAAACTGGGACATGAAGTCATTCCAGGTCCAGATGAAGGAGAAAATCGCCGCAGAGATGATGGCAGGGGTGCAGAGCGGAAAGAGGATGTGCGATAGAATCCCGAAGGAGGAACAGCCGTCGATCATGGCCGCTTCATCCAGCTCCCGAGGAAGACCGCGGAAAAACTGAATGAACATATAAATGAAAAAGGAGGAGGTGGCCATGGCCGCGGGAATCCAGAAGGGAAGATAGGTGTCCACCCAATTCAGCTTGGCAAACACCAGGTAGCGGGGAATGATCAGCACCGAGGCCGGCAGGAGCATCAGACCGTACATTACGCTGAACAGCAGCTTCTTGCACGGGAACTCAAAACGCGCAAACCCGTAAGCGACCAGCAGACTGGAAACGATTGTCAGAATGGTCGAGGGAAGGGTCAGCAGAAAAGAATTCGTCATATAGGTGCCGAACGTGTAATTGCCCACGCCGCGCCAACCGTTCACGTATCCGTCCAGGGAAAACGAGTCCGGCAACAGCTTCAGGGGCTGCCCGAAAATTTCGGCGTTCGTCTTAAAGGAGGCCAGCAGCATGTACAGGAGCGGAAAAACCATGATCATTCCTAAGGCCACGAGCACGAGGTAATAGAGCGCGGTGTCGCAGGCGCGGCGTATCCTTCTTGTCGTCATTTCACTGTCCTCCGTCGCTGTAGAAGACCCAGTAGCGGGAACTGAGCTGGATGATCAGCGTTACGCCCATGATGGCCGCAAACATGATCCAGCTGAGCGCGCTGGCATAACCCATGTTAAAGTTGGTGAACGCCTCGTTGTAGAGCTTGATGCCGTACAGGTAGGTGGCACGGTTGGGACCGCCGCCGGTCATGACGAAGGCGATGGAGAATTCCTGAAAGCAGGAAATCATCTGCATCATGAGGTTGAAGAGCAGGATCGGGGAGATCATGGGCAGGGTGATGCGAAAGAACATGCCTACCGGTTTGCAGCCGTCGATGCGGCCGGCCTCGTACAGCTCCTGCGGCACGTTTTTAAGCGCTGCCAGAAACAGCACCATCGATGAGCCGAACTGCCAGATGGGGATGATGGTGATGGTGGTCAACGCCACCTTGGGGTGACCGAGCCACTTGATGGGGTCGATGCCGAGCGTGCCCAGCATCGCGTTAACGACGCCGTTGTTCTGAAACATCAACCTCCATACGACCGCGATGGCAACGCTGCCGCCGAAGATGGAGGGCAGATAGTACAGCGTGCGGAAGAGGTTGACGCCCCGGTGATCGGTGTTCATCAGAAGGGCGATGAGCAGGGCGAACAGCACACGGCCGGGCACGGCGAAGAGCACGTATTTGAACGTGACCTCGCAGACCTTATAGAAGTCGCGGTCGCGGGTAAAAAGGCGGATGTAGTTGCCAAGACCGATGAAGCCGGTGTTGTCGGAAAGCGTCTTGTTGGTGAAGGAAAGGACCAGCGAATAGAGAAATGGGTAGGCCTGGAAGATGAGCAGGCCCAGAAACCAGGGCGCAATGTAGATGAGGCCGACGTATCCATGGCGCGTACGCCTGCGCGAAAGGGTTTTTGACATGAACGCTGCGTCCTCCTTTCGGGAAAGTCAGAAAAAGGAAGGGCCGCCGGGCGCAAGCGCTGCCGTCGGCCCTGAAATTGTGGTTACTTCGCGTCCTTCTGCGCCGTGGCTTTGAGTTCATCCACGCAGTTTTGCATGGCCTCTACGAAAGCTTTCGCGGCGGCCTCAGGCGTGTAATCGCCATAGTAAACGGCGCTGATAAAATCGCTTTCGATTTGCTCAAGCTGTTCGTTGGTGGAGATGATGTTCTGCCCCGCGCCGCCCTTGTGTTCGGCCGCCCACGTGGCGGCGTCCATGGTGTCCGAATCGATGAGCCCCTGCTCGTTCATGCGGGCGATGGCGAGCTCCGTGGCGGGGATGGAGCGCACCAGCTTGAGGGTGTCGATCGCCTCGGGATCGTTGAAGAAATAGTCCACGAACCGAAGCGCTTCCTCCACATGGGCGGATTTAGCGTTGACGGCCAGCATGTTGGTGGGGCGCATCATGATACCGGTGTTGGCGGCATCGCTGTCACCCCACATGGGTATGGCGACCACGTCGTCCATGGAGCCCTTCGCGGCCGCTTCGCCGCTGGAGTAATCCGGCAGGCAGAGCACGTTGCCGTTGAGCCAGTCGAACGCCTGATAATTTCCATACGTGCCGACGGCTTCGTTTTCCAGGGGGTAGAGCACGCCTTCGGCATAGCAGCGCTGAAGGAAGCGGAAGGTTTCGGCGGCCTGCTCCTCCGTAAAGCCCAGGGTGTAGTCTTCGTTCACCAGCTTTTCGCCGCTCAGGTTAAGCAGGTAGGGTTCAAAGAAGGAGCGGTTCGGATTCGTGCCGCCCATCGCGAGGTAAGCATCGGGGTTATACGCGCGCAGCTTTTTCGCGTTTTCAAACAGATCGTCCCAGGTCCAGTGCCCGAGCTCTATCCCCGCGGCGTCGGCAAGCGCCTTGTTTACGTAAATGATGGAGAAATTCAGGCCTGTGGGCAGACCGATCAGCACGCCGCTGGGGGAGGTGACGCCCTCCAGCAGGCCCATTGAGATGCCGCTGATGTCCACGAGGGATTGATCGCGGAAGTTGACGAAGTTCTCCTGAACGCTCCAAAGCGTTTCCAGATAGGCATAGTCGATTTGAATGATGTCGGGTGCGGTGCCGCCCGCCAACTGCGTGACCAGCTTTTCAAGGTAACCGTCAAAACCGCTGTACTCGCCGACCAGCTTGACTTCGGGGTGGGACGCCTCGTAGAGCTTCATGGTCTCCAGCGTCGCCTCATGGCGCTCATCGCCGCCCCACCAGGAAAAGCGGAGCTGCGCGTCGCTTCCTTCGGCAAGGACGATGCCGGCGGTGCAGGTCAGGATAACGGTCATCAGGACTGCCAAAAAACGCTTCATAGAAAACCCTCCTGTAAAATTTCTGTGCTCATCGCACTAGCTGATAACAGCATAACATGCGCGGCGCCAGGCGAAAACTTGTAAACTTTACCTCATTGCGTATCTTTTCTTTATATAGGTTTCAATTTTTAAGGACTTTGCACAAAATGGTTCCATCTTTTTAGAATTCATGATTTAATCATCTCTATAAAGGGAGGGATGCGGCATGCTATATCGCCTGATCTTTGCGGAGGACGACGACCAGATTCGCAATGGGCTAAGTCGCTTTTTTCCTTGGGAGCAGCTGGGGTTTTCGTTGGAAGCTTGCTTTGAAAACGGCCTGCAGGCGCTCGAGTACGTGCGAGGGCATCCGGTAGACGTCATTCTGACGGACGTGCGCATGCCGGTGATGGACGGGCTGGAAATGCTGGAGAAGATGCGGCTTGAAAATCTGGACGCCTATGTGGTGATTCTGAGTGCCTTTCGGGAGTTCGACTATGCGCAGAAGGCCATAGAGCTGGGCGTTTCCAACTATATCGTAAAATCGACCAAATACGACGAGCTGGTTCAGGTCTTTGAGGCAATTCATGAAAACCTCAGGAACGGCCGAAGCGGCATGGAGATTCCTGCGGGCACGGAACCGATGGAGATGAGCGGCGAGGTCCTGAGTCGGATCAAAGGATACATTCGGGAGAACATTGCCTCAGCTACCCTGCAATCCACGGCGGATTTCGTGAATTACAGCCCCATTTACTTAAGCCGGCTCTTCAAGGAAAAGGCGGGAATCAACTTTATCAGCTTCATCATTCAGGAAAGAATGCGGCGCGCGGTGGAGCTGCTGCGCATCCCCAGCCAGTCCATGATCCAGATCAGCGAGGCGGTAGGTTACAGCAATGAGAAGAATTTTTCGAGGGCATTCAAAAAGTACTTCGGCGTCGGACCGGCGGAATACCGAAAGCTTCTGTGACCTTCCCGCCATGCCGAGTATCGCCATGCGGCTGCTTCGCGATGAACTGGCGCGCCTCTTGTGCTTTACGCTGATTCCCGTGCTGCTGTTCAGCGTCATGGTTTTCATCGTCATCAATCATCAGATGACGGCAAAAACCGAGGCGGAGGACCACGCGCACATGGAATATGTGCAGTCTCAGATGAATTTTGTTGTCAAGGAGCTGGACGCGCTGAATCTGACGTTCAGCGTCAATTCGGAGATTACGAGCACGTTTGCGCGCGCCTTCTCGCTCAACGATGCGCAGGCCATGAGCTCGCTGAAGAGCATATGCAAGCACTATATGATTCCCACGGTGGCGGCGCACGACTATATTCATTCCCTGTACGTGTATACACCCAACGCGCAGAACGTCTTTTTATCCAGCGCGACGGGCCCGACCCTCGTATCCGAATACGAGGACGTGGCATGGCTTGAAACCTACGAGCGGATGAAGTCGGAGGGGAAAACCTACTTTGCCGAGCGGCGCGCGTTCAAAAATTATGGGTTTGAGGCTGCGCCACAGCGCTTCATTACGCTTTACAGGCGGTTATACCTCAGCGAGGGCGTCATCGTGCTGAATCTGTACCAGAACTACTTCGACGACCTGCTGAAAAGCCAGAGTACGTCCGGTTCACAGGTTTTGCTCGTGGTGAACGAAGAGGACGAGGTACTCATGCAGAGCGAGCCTGCGGTTTCGTTTTCTGCTGAAGATTTAGAGCGGCTGAGCGCCGCCCGGGAGGAGGCTCTGAAGGAATACCGCATTCAGGACGCTTCCTATTTCGTCACGCGCCTTCCCTCCGGCAACCGATATAACTGGATCTACCTGTCCCTGACGCCTCTGGAGGAGATCCATTCCTTCGCCCGAAACATCGTGGAGCTTCTTGCGCTGATCTTGTTGCCGACGCTGATCCTGTGCGCCGTCTTCGCCTGGCGGCACGCGAAAACATCCTGCGACAATGCCCTGCGCATCGTGAGCACCCTGGAGGCGGCGGAGCGCCATGAGGTGGACCTGTCCCAGCCGCGGGCGCAGAAGGAGGACTTCTACGGCGTGGTGACGGAGCGCATCGTGCGCAACTACGCGGAGCGAAACCGGCTGCGTTATCAGCTCGAACAAAAGCAGCGGGATATGCGCGAAATGGAGCTGAACGCCCTGCGCTCTCAGATCAACCCGCACTTTCTTTTTAACACGCTCAAGTCGATCTACTGGATGAGCTTTGGCCTTACCGGCGGCCCCAACGAGGTCAGCCGGATGATCGAGGATATGACCGAGATTCTGGAGTACAGCCTGAACACAGCCGACGATCTGGCCAGTCTGGGGGACGAGATACGCAACTCCAAGGCGTACGTGCAAATTCAACACATGCGCTACAAGGAACGGTTTGAGGTCACGTGGCGCTATGACCCGGAACTTGAAAAGTACTACACCGTAAAGCTCCTTTTTCAGCCGCTCATCGAAAATGCGATCATGCACGGCATGAGCTGGAACGCGAAGGATACGCTGCATATCACGATCACGATGGAGCGCAGAGGCGATTTTATCGAGGTCGCCATGCAGGACGACGGCGTGGGCATCGAGCCGGAGCAGCTCGAACGGATTACATCCCGGCTGCATTCGCACTCGGACGACGGCCACATCGGGCTGTATAGCTGCAATAAGCGGCTGTGCCTTACCTTTGGCGAGGAATGCGGCATACGCATTGCAAGCGACAGGGGCACGACCCTCTCCATGCGCTTCCCGTGCCTGACGATTTAAACGAGGAAGCGGGATAGCAAACGCTCCCCCTGCAGCCGAAACCTGCGCAGGGGGAGCGTTCCGTATAAGCGCTGGTGTCTAGCGCCTTGTCAGCGTAATGAGATGAATCTGCGGCGGGGCGAAGAAGCGCATGGGGACGACGGAGGTGCCCACGCCGTTGGAGATGAGAATCCGGGCCCCGTTTTCTTCCTTCCAGCCCGTGCGGTAGCGCTCCCCGTAGGAGGTGACGGAGAAGAGCGCCTTTTGCCCGAAGAGCGTGACCTGTCCCCCGTGCGTGTGCCCGCAGAGGATCAGGTCCGCCCAGTCCGTGGAACCGTCCAGCGCCGGAATCTTCTGAAAGGAGGGGATGGCGTCGGGGTTGTGGGTGAGGAAGATCAAAAAGTCGTCCTGACGGACGGAACGCGCGGTGGCGTCGGCGTCGGGATGCCCGTTGCCGTAGTCGTCGATGCCGGAGAGATAGATCGTCTCGCCGCTTGAAAGCGAGAGCGGCACCGTGCGGTTGAAGAGCGGCACGACACCGGCCGCGCTCATGGCGCCCTCCAGCAAATCCCGGTTGGATTCGGGCATCACGCGGTCGTGATTTCCCGGCACCGCGTATACGCCCAGCCGCGCGGAGAAGGCGGGCCGAAGCTGAAAGAAGGCCACCGCGCCGTCCGAGTCGTTCGCGTAATCGCCGCCGAGCAGGATGAGGTCCGGGCGCAGGGCGTTTACGCGCTCGACCAGCGCGTCCAGGCGGTCCTTTGAAAAGAACGGCCCATAGTGAATGTCCGACAGGAAGGCCACGCGAAGGCCGTCAAAGCCCTGCGGCAAATCCGAAAAGGCGAGCGTCTTCTGCTCGACGCTGAGCAGGTAAGGCTCGATGAAGGGATAGCACAGCAGGAGCAGCACCACGCAAAACCGCACGAGTTTTCGGATCAGGCGGGAAAGACAGCCGCGCTTTTTTCTCATGAAACCTCCTGAATCGGATCATGCCGGGGTCATACGACCAGCATCAGCATGAGCGGAATGCTTACGAGGGCCCAAAGCGTCGTGTAGGCGACGCCGCTGGCGGAAAACCGCCTGTCGCCGTCGTAAAGCTCCGCCTGCATGGAGACGGTCGAGGCGGCGGGCATCGCCATCAGAATGTAGGTGACGACGACGGGCAGCTCCGGCAGGCGGCAAAGGCGCATGAGCCCGAGGGACAGCAGCGGCGCCGCGACGAGGCGGAGAAACGCCGCGAGGTGATAGTCCGGGTCCTTGAAGTCGCGCAGGCGCAGGCCCACCACCCGGGTGCCGATGAGCAGCATCGAGAGCGGCGTCGTGAGGCCGCCGACGAGCTCCAGCACGGAGAGGGGCAGCGCGGGAATGCGGATGCGCAGGACGAACAGCAGGAAGCCGAGGACGGAGGAGATGACCACGGGCGAGATCAGCGCCTTTTTGAAGCTCATGTTTTCGCGCCCGCGGTAGAGCGCCGCGCCGACCGTCCAACACAGGATGTTGAACGAGATGTTGTAGGCCACGCCGTAGATCAGCCAGTCCGGGTTGATCGCGATGAGCAGCGGGTAGCCCATGAAGCCGCAGTTGGAAAACGTCAGCAGGTGCGTCATGACCGTCCGGCGGGCGCCGTCCCGCTTTCTGAACAGGAACAGGCCCGCCGCGACGAGCAGCAGCATCAGCACGGCCGAGGCGGCGAGCACGATCAGAAAGCCGGTCAGGATTTCCATGGAGAAGTCGCGCTGCATCTTGGCGATGGTGAGCGCGGGCAGGGCGATGTTGACGACGAGCTGGGTGACGCCGCGGATGGTGCGGTCGTCGAAGTAACCGATGCGCGTCACGAAGTAGCCGACGAGCACCACGGCGAAGAGCGTGAAGACTTCACTTGCAGCATTCATGAGGAAACCCCTCTTTTTCTTATTCAAGTACGTTCGATGTCATACATACGAAAAGCAGCCGCATGGCTGCTTTGCTTTTTAGAGCGGTCTGATCAGGATGAGCGGCGTGAGCTCGTCGCCCTGCCCGGAGGGGTTGTCCTTCAGGGCGTCCTGAATCTGGTCGTCCGTCAGCGGGAAGCCGTGCGACTTGCCGAGCTGGTTTTGGTCGATGTCGTTGGCGTCCATCAGCACGGTCGGGACGCCCGTCTCCTCTTGCAGCGCGTCGCACAGCTCGACCGGATGGTCGGGGTTGATGAGCGCCATTTCCTTGTACACGTCGAACGACGAGCGGAAGTAGAAGCCGTCGATGCCCGCCACGCCGTTGCCGCAGATCTTGTAAAACAGACCCTTTACGCCGAAGGGGCGCGTGACCGCCGAGACGGCGGAGGCGAGCAGCACGCGCGGCAGGCCGCACATGTCGATGACGAGCTGCAGCTTGTAGGG
Organism: Bacillota bacterium; assembly: GCA_023402355.1. Lineage (GTDB taxonomy): Bacteria > Bacillota > Clostridia > Christensenellales > Aristaeellaceae > Beduinella. The sequence goes on along the minus strand of JAEXCG010000008.1, from coordinate 5,310 downwards.
CTCGTGCATGCCCACGCCGGTGGAGTTGATGCCGGCAAAGCGGGATGCCGTGCGCGCGACAAAGCCGGGGTGCACGTCCGCCTTGGTCTTGACCGAGTCGGTGCACATGGCCATGACCTTGGCGCCGAAGGAAAGCACGTCTCCCTCCTGATAGAGGGGCAGAACGTAGCGGCGGACGAGATCGGCCTGCGACTCGCGGCGCTGCACAAAGTGCGTCTGAATGGCGAAGCGCTGGTAACGCCTGCCGTCCCGTCCGGTCAGAATGCCGCGGTCAAAATATACGACGCCGTTTTCCTCGCGGCGCTGAGAATCCACATTCTTTGATGCGCTGGCCACAGGGCATGTCCTCCTTGAAAAAACTGCGATCCTGCTTTCAAGTATACCCCCGCACAGGGAAAATATCGGATCGATTTGCTTATTTTACTATAGAAGGACAGGCATTGTCAATCTCAGATCACCCTTGAAAGACGGGAAGCGGGGCGGCGCGCGTGCAGGCGGCGGCGCTCGAATCGCCCGGTGGTGATGAGCGCGTGGTAATAGATCAGCGTTCCCATCTGCTGGCTGAGCTCGAGCGCCGCGTCGCAGCCGCCCATCAGGCAGACGTCCTCCAATTTTTGACGCGTTTGGTCAATCCTTTTGGTCAATACATTCTTCTTCATGGTGTTGTCTCCTCCTGTAAAAGATACCATATCCTGTATCGGAATGGCTTAAGAATAATATTATTTTGGGGAATTTTCAAGAGCGAATAAACACTTTCTTTGTCGAATGATGTCGAACGGACGCATGTTTTCACCGCACGCTTGCATAAAGCGCGAAAAATCCATATAATACGGGCTGTAGAGCGCGAAAAAACGGACGTGCGCGAAGGGGGAAAAGAGATGCCGCAGGAAGAACAGTCAAAGCCCGCCCAGGCGGCGCAGGGGACTGCCAAAACGCCCCGCATGGTCTATGCCCCGGCGGAGCGCGAAGAGGAATACGGGCTGCCGATGATCGTCTTCGACCTGGATGGGACGGTTTCGGACAGCTATTCCCTCTCGATTGAGGCATATCGGCAGGTATTCGGCCGCATGGGCCTTCCGGCGCTGCCGCTTGACGTGATCGAATCGCTCAACGGGCCCACGGCGGACGAGGTTTGCCGCACGGTGGGAATCGGCCCCGAACGGCGCGCGGAGTTTGAGTCGCTGTTGGCGGAGGCGGAGGAGGCGATGATTCACCGCTTTGCGAAGCCCTTTTTTGGCGCGATGGAAACGCTGCGCGCGCTCGAGGGGGAGGCTTCGCTCTGTCTGCTGACGAACGGAAGCGCTTCTTATATGAGCCAGACGCTGCAAAAGTTCGGCATGGCGCAGCTCTTCGTCCGCAAGGCCGCGTTTGTGCGGGGAATGACGAAGACGGACTGGATCCGCCGCTGGCAAAAGGAGCTTTGCGCGCGCAGGTCGCTGATGATCGGCGACCGGGAGACGGACGTGCGCGCGGCGCATGCGGCCGGCGCGCTGGCCCTGGGCGTGACGTATGGGACGGGCGGCGTCGGAGAACTGATGGAGGCGGACGCGCTGGCGGGCGACATGGCCGAGGTGCTTGCGCTTTCCAGGCGCTTTTGTCGGGAGGGCGTGCTGCACAGCGCGTCGGACGAATCATGACAAGGGGGATACAAGCGAGGCGTCCTGCATGGGCGCGCTGCGCGGCGGCGTTTTTGCTGCCGGCGGGGGTGTTCCTGGCGATATGCGCCGCCCTGCGCGTGGCGCCCTTTGGGGAAAGGACGCTGCTCATGTACGACATGCGTTCGCAGTACGTGAGCTTTTATGGCGGACTGAAGCATGCGCTGGAAAGCGGGCAGGGAATCGGCTACACGCTTGGCATGCAGCTCGGCTCTTCGAGCGCGGGCCTTGCGGCGTACTATCTGCTCAGTCCGTTCAACCTGATTTTTTTGCTCTTTCCCATTCAAAGTCTGGACGTGGCGGTCACCCTCGTCACCGGCCTCAAGATCGGCTTTTGCGGGCTTACCTTTTGCCTTTGCGCGCGGGACAGGGGGTGCGAGACGCCCGAAACGCCGCTGCTGTCGCTTTCCTATGCGCTGTGCGGGTATGTGGGGGTCTTCTTTCACAATCTGATGTGGCTGGACGGCGTCCTTCTCGCGCCGCTCGTTTACGCGGGCATCCGGCGCATCCTCGAGGGACGAGGAACGGCCCTGTACGTCGCCTCGCTGGCGGCGGCCGTCGTCACCTGCTACTATATCGGATACATGCTCTGCATCTTTTCGGTGCTCGTCTTCGCGACAGCCCTTTTGTTCATGCCGCAAAGACGAAAGGCCAGCGCGCGCTTTGCGGGGGCTTCCCTGCTGGCGGGGAGCCTGAGCGCTTTCGTCTGGGTTCCCGCCCTGCTCTCGCTGAAGGGGGGAAAGGCGGCCTTTCAATGGCCCGCGGCCGGCCTGCGGCTAACGCCCCTGGACGCGCTGCTTCAACTGCGTACGGACGCCTTTTCGCTTGCCGACATCACGTACGGCCCGCCCAATTTGTTCTGCGGCATGCTGGCTGTGCTGCTCTTCGCATTTTTTACGGCCCATAGGAGCGCGGAGCGCAGGAAGCGGGTCCCCATCTTGCTGCTCCTGCTGTCGCTCCTTCTCTTCCTTTGCGAGAACTTTCTTTGTACCCTGATGCACGGGCTCAACGAACCCACCTGGTTCCCCTACCGCTTTTCCTTCTTGTTCAGCTTTGTCCTCGTGCTCGGCGCGCAGGAGGAAATGAAGACGGCGGAAGGCCTGAGCCGCAGAAAAATCGGCGTCGCTGCGGGCGTGATCCTGGCCGCCTATGCGCTTTGCGCGCTGCGCATGCCGGACGTGAGCCTGAAAGGCTTTCTCTGGGACGCCGGCCTGCTGCTGCTTTGCGCGTTGGGGCTCTGGGCGCGGGGAATGCGCCGGGGGCGGCTTGGCGTGCTGGCGCTGGCTGTCGTGCTCTCCGTGGGCGGGAACGCGGCGGTGACCCTGCAAAAGCTGCTGCCGATGGGGGCGACGACCGCTTTTTGCGATGAACAGGGGGAAACGGAGCGCGCCGTGCGCACCGTATCGCGGGCGGACCCGGGGCTTTATCGAATGGAGAACGCGCAGGCGCTAAACGTAAACGACCCGCTCATGCACGGGTACGCGGGCCTCACGCATTACAGCTCGATGCTTCGTTACGACGTGCGCTTTTTTCTGCGCACGTTGGGCTACCGGGACAACGGCATCTTTGCCCGGTATGCACAGGGGGCGAGCCTGGCGTCCGACGCGCTGCTCGGCATCCGATACGTCCTATCGGAAGCGCCCCTGTACGCCGGGCAGCAGGAGACGCTCTTCGGGAACGTCTGGAGAAACCCCTATGCGCTGCCGCTTGCCTTTGCGTGCGAGGCGCCGGACGCGCTGGCGTCCTCGGACAGCGAGCCGTTCCGGCGGCTGAACGAAATCTATGGGGCGCTTGCGCCGGAGGGCGAAGCCGTCTTTAAGCGCCATGACGGCGCGGTCGAGATGCGCTTGGACGGCGCCTTGGAGGCGGAGGCGGGGGCGTACGCCGTTTCGGACGGCGCGGCTTACGGCGACGTGGTGCTCACCCTGACCGCGCAGGAAGAGGCGCCGCTCTACCTATACGTCCCGCTGGATGGGTACGACTGCGAGATCGGGCTGCTCGTAGAGGGCGTAGCGAAGGACGCCTATCAATCGGAGGGGTGCTTTTCAACGCGGTATCTGGGCACGTTTGCGCAGGGAGAAAGGGTGGAGATACGCCTGCGGCTGATGGGCGGGCAGGCAAAAATGCGCCCCGCGCAGCTTTACTACGAGGACACAAACGCGCTCGCGCAGGTCTCCGAGGCGCTCGCCGCCGGGGGCGTCGAATGGGAACGCTTCACGCAGGATGGCGGGACGGGACGCTTTAGCGCGGGACGCGACGGAACGCTCCTCTTTACGCTGCCCTATGACGCAGGTTTCTCGCTTTACATCGACGATAAACCGGTGCAGGCCGTGGAGAAACTCGGGCTGTTTTTAAGCGCGGACGTGACGGCGGGCGAACACAGCATCCGCTTTTCCTACAGGCCGCAGGGTCTTTTGGCGGGGCTGTGCTTTTCCGCGTTGGGCGCGGCGGTCTGTGTGCTGAACCTTGCGGCGTCCCGCCTCAAGCGAAAGAACCAAAAATGAACCTTATGAAAGGCAAGCGGCGAAAGTCGTTTGTCTTTCTTCCGTTTTGCGCCATATTTCAGACTTATTTTTCCTTTACACTTTGACCATCAAGCGAAGGAGGCTGCAGGCATATGAGCGAGCAGGTTCAGCAAACCCCACCGATCCCCCCGAAGAAAAAGAGGAATACGCGCCGCGTAAAGCGCACGATCAAACGCATCGTCAAAGGGGTCGTGTGGATCGCGATTCTGGCGGCGGTCGCATTCTTTGGCTACCGATATTATCTGGAAAAGACGACGGATGACCCGGCGGCCTCCACGACCTCTTACGTGTCGACGAGCGCGGTGCGCGGTTCGCTGGACAAGTCGATATACGGCACGGGCATGATTCAGGCGGCCAATCAGCCCACGGTCACCGTTCAGACGGATGGAAAGCTCGCGGAGCTGCGCGTGGACATCGGCGACGAGGTCAGGCAGGGAGACATCCTCGCGGTGCTCCAAAACGACGATCTGGACGCGGAAATTCAGGATCTGGAATACGCCCTTTGGGAGCTCGACGACGAAATCATGGGCACGTCGCCCGGAGCCACGGTGGCGGCGGTCAAATCCCCGATCGCGGGCCGCGTGATGAAGCTCTACGGTCAGGTAGGCGACGACGCGCTGGCGGTCTACCGCCGCTACGGCGCGGTCGCGCTGCTCTCGACGGACGGACGCATGAAGGTCGAGTTCGACGTGGCGTCGGGCACGAGCGTGCAGTTGGGCGATACGCTCTTCGTCAGCGGAAGCGGCTCGGTCGTGGGCTCCACGTTCTCCGTGGAGGGCGAGGTGACCGACCTGTACATGCAGGGCACCCGGGCGGTCGTCACCGTGAACGACGACACGCTGCCCATGGACGCGCAGGTGACGGTTTCAAACGGCCTGGGCGACGTGGTCGGCACGGGCACGCTTGCCATCAACAAACCCATGGCGGTTTCCGCCTATGGCGGAACCATCCGTCAGATCCGCGTGAACGTGGGCGACGAAATCAACCGCAAGGACGTGATCTACGCGCTGGACGATTCGCCGCTGACGCTGACGCAGGAGAACCTGCGCATTCAGCGGGAGACCGCGGCGGAGGAGCTGGCCACGGCCAAGGAAAACCGCGAAAACCTCATCGTGCTGGCGCCCTGCGAC
>JAEXCG010000217.1 GCA_023402355.1 Bacillota bacterium | reverse complement strand
AGCTAGCGTTTTCTAGCTTGACAGTTTCTTTTTAAGTTATTGCGTTTTCTCAGGAAGGTTTTGTTGGAGAATAAGGCGATTAGGCTAACCCTAATAAGCCCCATTGCTTTATTGAGAAAAACAGAGGTAGAATTCGCCGGAAGAAAGATTCGATTTTCACGTTGCTACGAAGCCTTGAGCTGGTGGATAATTACGCCATCTTTTTGACGCTGAATTTTTGAATGCAGTTTAGTATTTGCTTCATTATCAGTTTCAAATTACAACAAAAAGTGCGAGTTGGCTAGTGCCTTTTCGCACTTTTTCCTGAATTCCCTTTTGGGGCTTAGCCTGACAGCCCCTGTTTTGCTGTACCTCCATACAGATGGACGATCTGGCGCTTGCTTGTGTTAGATTTTACAAATACCTGTGCTGGAAATTCTCTATTCTTTTCATGGGTCAAACGTTATCATGGTTTTAAACATGGGAAAGAGACTTCTCACGAAACACAGAAAGGAAGACAAAACCATGAAGAAATTGTCCCTATTGCTAGCTGCTGTCCTGCTGTTCAGCTGCCTCGGCGGTGCCTTCGCGGAAGAGGCGGATGTCCCTGCTACGGCTGCGGATACCGCAAACGCGATGAACGCATCGGCCAACAGCGAAGAAGCAGCTGCAGCTGCGGCTGTGCTCGAAAAGAACTGCGAGTACGCCGTCATCGAGGCGGAGGGCGAGCAAATTCGCCTATCCTATATCGAGGGCGTCACGCCCATTCTGGAGCAGAATGGCCTGAAGTTCAAGGATCTGAACAAGAACGGCGCGCTGGACGCGTATGAGGATTGGCGTCTGGATACCGATACGCGTATCGCCGACCTGATCGCCCAGATGACGCCCGCCGAGGAAGTCGGTCTGTTGTTCTGCGTGAACACGCAGTTGGTGGACGCTGTTGATATGGTCAAGGAATACAACCTGACCTGCCAGCTGTTCAACCTGAACGGCACGCCCATCACCATCACCAACACGCTCAATAACCTGCAGGCTGCTGCGGAGGCCGAGCGTCTGGGCGTTCCGATGGTGTTCACCTCCGACCGTGAGTACAACTCCTTCGGCGGCTACATCGACAAGTCGCACGAAGCATTCGGCACGGCCAATGATCCCGAGCTGGCGTATCAGCTGGCTTCCTTCTATGGCAAGGCCATGACCGCCATCGGCGTGCATGTGACCTTCGAGCCCTACGCCGAGGAGATCGGTGCGCAGTACGGCGAGAATCCCGAGTTGATCGCCAGCATTGTGCATGAGGAGATCCGCGGCTTGGAAGAGAACGGCCTTGCCTCCTGCACCAAGCACTGGATCGGACGCGGCGGCGATTCCTCCTTCGGCAAGGCTCGCTCCGTTGCCCAGAACTTCGATAACTGGATGGTCGGCTGGAAGGCCGCGCTGTCGGCGGGCTCCGAGTGGGTCATGACCAACTGCGGCGGCACCGGCATTACCAACACCGTCGACGTCAAGTGGGACAAAGAAACCATGAGCTACCTGCGCGACACGCTTGGCTTCCAAGGCGTTGTGGTATCCGACTGGTGGGCGCTGGGCGGCGGCCCCAACAACCCCGGCCGTATGACCGGCATCACCGCCGAGGGCGTTGACCTTGGTCAGCAGACCATCGCTTGGCTGTACAACGACGCGCTGGCGAACGGCACCGACATGTTCGGCTCCGGCTCCATGGTGCATGACTACTCCGCTTGGGAGAACGCTCCCTCCTCCAACTATCCCGATGCCATCATTGACGGCCTGGCCTCCGGCGAAGTGGACAAGGCCAATGTGGATCAGGCGGCAACCCGCATCCTGCGGTTCAAGTTCACCAAGGGCCTGTTCGAGGATCCCTACAAGAATGTGGATGAAGCCGTCGCGCTTTGCGCCAGCGCCGAGTGGGCTGCAAATCCCACCGCGATCACCAACGACGAGGAGCTTCGCGCTGCCCGCAGCCCCGAAGAAGTCGAGCTGACCGAAAAGCTTCAGGCGAAGTCCGCCGTGCTGGTCAAGAATGACGACAACCTCCTGCCCCTTACGCAGGGCATCAAGGTGTATGTGACTGCAAGCAGCACCGCGGCCATGGATGGCTACAAAAAGTACATCGCGAACTATGCCACCGTGGTGGAGGACATGGAAGAAGCTGATGTGGTAATCGGTGACTTCGGCGATGTCAACGACGCAGCTGAGCTGTTCATTGATGATGCGCATGATTATAAGAAGCCCATCGTGCTGACCCTCAACACGACTGATCCGACTCAGTACGCCATCGAAAACGCCGATGCCCTCATCTACATGAGCTATAGCCAGGGGGCTGACCACGGCTCTTCCGAGGCGGGCTTCGTGAGCACCACCGCTCCTTGGGTCTATGCGGACATGCTGTTTGGCACGGTCGCTCCCGGCGGCGTGATCGTGAAGGAAATTGCCCGCGACTCCTTTGAGGATCAGGCGCAGTGGAAGGATCTGGCTGGCGATCAGGGCGCTTCTCCCTATGTGCGTCTGATGGTTCAGGCGACCATGATGGCAGATACCGAGAACCATGCCTCCCCCAACAACTGGGGCGATCCGCTGGTGCAGGCGCTTTACGGCATGAAGTACGGCGAGAATCCTGACTTCGTGTACAGCTGCTTGACCCTGCCCATCGTACAGACCGAGCAGGAGGAAGAGGATTCTTCCGGTAACAAGTCCATGGTGGTGTACAGCTCCCAGGCTGCGAAGGCGGGCGAACCCTTCACCGTGTACTGCCTGCTGAACAACAACGGCGCTGATGGCATCACCACCGTGCAGGTGCTGGACGGCGAGACGGTTGTGGCCGAGAAGATCATGACTGTGACCGCCGGCAGCTGGCGTGTTGTGGAGATGGACGTGACGCTGGACACCGTGGGTGAGCACACGCTCACCGTTGGTGATCAGAGCGGCGTTATCAACATCACCGAGTAATCCATTCAACCTATCAGAGGGAGTGGGGCGTACCGCCTCACTCCCCTTTTGCGCTGTCAGAAACCTGTGCGGGATGTTTTGAGTGGGTACACGTATTGAGTGAGTACAGGTAGGGGATAGATAGTGTGGCTCATTTTCGCGCCATATGATACATGGAATCTCGTCTATCGAGGGCATGTCACCCTCGGAGTGACCATGGGCAAGATAGCCGGTTTTCCAACAGCCGCCCGCGGGCCCTCCGGCATACCGCCGCAGGAGGGGGCTAGATGGTTCCGGCTGATGAGGGTATGTACGGTAACTTACATGGAACGCACCAGCGCCGGAGGCATGCGGCAGCCCCGCCTGAAGGGTTTCCGGGATGATAAGAGCATCCATGAATGTACCGTAAACCAAAGGGAAATAGAAAAAGGCACGTCATGAGGCAGTTTTTTCACCTCTCCTCATGACGCGCTTTTTGATTAGTCGGCTGTGGCTGGCCGTCCCGCTGTCTAAGGTGTTCGTCATCATACCCAAGCAGCCGGTCAACGTTGGCTTTGGCAGTTTGCAGTTTACGCATTGCATTCCGTGCTTTGCGATATTCTCCATAGGCATGTTTCTTTTCCGTCAGCAGCGCGGAATATTCGATTTGCAGGCTTTTGACCGTAGGCAGTTTCTTCACGCCCAGCTCGTCAAATGCCTTCTTTGCCGCTTTGTGAAGGAGGATGTCCGTCTCATGTTCGGCAAGAAATGTTTTTGAATATCCAGCTTGTCGGTAGGCGATATAGAGCTCACGGGTCTTGATATAGTTGATGATCTGGTTCTTCAGTCCGGCGATCTCCGCCATTCGTTTCTCACAAACCTTGATCTTTTCAGATAACTCGTAACAGTGGACTGCCGCTGTCACAGCTTTTTCTTTCAGCTCATCATATTCCAGCAGGCCGTTTTCTGTGAGGAAGTTGACGGTCTGCGCCATTTGCTTGAGGTTGTACACCTTGGCCCAGCGTTCAAAGCCAGGCCCCTTGCCTTCCTGCAGCTTCTCCTGAATGTTCAGCAGCAGATTCATTTTCCCCTGTAGAGGATGCTGATTTGCCCACGGTGTGTGCGCACGCACACCAGAAAGCACAGCACGCAAGGCAGCCACGTCGTACTCTGCCCCTAACGAAGCCAATCGCTTAAACCGCGCTTCGCCAGCCCTGCGCAGGCTGACGGTTTCCCCGCGTCGCTTTACCTCGCAGCCCGCAGTTTGTATCAGCGCCAGCAATGCTTCAAAGTCCTTCGGCTTTTGTTGCAGCGCCTCGTCGATGACGGCGCGTAGACCAGCCCGCTGTGATGGGGCTGCCTTTTCTACAAGCCATTTGTTGTAGCTCTTGCCGTGTTGTTGGGGGTCTTCAACGACGGATAATCCGTTTTCGATGCAGATGGTATCGCTCAACTGCCGGACAGCCTTTGTGCTGCCCCAGATGTTGCGGAATTTTCGGTCACAATCCAAGTTTACGGCGTGAATGATAATGTGATTATGGATATGAGACTTATCATTGTGGGTAGCGACAATATAGGCATGATCGCCATGCGTGAAGCGTCGGGCCAGTTCGTTCCCGATACGGTTAGCCTCCTTGGGGGTGATTTCACCGGGCACAAAGGACTGACGCAGATGATAGGCAATCACATCATCCTTCCCTCGCGTTCGTCCTGTATGCGCTAGATACGCGCGCTTTGCCAGCAGAAATTCCGCGTCAGCGGTAAAAGGATCGCAGGCATAACCGGTTACGAGCTCGCCGTGCTCGGTCTTTTCCGGGTTCTCTACATATCCGACGATATCACGTATTGCTTTGACTGCATTCCGCCCCTTGCCGACATGTAAAGGCATAAGCCGTGTGGTGGCCATGGGACTTCCTCCTGTTCTGTTCACGAGGCGTTGTTGTTTTGAACCTTTGACTGTGATAGAATATCTGTAGCGGAGGTAATGGGATGAGTGAATGGATGGACAAAGTGTTTTATGAGCATATCAAAGGAATTCTGGCGAACGCGAGAAAGAAGGTTTATTCCGCCGCGAATTTTGTGATGGTGGATGCCTATTGGAATATTGGCAAGAGCATTGTGGAGCAGCAAGGCGGTGAAGCCAGGGCCGAATATGGCATGCAGCTCATTAAAGAATTATCTGTACGGATGACCTCTGATTTTGGCAAGGGCTTTACTGTCTCGAATCTAAAGAATATGCGGCAGTTTTATTTGACGTTTCCCAAAAGCTACGCACTGCGTAGCGAATTGAGCTGGACGCATTATCGTCTTCTGATGCGTGTAGAAAATGAAAACGCCCGGCAATTCTATCTGGAGGAGTGCGTCAAATCCGCGTGGAGCACACGTCAGCTCGAGCGGCAGATCAACAGTTTTTTCTATGAGCGATTGCTGTCAAGCCGCAACATAGAGCAGGTAGCCAATGAAATCAAGGCGTTAGAGCCTGCAAGGACGCCGGAGGATATTATCCGCGATCCGTATATGCTGGAGTTTCTTGGCCTTGAACAGCGGGATAGCTTTTATGAAAGTGATCTGGAACAGACGCTCATCGATCATCTGCAAAGGTTTTTACTGGAGCTGGGACGCGGCTTCTCCTTTGTCGCCCGGCAAAAGCGGTTTACCTTCGACGGGGAGCACTTTTTTATTGACCTTGTGTTCTATAACTACATCCTTAAATGCTTCGTGCTCATCGACCTCAAAACCGGCAAGCTTACCCATCAGGACATCGGCCAAATGCAGATGTATGTGAACTACTATACCCGCGAGATGATGAACGAAGGTGACAATCTGCCTATCGGCATTGTACTGTGCGCGGACAAGAGCGATACGGTGGTAAAATATACACTGCCGGAGAACAATACGCAGATATATGCAGCCAAGTATAAGCTGTATCTGCCCAGCGAGGAAGAATTACGCCAGGAGCTGCAAAAGGAATATGATGCGCTGGATACCGGCATGACGCGGGAGGAATGAAGTGTTTACTTACATATCCATTGAGAAGTTTGCGGATAATGTGATGAAAAACAACAAAGGGCAGTACCAAAGAGGAGAATTGATTAAATCGCTGCGAGAATCATTAGAGGCAAAGAAAAAAGGCGCGACCTGCCTGGTATGCGGCGCGCCGATCTGGGCGGCTGGCAGCGCGATAACCGGAACAAACATGTGTTTCACCTGCATGACCGGCGAGGCGGATGACAGTGAGGATTACGAGATCGAATAAGCAACGGGCGCGAATTGGAAAGCAAATTCGCGCCCGTTTACTATTCTTTTGCCTGCCCCCGCTTATCCATATACCCGATCCTGGATAACCCCGACGAGCGCCCCCAAAAGGGCCAGAAGTTTTTCGGCATGCAGAGGGATTCCGGCGGGACTAATCAGCCAGGCGAGTTACCAGCAGGGCGATGCCGCTTTGGACATTGACCGTGAAGAGCACCAGGATGGACAGGAAACCCAGCAGCGATGCCGCCACGCTTAATAGCGTCGTGGACAGCGCCATCAGAAAGGCGCAAAAGAGGAACAGGAGCTTCAGCGCCAGTAAGATAGGCGCGATAAGGATTTTCAGCAGAACGCGCAAGATGGCCATATAAAATCCCTCCTTGTAAACCCTATAAAAAGCATAGCGTACATCCATAGAATAGGCAAGGATACGGCCAAGAAAAAGCCTGAAGGTAAGGGCGTATATGCCTTCCACAGCGCGGGATATGAACGCCTATGGCAACACCGCCAGCCGGGTCAGCAGGTCGCTCAGCCCTTGCCACAAGGTCTGCTGCATTCGGAGTACATCGTCGATATCCGCCTCGTAGACACGCCCTGTCTCGTTGACGTGGCGGGCGATCTGGTTGAGATTATTGCTGCACCGGCGCAAGAGGGAAACCATCTCCTTCAGCTCCGGCAGGTCGAGCTTTATCACGTATCCATCAATGGCCATTTTCCGCAGGTAAGCTTGCAGATTTCTCGCGCCCAGCAGCTCCATTTTTTCCTCAATCAGTTCCCGCTCCCGCTGCGTCACGCGGAAGATGATCTGGATATTTCGCGTTCTATTTGCCATCGTCATCGCGCCTGTTCTTTCTTTTTTCCAGGCATGGGCGGCTTGGGGGCGTCGGTCGCTTGCTGGAGCTTATCCCGGACGGAGGCTCGTCCCCGGCGCGGGGGATGGAAGCGATCCTCGTCCTTGGAGATAAAGACGAATACACCCGCCCGGTCTTTAAGGGGGGAGAGGGACAGCGAGGGGAACGGCAGCTCCTTCATGAGCCTGCCCTGGTCTTTTGAGCTGGCGCGGGCGAGGAAGTCCGGGGAGAGGCTCGCCATGAACTGTGTTCCCTCGGGGCTGTTTGGCTCCCGCGCGTTCTGAAATTGGGCCAGGATTTCATTGGCTTCTATCTTGATGTCCTCCTTTGTCAGCGGCAGGGTCAGCAGGTGCTCACGGCGGGCTATGTTGAGAAAAATGTCCGTGAGGCCGGGATGGGAGTTCACCACAAACTCTGCATTCCGATCAACTTTCCAGGCGTCCAAATCCTCGAATACGGGGATGGTTTTGGCCCACTGCTTGTTGGCGATGGAAAAGCGCCCGTCCCAATCCTTTTCCCGGACGGTGGCGGCGAGAACATAGAAGGTGCGGTCGTAACCAAATTCGTCCACCACCTGCTTCACCGCCTCCTTGCCTAAAATGTTGTCGCTGTAATGCTCCCGGATCGCCATTTCAATCGCGTTTCTGCAAGCGACGTTCGCCTTATGGGAGGCGCGATAAGCCTCCAGTTCATCGTTCTCCCGCGCATAAGATGCGGGGTACGGATAGACCGGCTGATGGAGATTCATGTTCAATTTTTCATGTGACATAAGAATGAAACTTCCTTTCAACTTCTTACGGGCGACATACAATTTCGAGCTACCGAGCAACCGCTCGGTGCATTGCCTTTTTCTTAGACGGCTGCTCAACCTCCTCAGCCGATTCCGCGTTTTCACCTTCACAAATCGGTTCTGCGGATGGCCCCGCCTCCATATTGAGCACCGCGTCAAGCTCCGTAAGCCGTGCGCTTTTATCCTGAAGTTCCGCCTCCTGCGGAAAAGGCTTCTCAACTTCCACCCTTGCGTTGTCACGCTGATGGTATAGATCTTCTAACTCAGAGCGCAATCGGGATAGCCGTTCAGGAATCTGAGCCAACCGGTTGTCAATGCGCTGGATGTTGCCGTGTACGTCGCTGCCCAGCGTTACCTCATAGTGCAGGGCGCCCTTGAGTGTCAGCACGTAATCCTTACCGAAGTTCTGGACTGCCAGGGACATGGAAAAGCCACGATAGCTCCCCAGCGATACGCTTTGCATGTCCCTTACGCCCTTGCAGGCGTTGAGGATCGCTATGCCTGCCGCTTCTTTTTCAAGGAGCATGCGCCCCAACACCTCCATCCCCGCAAATTTTCCGGCTGTTGGTTCCGACTTTTGCGCAAGGGCGATGTCGGCCTGACAACCTGCGATATCGCCTAAATGTCGTTCAATTTGCTCAGGAAAATACTTCAGCAGTCGATCTTCCATCCGATAGCGCTGGCTTAGATGGCTGGCCTTGAGAAGCCGCAGGCGCGACACCTCTACGTCCAGGTCCATCTTTTCCCGGATTAAAGGGTTCCCGGCGCATAGCGCTTTGATCTCAGCGTAAGAGAGCGCAGTTTCGTCTACATCTTCACAGGAACGAACGGGGGATTTTGATGTCATGATCTGGCTAATGAAACGCTGCTTATTTTCGACCGTCTGCCAGAGATAGCTGTCAAACGTACCCTCGGTGACATAGCGGAAGATATGGACCTCTTTGTTGTGGTTCCCCTGTCGGATAATGCGCCCCGCTCGCTGCGCCAAATCTCCTGGACGCCAGGGGCAGTCAAGGTCATGAATCGCTACCAGCCGATCCTGCACGTTGGTGCCTGCGCCCATCTTAGCGGTGGAGCCCAAGAGTACCCGGACCTGTCCCTTTCTGACCTTGGCGAAAAGCTCCTCCTTTTTTGCCTCTGTGTCGGCGTCATGAATGAAAGCAATCTCGCTCTCTGGAATGCCGCGATCTATTAGCTTTTTCCGAATATCTTCGTAGATGGTAAAACTCCCGTCTCCTTTGGGCGTAGATATGTCGCAAAAAACGAGCTGAGTTAGCTTGCCGGCGACCCCGTCGCGCCAGATTTTTGCGATGTTTTCAACACAGTGGTTTACCTTGCTTTGCGGGTCATCGGGTAAGAGTGGGTTGATGATGCGCTGATCCAGCCCCAATTTGCGGCCGTCCGAGGTGATTTTGAGCATATTATCCACGCTGGCGTCTACGACGCCGCTGTGAACCGAAGCCGCGCGCTCGGAGAGCTGCTGAACCATATCTTTTTGCATCTGCGTCGGCTGGGCGACGACATTGTGATACACTGCTTCAGGAGCGGGAAGATTGAGCTGATCCGCTGTCTTGATGTCCGCTACTTCGCGGAAGAGGGTCATCAGTTCAGGCAGATTAAAAAACTTCGCAAAGCGTGTCCGTGCGCGATAGCCCGTTCCTTCCGGAGCCAGTTCGATGGCCGTGGTTGTTTCGCCAAAGGTGGAAGCCCAGCAGTCAAAGGGAGCCAGGCTTTTTTCGCGCAGCATATCATGCTGAAGGTAACGCATCATCGTATACAACTCCGTCATGCTGTTAGAGACGGGCGTCCCCGTAGCAAATACCACACCGCGGCTGTTCGTGATCTCATCCAGGTAGTGACATTTCATCAGCATATCGGAGGATTTCTGCGCGTCTGTGGCGGATAATCCGGCGACATTGCGCATCTTCGTATATAAGAATAGATTTTTATAATAATGGCTCTCATCAACAAACAGGCGGTCTATACCTAGCTCCTCGAAAATCATCACGTCGTCCTTTCGTTCCGTGGATGTGAGTTTTTCGAGCTTCAGTAGTAGCTGTTTCTTGCTTCGCTCCATCTGCTTAATCGTAAACCGTTCAGCTTTGGCCCTTTTCAGTTCCGCTATGCCATCCTCAATCTCGTCGATCTGATCCCGCAGCAGCCGTTCCTGCCGCTCCCGCGATAAAGGTATCTTCTCAAATTGGGTCTGGCCGATGATGACGGCGTCATAATCTCCCGTGGCAATGCGGCTGCAAAACTTTTTGCGGTTCTTTGAGCTGAAATCTTTTTTCGTAGCCACAAGGATGTTCGCGGACGGGTAAAGCCGCAGAAACTCACTTGCCCACTGTTCGGTCAAATGATTCGGCACGGCAAAGACTGCCTTGCTGCAAAGGCCAAGACGCCTTAACTCCATGCACGCGGCAACCATTTCATACGTTTTCCCTGCCCCTACTTCATGAGCAAGAAGTGTATTTCCGCCGTAAAGAATGCGGGCTATGGCATCGCGCTGATGCGGCCGCAGGATGATTTCGGGGTTCATACCTGCCAGGGATAAATGCTGTCCGTCATATTCCCGGGGACGCGTGGAGTTAAACAGTTCATTGTAAGTTTGAATCAGCTCCTGCCGCCTATCGGCATCCTGCCAGATCCAATCCCGGAAAGCATCCTTTAGAACCTGCTGCTTTTGTTGGGCGAGAGTAGTCTCATTCTTGTTGAGTACCCGCTTTTCGTTGCCATTCGCATCCTGTACGGTATCGTAGATTCGTACATCGCGCAGGTTGAGCGTATCTTCGAGAATGCGATAAGCGCTGGCCCGTTGCGTGCCATAGGTGGTGTAAGCCGCAACATCGTTGTATGGAATGGCGCTTTTGTTGGATATATTCCATTCGGCTGTCACGGTCGAGAAATTGACCTTGACGATTTTGCGGACGTAGAACGCCGGTTTCAGCAATTCTTCCATAAAAGATTGGATATAGGTTTTGTTGATCCACGTTGCGCCTAAACGTGCGTCAATCTCGGATGCGTCCAAAGGATGCGGCATAGCCTGCTCCAGCGCGGAAACATTGCCTTGATAGGTAGGGTCTGCTTCAGCCGCCAGCCGTGCGTCCGCCAGCTTACGACGGATATTGCCGGACAGATATTCATCGGCGGCGACATATTGGGTGTTCTCTTTGTTGGCAAGGTCGGGCAGGCGAAAGATAACGCCTTGCAGCTCAGCGGCCAATTCGGCTTCGGTCCTGCCTGAGAGCGCGGCCATATAGGGCATGTCCACCCGCGCATGCTCAGCGATGGAAACAGCGAGTGCTTCAGAAGCGGTACTGACATGTTCCACAGCTCGGGCGGGGCGAATGGTTCTCTTGGTGAACATGTCCGCCTTGCGGGCAAGGTTGCGGTTCTCGTCGAGAACTTCCAGCGAGCAGAGAAGATAATAGGAGCTGTCATCCGAAAAAGCGTTGGCATTTCCCCTGCTGTTGATGAGGCCATATTGGCTCGTGAAAGCATCATAGCGTGCGTTCAGCATCTCTTGTGTTCGCCGGATGATGACGTCAGGCGCGTTACCCATCTGCTGGTCGATCAGCTCACGGACGCAATCCCGCAGCTCTACCAGCCCCTTGACACGCTCTTTGACCGTGGCTTTCAGCTCCGGCTTGACCATACGGCTGTTCTCGCGGTAGTAAACCTCGCTGTCTACAATCGTATAGGAGAAATTCTTCACGTCCGGGTCGGCGGGAATGGACGTATCGGCAGCCTCACCGTCACCCAAGTCGGGCAGCGCCACTTCCGTGATTCGCCCGATGATATTCTGCATGGCGCTGGCAAGCTGTTCTGCAAGCTCAGCCCCCTCGATGGGCAGGCAGGCGGTTTCCTGCCGGTTCCCGTACATGCTGTCATCCCATGCCATGGTGCCCAGCACCATTTCGGGATGCTCCACGAAGTAATGATTGATAGGGATGCCATCAGCGGTCTGCCCCAGATGTACCCAGTCCGGCTCTATCACGATGGGCCTGTCCCGCTTTTGCAGGAAAAGGATATCCGATGTGACTTCCGTACCCGCGTTGGCCTTGAAAGCGTCGTTGGGCAGACGCACCGCGCCCAGCAGCTCGGCGCGTTGGGCGATGTACTTGCGCGCTTCCGGCGATTGCTTGTCCATAGTCCCTTTGGATGTAATAAACGCAATCACGCCGCCCGGACGCACTTGGTCGATGGACTTGGCGAAGAAATAGTCATGAATAAGGAAATTGTACTTGTCAAAGGCCCTGTCCGCGACCTTGTAACGTCCAAACGGGACGTTGCCAACGGCAAGGTCGTAGAAATCACGCCTGCCCGTCTCTTCAAAGCCGGAAACGGTGATGTCGGCCTTGGGATAGAGCTGCCGGGCGATCCGGCCCGTGATGCTATCCAGCTCCACGCCGTAGAGATTGGAGGCAGCCATACTTTCCGGCAGCAGGCCGAAAAAGTTGCCCACGCCGCAGGCAGGTTCCAGGATGTTGCCGGTGGTGAAGCCCATACGCTCAATGGTTTTATAGATCTCCCTGATGATCGTGGGCGACGTGTATTGAGCGTTGAGGGTCGAGGACCGTGCCATGGTGTATTCCTCTTCGGACAGCAGCCCTTTCAGCTCCGCATACTCCTTAGACCATGCGGAATTATTCTCGTCAAATGCTTGAGACAGGCCGCCCCAACCAACATAGCGCGATAGAACATCCTGTTCTTCGGAAGTAGCCTGACGGTTTTCCGTTTCAATAGCCTGCAACGTGCGGATAGCCCTCACATTCCATGCGTATTTTGTTTTAAAGCCACCCTCGCCCAAGTGGTCATCGGTAATATGATAGTTTTCTGCTTGCGGCTGAATATCTGCCATTTGCGGCGGCTCCCGCACAGGCTCATCGAAGCGCATCCGTTCAACAACCACATCGTAGGGCAGATGATCTTGCTCCGCGGTGTACACGGCGACAACTTCACTTTTGCCTTGCGGCAGAGGACGTGAGGCGGCATCAGGCGCGGGGTACGAGGAAGCCTGCCGCTGTATGACCGGCTCCTGGGAAATGCGGTCCTTTCCCGGCACCGACTGAGAGCTGGCAGGGCCTTTGTCAGCAACTGCCTCGAGTACATCAGCGTGGGCTTTTTCCTCTGGAAAAACCCCAAAAATGCGAACATACCGCCTTTCACGCAAATCATAGACTGCTGCTCCCTCATAGGAAAAGCCGTCAGCCTCTATTGTCCCGTCTACATAGCCTTGCGCCGCATTTTCGGCGTCCTGCTGGTTCTGATAGTCCAACATTTCATCAAAGCCGTTTTCAATGGGGTGATAGACTACAACCTCATACCGCGCGGCCATCTTTTCCGAATAACGATCAATCGCTTCTTTCGTCAGCCATTCCGGTTTTTCTGAGAGCCTATCGTAAAGTTCACGCATCTTCGCAATCTGCGCACGCACATTACCCGCCCACAAATCCTTTTCATTCCGCTGCCCCGCGCCCAAAAAGTATTCACAATCCGCGCGAAGCCGGTCAAGGAGCTGGTAATCAAAAGAAAAATCCCGCGAGGGGGTATCGGCAGGCTGCTGTTCTATCTCTGCCTCCGTCAAAAAACGATCCTCCCGCACGAGCAGCGTTATGTTCTCCAGCACTTCATCCCATGACAGGTCAAAGGCGGCTCCAGCCACTGTGACAGGGAAAGCGGGCAAATCGTCGCCATATTCATCTTTCAGCCAGTCGGAGGATTCAGGGGTATCGGATAGGCTCTGGATATGGCGCACCACCGATTGCTTGCTGGAGATGTCCCCGTTCCACTCCTGCAATGCCGTATCAATGGCATCCTGCCTTGCCTCGGGGGTTATCGAAGGCTTAGGCTGTGCCGAAGCCAAATCAGCCTCGGACTGACGCTGACGCAAATCTTCCTGTTCCTCTTGGGTCAGGTAACGACCACGCGCCAAGAGAGAATCTATCCGCCTGACTACCTGCGGCCATGACAGCAGAACATCGGGAGCATTGTCCTTTTTGTAGCGAATCCCTTTGCTGTCGTGCATCTCGTTACTGCTGAAGGCGCCTGCCAATGCGCTGCTGTGACCGCCTATCCCATACTCTTTTTTCAGTAACGCCGCTTTTTCTTCGGGCGTGTGCCGCTCCCGAAAATAGGCATAGATTCGGCTTTTGCCTCCCGATCCATTGCTTCCGTGGCTTAGTGCGTCGTCAATCTCATCCTGGGTGATAAAGCCCTTGATTGCAGGTACTTCTGGCAGAATGGATTCATACGCGCGGCGCGGAAGCGCCAGTTCTTCCAACCGCCGCGCGACAGCGGCAGGGCGATGAAAGCGGAAGCGCAGCAGCTCATGATCCAGCGCATATGCTTCCGCGAACGCTTTGGCTTCTTCGGTGAGCGTGCGCAGTTGTTCGGACGTGTTGAGCATTTCCGTCAATTCCGCTATGCTGTCGGGAAATCCGTGATAATGCTCGCTGACCGTTGGCAGGAAACCCTGTTCTATGGCCGTATCACTTAAATCTTGCCGAAGATACCACAATTCCTGCGCCGCTTCCTGACGCTCGTTGATGGAAGCCAGCGCCAGCTCGTCGTGGGTGGCGTATTTGCCCTGCTCCAGCAGCTCACGAATCCGTTTGGCAACATCCAGCCACGAGAGGGTATAAGCTGACGCATGCCGTGCGGAGCTGCCCCACGAAAGCTGAATCCCATCCTCCGCAAACCATGCGGACAGCTTGCCGTTTGGCATTTCCAAGCCCATACCGCCCTTATATTCCGTTTGCAGGAAAGCAGCGATTTCTTCCGTGGTTTTTCCCTTTTGAAACGCGGAGATGATGTGCAGCCGACCTTGCCTGTCATTGGTCCCCATCAGCAGCACATCGTCGATTCTTTCCTGCGGGAAACGCGGGGCGGCAAAAACAGGAGCGGAGGGCATAACGCTCTCCGCTCGGTCAACATATGCGATTTGTTCCTGCTCTGTCGGGAAGAAGGATAGCTGTACATCAGAGGAGCGCACCGCCGCAGGCGCGTCCTCCCGCGGCCCGTTTAGCTGTAAATCAGCTCGTTCAGGATCGCTTCCTCGGCCTGTGCTTTCAGGGTGTTCATCAGCCCGACCCACTTCATCGGGTCGGCGGCTTTGAGTGCCTCCGTCACGCCCTCGGACTTCATCATCGCGGGCAACATCCGCTCCAGACGGCTGTTGGCCGCGTCCTCGATCTCCAGCAGGTGCGGGAACAGCTTTCCGGTGACGACCAGGGAATTGTACAACGTTGGCCGGTTCTCCTGTAAGAATTTCCGACGCATCCTGCCGTATTTGCTGATCGGGCGCTCCGCTTCGGTAAGGGTCAGGTTGGGAATCAGATAGTCCCCATTCTGCTGGTAGTGGATTTCGCTCATTTTCCATGCTCCTTTCGTGGTTGCGGATGCTGATTTCAAGTGTACGCAGGACTTCCTCGCTCATTTCGCTGACGGCGGTTCCAAGAACGGCCACCGCTTCCGGTGTATTGAAATCGAAAACCGGTAGGAAATCCTCATGCTCGAAACACGCGTCGGGATTGAGGCCGCACCGAAACAAGAGCGCGTATTCGAGGCTGACGGCGGCGGCCTTGCGAAAGGCAGCGCCTACGTTAAACTCATCATACCCTTCTAAAAAGCTGCCGTCAACGATGCCGCTGATTTCCCGCTGGTGATCCAGCCAGTATATTTGAGTGAGTTGATTGATAACGGCGCGAAGCTGACGCTCCAGACCATCACGGGCGGGAACGTCGTAACCGTTTTCCAGGGCGATTGCGGCCGCATTCTGGTTCTGTTCGTCGATTTCCCACAGCTTGAAGGGCTGAGATTTTTGTGTTGCGCCCGTGTCGGCCACGTCAAATACATAGCGGAGCCTGGGAATGTCGCCAGCCGGGTCGATGAGGGCGATCCCCCTGGAGCCGCGGCGCACATAGCGGCGCATTCGGCTGTTCCATAGGTCATACTCCGCGCAGGCCGTCGCGTCCGGCCGCTGGGCGTAAATCATGAGCTGCTCATGATAGGGGTATTTGTACAGCCTCGCGGCGCATTTGAGGAAGCCCGTCCATTCCTGATGGCTGTGCGTCAAGCGGGAGGCGGTATCCTCGGCAAGCTGCGTGTAAGCGGTGAGGGATGTTGCGGGCATAAGATCACCAACCTTTCAGTGTGTCGGGCGAGAGGTCGAGCGCGTCAAATTCTGAATCGGTCATTTGATTGAGCTTGCGAATTACGCTGTGAGAAAGCGAACGGAGGTCGTCCTCGTCGTCAGTCAGGTATTGCGTCATGTTATTGAGTTCAGCGACCAGGCCCATGCGGGAGCCGGGGTTGTAGAGGATCATGAGATTGATTTCAGCAAGCGTAAGAGAAATCATCGTCTTATCGCGCCTCCATGCCTTTATCGGGCATATTCTTTTGCGGTTTTGGTTGATGCGGGGCTTGAGCGGATTGGAGCAATTCTTTGACGGATGTTTTTTCTTTCGGTGCTTCTTCTGTCTTAACGAGCTCTTTTCGCACGGTATAGAAGCCCGGAAGCTCAACAAAATCGAAGCTGTCCGTATAATACGAAGACACTTTACCGTTCTGCCGTAACGTTACCACGTCTGATACGCTCATGCTGTGGTCGTAGAAGTCAGCCGGGAGTTCTACGTTGAATCGCCGATAGATTTCTTCCAGTATTTTATCTGCATTTGCGGCGGGTGCGAGTGAACCGGCATAAACGGGTTCATATAGGTCGAACGCAAGCCGATCTCCGACACGGCGGTACGGCTCAAAGCGAATATTACGAGTTGAGTCGTCCCACTTAAGCTGGTGTATCAGGAAAGCGTCGCCTTGGATCTTTTCAAATTGGGACAGGATGGCGCTATGAATCGGATTCATTTCTTACCTCCAAACTCCAGCTTGAAGTTTACATACTGTCCGCTGTCGTCATCCAATACCACGGTGGCGTCGTAGGTCTTGCCGGTCTTCTCGCTGAAACAGCCGATGAGCCTCACCCGTCCGTCCTTTAGGAGCGCGGCGGCCACAGCCTTGGTGAGCGCCTTTTTCTTGGCGGCGAAGAAGCGGCTGTCCTTCCAGAGCGCGAAATGACAGGCTCGGTTCTCGCAGAAGAACCCCTTTTTGCCCTCGGTGACGGCCCCTCCACAGCGGGGACAGGCGCCGACGCGCTCCCGGTCGGAGGGGAAAAGCACTTTCGCTCCCTCCACGGCTTCGTAGGTCTGCACCAGCTCCCGCAGCATGGCGGCGATGCCGTCCAGAAACTCGCCGGGGTCAAGTGCCCCGCCCTCGATCTCTTTCAAGCGGTTTTCCCAGGACGCGGTGAGCTGGGGGGATTGGAGCTGTTCGGGCAGGACGGTGATAAGGGAAACGCCGATCTGCGTCGGCAGGAGGTTCACCACTTTTTTCGCCTTCTTGCGCTCCACGAAGCCGGTCTTGACCAGCTTTTCGATGATCCCGGCGCGGGTGGCTGGCGTGCCCAGCCCTTTTCGTTCCGCGTCCTCCGTGCCCGCTGTCTCCATCGCGGCCAGTAAGGTGTCCTCGGTGTAATGCTGAGGCGGCGTGGTCTTGCCCTCCCTGACCGTGGCGGCGACAGGCGGCAGCCGCTGTCCTTGAAGGAGCTTGGGGATAGGGCGTTCCTTATCCGCCTGCGCGTCTGTGTTGATTCTGCCGCCTAAGCTGCCGCGAAAGGTCGCTTCGGGTATCTTCCAGCCCATTTGTTTGACGGTTTTCCCCTTCGCCACAAAGGAGTTCCCTTCACACTCGAGCGTGACGACCGTTTCTTCATAATTATGAGCTTCGCCAACCGCGCACAGAAGCCGCACACAGGCCATATGCAGGATAGCCCGCTCTCCCGCGGGCAGCGCGGCCAAATCCGTATGAGGCATCGTCCGCGTGGGGATGAGCGCGTGGTGGTCGGACACTAAGGCGTCGTCGATAACTTGCTCCACATGGACAGGCAGATGCAGGCCCGCGGTAAAGGGCAGGGCATTTGCCACGCTCTGGGCCAAATCGGGTAGAAAGGATGCCATGTCGCCGGTCAGGTAACGGCTGTCTGTGCGGGGATAGGTAAGGAGCTTCTTTTCGTACAGGCTTTGCGAATAGTCCAACGTCTGTTGGGCGGTATACCCCAGCAGGCGGTTTGCGTCGCGCTGGAGAGAGGTTAAGTCATACAGCTCGGGCGGTTTCTCGGATCGGCCCTTGCGCTCGACGCTCTTAACTTGGGCAGCCTGTCCTTCACAGGCGGCGGCGATTTTCTCTGCCTCCGCTCGGTCCGTCATGCGTGCGCTATCGGCGGGATAGCCACAGTTGAGCCGCACGACGTAGAAGGGCTCGGACACAAACGCGGAGATTGCCGCTTCCCGGCTAACCAGCAGCGCCAGCGTCGGGGACATGACGCGCCCGACATTGAGTGTCACGCCGTAGAGCAAAGAAAAAAAGCGCGTGGCGTTGATGCCCACGAACCAATCCGCTTTCGCCCGGCAGAGCGCCGCCTGGTACAGCCGGTTATATTCCGCATTGTCTCTAAGGTTTTGAAAGCCTTCCCGAATGGCCTTATCCTCCAAGGATGAAACCCAAAGCCGCTTAACAGGCTTGACGCAGCGGCATTGGTTATAGACCAGCCGGAAGATGAGTTCGCCCTCGCGTCCAGCGTCCGTGGCGCAAACTATGGTGTCTACATCCGGGCGGCTGAGCAAGGCTTGAAGCGTCTCAAACTGGTTCTTCGTTTTGTCGGATACACTGTATTTCCATGTCTCGGGTACAATGGGCAGGTCCTTCTGCCGCCACTTGGCATAACCGGCATCGTAGCGGTCCGCGGGGGCCAGTTCTACGAGATGGCCGACGCACCAGCTTACGATGTAGCTGCCATCTTCCAGATACCCGTTCTTTCGTTCCTTCACGCACAGCGCCGCGGCGATGCTTTGTGCTACGCTTGGCTTCTCCGCTATAACAAGCTGTTTCATATCGTCCTCCTTCAAGGCATAAAGAGGGGCTGTCAGGCTAAGCCCTAAAAGAGAAAAAAGAAAAAAGTGCGAGAAGGTACTAGCCAACTCGCACTTTTTGTTGTAATTTGAGACTGTAAATGAAGCAAACACAACGAGAGCATGATACCGCA
>JAEXCG010000171.1 GCA_023402355.1 Bacillota bacterium | reverse complement strand
GGGTATGTCGGCCAGACGGCGCTCAAGGTGCAGGAGGTCGTAAAGAGCGCGATGGGCGGCATTCTGTTCATCGACGAGGCGTACGCGCTCACCCGAAAGGGCATGGAGAACGACTTTGGACGCGAGGCGGTGGACACGCTGGTGAAGCTGATGGAGGACAACCGGCGCGACCTGGTGGTCATCGTCGCGGGCTACACCGACGAAATGCAGGATTTTCTGGGTTCTAATCCCGGCCTGCTCTCCCGCTTCAACAAGTACATCGACTTCCCGGACTATACGACGGACGAACTGATGGCCATCCTCGCGATGAACGCGAAGAAGCAGGGCTATACGGTGGAGGAAGAGGCGAACGCCGTCATCCGCGGCGCGCTCGACCGCATGGGACCCGCCGACCGCGTAGACTTCGGCAATGCGCGCGGCATGCGAAACACGCTGGAAAAGCTCGTGGAGGCACAGGCCAATCGCCTCGCGAAGGAAACGGGCACGCTGACGGTGGAGCAGCTGCAGACGATCACCTGTGCGGACGCGCAGGCCATCCTGCCGAAGGAAGAAGAGGAAGGGGAGCATGAAAAGGCGCGCCATCGCGATTGCGATGATGGTGCTGATGATGACGTTCCCGGCGCTCAGGACGCTGGGGGAAGAGGATGACAGCTTTCTACCCGCGCCGCAAAGGCCGCGGGTAGAATTGACCAGCCCCGGCGAGGCGGACGGCGTCGGGCCGGGCGGACGGCTGAAGGTCGCGGGCTTCGGACGAAACGTGCAGCGCATGGAGGTTCGCCTTGCTTGGGAAGGCGGGACGATGAAGCTGGAGTCGCCGGGCGATGAGATCGACCAGACGGCGTTGCTGCCGCCCATTGCGGGGCGGGTGACGGTTACGCTTTGCGGCTACGGCGCGGACGGCGCCTGTGCGGAGGATTCCGTTACGCTGAAGACGCCGCGCGAAACGCTGATCGACGAGCTGATCTGTAACGCGAAAGAAATAGCGCAGGACAGCGCGCAAAACTTTTCCCGCGCGGACGACCCGCAGGACGCGGGCACCTGCAAGAACTACATCGCGCGCCTGCTTTTGGGCTGCTCGGACAGCTACGGGCTGCTGAGCGCGCCGGACGCGGCGCTTGCGCTGCCGCTCAACGCGGACAAGGCGGACTGCCGGCCCTGGCGCTACGGCGTCATGTGGGCGGACCTGCCGCGGGAGGCGGGAAACCCCTTTGTGGAGGCGGGAAGCTTTCGCGAAAGCGGGGAAAAGAAACGCGAGGAAAATGCGGAGGCCGCCGCCGCCCTCCTGCGCACGGCGAAGCGGGGCGACGTGCTGCAGTTCGTGGGCAATTACGGGGACGGAAACGGCCCGCACACCCTGCTCTTCACGGAGGACTGCGACGGGGCTACGCTGACCTTTACGGACAGCAACCGCAAGGGCAAGCGCGTCGGAAGGACGCGCTACGGCTGGGTGCAGTTCGGCGTCCAAAAGCCGGTGAAGTGGCTGGCGGACGTGCTGGCGGGCCCGGGCTGCGGCGGGACGCTTTACCGCCTTTGCGACGAAATCATACGAAGATAGAGGATGAAACATGGCGAGCATTTTGAGCCTGGAGGGCATCTGCAAGGCGTACAGCGAACGGAAACTGCTGGACGGCGCGACGCTGCACGTGCAGCCCGGCGACCGCATCGGCGTGGTGGGGCTCAACGGCACGGGCAAGTCCACGCTGCTCAAGATCGCGGCGGGCGAGGAGGAGCCGGACGCGGGCACGCTCACGAAGAAGAGCGCGCTGAGCGTCGCGTACCTTCCGCAGGCGCCGGACTTTGTGCGCGGGCGCACGGTGCTGGAGCAGGTGTTCCTGGGGCTTTCCCGGGACGTGCGGGACGCCGCGGAGTACGAGGCGAAGACGATGCTCACGAAGCTGGGCATCGCGGACTACGAGCAGGACGTCGCGTCCCTCTCCGGCGGACAGAAGAAGCGCGTCGCGCTCGCGGCCGCGCTGATTCGGCCCGTGGACCTGCTGCTGCTGGACGAGCCGACCAACCACATCGACGAGCGGACGATCGAGTGGCTGGAGGCGGAGCTGAAGCGCTATCCCGGCGCGCTGATGATGGTGACGCACGACCGCTATTTTCTGGACCGGGTGTGCGGGCGCATCGTGGAAATCGACGGCGGCGGGCTCTACGTGCACGAGGGTAATTTTTCGTTTTACCTGGAACAGAAGGCCGCGCGCGAGGAGATGGAGGTCGCCAGCGCGAGAAAGCGCAGGAGCATTCTCCGCACGGAGCTCGAGTGGCTCAAGCGCGGCGCGCGCGCCCGATCGACCAAGCAGAAGGCGCGCATCCAGCGCTACGAGGATCTTTCCAGGGTCGAGGGCCCCAAGGGAACGGAGGCGCTTCAAATGGGCTCCGCCAGCGCGCGGCTGGGGCGAAAGATCGTGGAGATCGAGGACGTAAGCAAGGGCTTTGACGGCGTGAATCTGATCGAGCACTTCTCCTACGTGCTGCTGCGCGACGACCGCGTGGGCATCGTAGGGCCCAACGGCTGCGGCAAGACGACGCTGCTATCGATGATCGCGGGGCTGCAGCAGCCGGACAGCGGACATATCGACGTGGGCGATACGGTGCGCTTCGGCATCTTCGCGCAGGAGTACCCGCCCGTCGATCCGGACCTGCGGGTGATCGACTACATGCGCTCTATCGCGGAGTACGTGCAGACGCCGGACGGACGTCTGAGCGCCTCGCAGATGTTGGAAAGCTTTCTCTTTGCGCCGGAGCAGCAGTACACCCAGGTGCGCAGGTTATCCGGCGGCGAACGGCGGCGGCTGTACCTGTGCAGCGTGCTGATGCTCTCGCCCAACGTGCTGCTGCTCGACGAACCCACGAACGACTTGGACATCCAGACGCTGGCGATTTTGGAGGACTATCTGGATACCTTCACGGGCGCGGCGGTGGTCGTCTCGCACGACCGGTTCTTCCTGGACCGGGTGTGCGGGCGCCTGTTCGCGTTCGAGGGCACGCGCCTTGCCCCTTACGTCTGCTCCTACAGCGAGTACGCGGCCCAGCGGGACGAGGCGGAGCGCGCGCGCGAACGCGGCCAGTCGGAGCGACAGACGCAGGCGCGCAGGGAACGCACGCGCGAGCTGCGTTTTTCCTTCAAGGAGCAGCGGGAGTACGAAACC
Organism: Bacillota bacterium; assembly: GCA_023402355.1. Classification (GTDB taxonomy): domain Bacteria; phylum Bacillota; class Clostridia; order Christensenellales; family Aristaeellaceae; genus Beduinella. Next base: position 17,599 of record JAEXCG010000171.1, on the reverse strand, counting down.
ATCGACGAGACGATCGCCGCGCTCGAAGCGTCGGCAGCGGAGATCGACGATCAGATGGCGGCGGCGGCGAGCGACTACGTTCGCCTGCAGGAGCTGGAACAGCAAAAGCAGGAGGCGCAGGCGCGGCTGGATCAGGCGATGGAGCGCTGGGTTTACCTGAGCGAGCTGGCGGAAAAGATCGCCGCGCAGGATGCGGAAAAATAGAATACCGGCGGCGGGGAGCGGAGGCGTTCCCCGCCTTCGCTTGGCCCAAAGCGATAGAATTGCCTATTTTTTAAGCGGATTGGCCGATGAAAGGCGAGCGCAAATCTGCTACACTACGGGAAAAGGAGGTGCTTGGCATGGCGCTGATCTTGGCGCTGGAGGGCTGCATGGCGGCAGGCAAGACGAGCGCGGCGGGTTTCGTCGCGCAAAGCGCGCCCGAGGTGCACGTGAGCTATGAGCGAACGGCGGAAACGGTCGAGAGGGTGCGCGCCCGGGGGCTCGACAAGCGGGTGTTTGCGGACTACGTGGAAATCCAGAAGCTGTGGATTCAAAACGAAATCGACCGCTACGAACGGGCGCGTGCGTATCCTGTGACGCTAACCGACTTCGGCGCGGCGGAGATCGAATTTTATACGCTCTGCTACCCGAAGTCGATCGGGGAGAACTGGGATGTGGAAGGCGCGCTGCAAGAGGACTTGCGCCGCCTTCGCGAATGCATGCCGCGACGCATCCTCTTCCTCAGAGCGCGGGACGAGACGCTGCGCGCGCGCAAGACGGCGGACGGCACGCGGTCGCGCACGTTTTTTGAGCATCATTTGCAGCGCCTGATGCCGCTCAAGCACGAATGGTTTTTGCAAAAAGAAACCGTCGACGTGATGGACGTCGACGGCATGACCGCTATGGAGGAAGGCAGGGCCGTGCTCGAGTGGGTGAGGCGCTGCGAGCGGCGGTTCTTATAGTTCGGCAGGCGTCGTGCCGAGGCGGCGCACGTATGCGGACTTGTCGGGCGCGGGCGCCGTCGAACCGGCGGTCAGGCGGCGATAGACGCCGGGGGTAATGCCGAGCTCCTTTTTAAAGGCGCGGATAAAGGCGTTGCTGTCCGCAAAGCAAACCTGCGCGGCGATTTCCTCCATGGACTGATGCGTGGTGCCTAGCAGCGTGCGCGCGTAGGCGAGGCGGCGCAGGTTCAGGTACTGCTTGGGCGTGCAGCCGGTCAGCGCATGAAAGGCGTGCGTGAAGTACGAATGGCTCATGAAGAACATGCGGGACAGCGCCTCGATGGAGATGCTGTCCATGAAGTGATCGTCCAGATAAGCGCGCGCCTCGTAGACCACGCCGCGGATGGCGGGGGAGATCGGGGGAAACGCGTCCGGGCAGGCGCGGCAGAGCAGGACGGTGAACAGGCCCAGGACGGACTCCATCGCGTCCAGATAGTACGGCTTCTTTTCGCGGAAAAGGTTCACGATTTCCTGAAAAAGCGCGGGCGCCTCCGTATGCGCCGCAGGCAGGCGGAGCAGATGAGAAAAGCTCGCGGGGCGCGCGGTATAGATCGAGCAGAGGGCGGGCTCGCGCACGGCGCTCAGAAGCGACTCGTGTGAAATGCGCATGCCGAGCCGTCGATACGGCGCATGCAGGAGGCGGACGCGGTGCACCTCCAAAGGTCCGAAGAAGATCAGATTGCCCCCGACGGCGCGGTACGTCTTTTCGGAGAACGCTACCTCGATTTCACCCTCCTGCACGTACAGCACCTCGCTCGATTCGTGCAGATGGGCAAACGGATGGGAATAGTCGCTGGGGCGCAGGGTCGCGTCCTCCCATGCGATCATGCGGACGTTATCTTGCATCTTGACAAAACGCTCCTGATCTTTTTATGTCTATTGTAGCACATGAAATGGAAGGATACCAGGCGTTTTGCGTGTTTCATCAAGGGCGTGCAAAGGGCCGCCGCGAGCTGTTGCGACGGCGGCCGCAAAGACTGCTTCCGAAGCCGGGAATTTTGCCAATTAGGTTAAGAAGATAAAAGCGGGCGTGCGGGCAGAAATTACCGCCTCCTGTCCCCTTTTGGGACAGAACAAAGATTTTGTCCATACCCAGTCCGGCGGATAACGGGTATAGTACAGATGGCCCGAGGACGGCCGAATATCCCACAGACGAGGAGGGAGCGCTTTGGACGGCGTGAATCTCCAGAGGATGCTGCTCGAAGCCGCCGTAGACGGCGGGATTCGCCAGATCGAGAAGGACCCGCGGCGCGGGGTGCGCAGGCTGGTCGATCTGGGCAGGCAAATCTCGAAGGGCAGGTTTCAGTCGCAGATCTTCTGCCTGTTTCAGGGTCTGCTCGAAAACGAGAGCAGCCCGTATTACGACCTCATCAGCCGCCTCGTCGCGCGGGTGGATCACCGCACGCTCAAGCGGGTGGGCATCAACGTGGGCTTTGAGAGCTGGACGAACGGCGCGCGGCGTATCCGCGAGACGGAGGCGCGCGGCGGGTTCTGCGTTCCCTGGACGATGCTGCTGCACATGGCGCCGGGGCGTTTAGGTGCCCTGTCGCTCGAAGACTACGAGCGGTTGTTTCAGCAGGGGGCCGCGCTGGGCGTCAACACCTATCAACTGCTTCAGGAAGAGCCTGCGCCCGACATCGGCGCGCTTGCGCGGGTGTTCAGCCGGTTTCCGCGGAGCGTGTTCGTCTGCTTTTTAAAGGCTACCTGCCTTCCGGCGGAGGAGATCGACGCGCTTTCCTCCGCGCACAACGCCGTCGTCTCGGTGCCCGCGCAGGCGGATGGAGCGGAGTCCCTGGCCCGGCGGCTTCGCGGCGCGGGCTGTCTCTACGCGGCGTATTGGCGCTATGGCCGAGCGGAGGACGCGATGTGCGAGCGGACGCTGGGACGAATCGCGGAGCTCGAAAGCCCGTTGGTTTTCTTCATCGCAGAGCCGGATTGCACGCAGGCGGAGCGCTCGCAGGTGGCAGACTTTGCGATGGAAGCTCGCACGCGCCAGCGCTATCCGATGGTGCTGATGGATCTCTATGAAGACATCCGCTACGTGGACCGCATCATCTCATCTCAGGAGTGCTTGGTCGAGGTGGCGGAGGACGGGCGGCTGTATGGCTCTGACGTAAACCTTGGGGCGCTGCCGCTGGAGGCGGCGCTTCGGATGCGTTACCCCTTGATCGCATCGGGGAACGCCGCGGCGTACGGCCGCGCGTAAGCGGCAAATCCTTTGAGCGGAGGCGCGCCTTCGCTCTTCTTTTTTTGTTGACAGACGGCGAAAAGGGTGGTAATATTGGCATATGTCAGAAACGATCGAGGTGATCCAATTGGCAAGGCCGCAGAAATGCCGGCGTATCTGTGCGCTGCCGGGCTGCGAAACCTTTGAACCCGCAAACGGCGGGACGGGCGAACCGGTGGAAATGACGCTGGACGAGTACGAGACGATCCGGCTCATCGACCTGCTCGCGTTGACCCAGGAAGAAGCCGCGCGCCAGATGGGCGTCGCACGCACGACGGCGCAGGCGGTTTATGACGCGGCGCGGCGTAAGCTTGCGCAGGTGCTGGTGGAAGGCAGGAAGCTGGTCATCCGGGGCGGAACCTATACGCTTTGCCCGCATGCGGAGGCCTGCTGCGGCCGGGGATGCAGGGGAATGGACTGCCGCCAGGGGCGGCAAGGCGCGTGCGGCATGAGACGCTGCAGCGAGGCTCAAAATTGTATGCAACAGGAGGATATAGAAAATGAAAATCGCGGTAACCTATGAGGACGGACAGGTATTTCAGCACTTTGGACACACGGAGCAGTTCAAGGTCTATGAGGTCGCGGACGGCAAGGTCGTGCGCAGCGCGATCGTGAGCGCGCAGGGAGAGGGACACGGCGCGTTGGCGGTTTTGCTCAGGAATAACGGCGTGAACGCGCTCATCTGCGGCGGCATCGGGGGCGGAGCGCGCACGGCGCTCGCGGAGGCGGGCATCGAGCTGTACCCGGGCGCGAGCGGAAGCGCGGACGACTGCGTGGCGGCGCTGCTCGGCGGCACGCTCGCATACGACCCGGATACCCGGTGCAACCATCACCATGAGGGCGAGCACGACTGCCACGGGCACGACTCCTGCGCGGGCAACTGCCATTGATCGGCCGGACAAGGGCTGAGGAAAAGAGGTGCGAAGCATGAAGGTCATCATCGTGGGCGGCGTCGCGGGCGGCGCGAGCGCGGCCGCGCGGCTGCGCAGGCTCTGCGAGGACGCGCAGATCGTCGTCTTTGAGCGCAGCGGATACGTCTCCTACGCCAACTGCGGCCTGCCGTATTACGTCGGCGGGACGATCAAGGATCGGGAAGAACTGACGCTCCAGACGCCGGAAAGCTTTAAGCGGCGGTTCGACGTGGACGTGCGCGTGCGCTGCGAGGTCCAGCGAATCGATCCCGCGCGAAAGACGGTAGTGGTTCGCGATCTGTCGTCCGGCGCTGAGTACGAGGAGAGCTACGACAAGCTGATTTTATCGCCGGGCGCCAAACCGGTGCGGCCGGGGATTCCGGGGATTCAGAGCGATCGCGTCTTCACGCTACGCACCGTGGAGGATACCCTGAAGCTGCGCACATTCGTCGAGCGGACGGCGCCTCGGCGCGCGCTCGTCGTAGGCGGCGGGTTTATCGGCCTGGAGATGGCCGAAAACCTGGTGGAGGCGGGCGCTCAGGTCACGGTTGTGGAGGGGACGAATCAGGTCATGGCGCCGCTCGACTACGACATGGCCTGCGAGGTGCACGCCTACCTCAAAAGCAGGGGCGTATCGCTCGTGCTGGGCGAAACCGTGCAGGGCTTTGAAGATCGGGAAGACGGCATTATGGCCCGCACCTCGGGCGGAAAGGCGCTGTCCGTCGACCTTTGCGTGCTCGCGATCGGCGTAGCGCCGGATACAGCGCTCGCAAAGGACGCGGGCCTCGCGCTCGGCGTTCGCGGGGCGATCGTCGTGGACGAGCGCATGCGCACCTCCGTGCCGGACATCTACGCGGTGGGCGACGCGGTGCAGGTGCAAAACAGCGTCAGCGGGGAGGCGGCGCTCATCTCGCTCGCAGGCCCGGCTAACCGTCAGGGGCGCATCGCGGCGGACGACATCTGCGGCATCGCGCGGCGTTATCCCGGTTCGCAGGGGTCGTCGGTCATCAAGCTGTTTGACATGACCGTGGCGGCGACGGGCCTGAACGAGAAGGCGGCGCGCGCGGCGGGCATTCCGTTTGATAAGGTGCTTACGTTCTCCGCGTCGCACGCGACGTATTACCCGGGCGCGAACAATATGACGGTCAAGACGCTGTACGATCCCGCGACCGGAAGCATCCTCGGCGCACAGATCGTAGGTTTTGACGGCGTCGACAAGCGCATCGACGTGCTGGCTACGGCCATTCGCGCGCGGATGGCGGCGCAGGATCTGGCGGAACTGGATTTGGCATACGCGCCGCCCTTTTCCTCGGCGAAGGATCCGGTCAACATGGCGGGATTCGTGATCGAGAACGTGCGGAGCGGGCTCGTGCGGCAGTTTCACTGGCACGACGTAGCCGGCCTGCCCAGAGACGGCAGCGTCACGCTGCTGGACGTGCGCACGCCCGCGGAGTACGCGCGCGGCCACATCGACGGGGCGATCAACATTCCGTTGGACAGCCTCAGGCAGCGGACGAGCGAGCTTCCCGCGCAAAAGCCCGTCTACGTCAACTGCCACAGCGGGCTGCGCAGCTATATCGCCTGCCGGCTGCTTTCGCAGAAGGGCTTCGAGTGCTACAACCTGAGCGGCGGCTACCGCTTCTACGAGCGCGTGACCTCCGATCCCGCTTTCGACGCGGAGGCGGCTTATCCGTGCGGCATCAAAATCGTACAGAAATAGGCAAAATCCGTTCGGTCTCAATGGACCGGACGGATTTTTTCTGTATGGAAAAATGTACGTCATGAGGTGGGCGTCTCGTTCTTGGGCAGGTGAGAAGCGACGTGTTCGGCCACGCTTTCAAACAAGTCGACGAACTCGTCCGGCGGGATTTCCGCCCCTTCGGAAAGCCAGCGCACGATGGCGGTGAGGAAAGCGTCGCAGTAGAAGGTGATGAAGAACTTCTGATGCGTATGATCGGTGACCATGTCCTGCGTGAAGGCGACGATAAAGGGCTCGAGCACCTCGATAAAGTAATCCCGGAAGGAGTTTTGCCCGCGCACCTGCAAGGCGTTTGCGTAAAAGAGCCGGTCACGGTAAAACAGGCGGCACAGATTGCGCAGCAGCAGCCATCCGTTTTCACAGGGTTCCTCCTGCAGGGACCTTAAAAAATCGCTGTAAAAGATCCAGTTGACCAGATCGTACTTGTCACGGAAGTGATAATAAAAGCTCTTGCGGCTCATGCCGCACTGCTCGCAGATGTCGCCCACGCTGATCTTGGCAAAGGGCCTTTGCTGCATCAGCTCTTTGACGGCCGCCGCCAGCGCGTTCTTGGTGATGATCGAATCCGGCATCCACGTCACATCCTCGACTAAACCTGCCTGATTATACCATGGCAGGGGGACGTGTGGATATGGACAGATCGTGAAAAGTGTCGAAAGCGGACGGAATAACGCCAGAATCAGACGCGGGGCTTGGGGCGCCGCAGGAAACGTCCGAATGAAAACCAGCCGCCCGGGAGCGAAAGGACGAGCACGATGCCCAGCGCGATGGAAACGGCGATTTTGACGGTTTCGATGCCGCGGCTGACGGCGAGCTGATTTTCGCCCATGATGAAGTGATAGGCGGTGTAGTAAATGCCCGCGCCGGGCACCAGCGGAAAGATGCCGCACACGAGAAATACCGTGGAGGGCATCTGCCGCGCGACCGCGAGCAGGCGGCAAAGCAGCGTGAGCGCGATCGTAGCCCCGAGCGTCGAAAGCGCGACGGAACCGCTGAGGCGCAGGCAGGCGATGTAACAGACCCAGCCGACCGCGCCCGCCAGACCGCACTGCGCGTATTCGCTGCGCGGCGCCTGAAAGAGCACCGCAAAGGCCACGGTAGCCAGAAAGGCGGCGAAAACTTGAAGCGGCATCACAGGAGACCTCCCGGAAACAGGCTGTAGAGCTTGAGCATGAAACCCACGCCGATGGCGATGCACGAGGCGACGAGCACCGCGTCGATCAGGCGAATGGTGCCGGACAGATAGTCGGAATTAAAAAAGTCGCGCACGGCGGTCGTGAGGGGTACGCCGGGCACCAGAGGGAGGATTGCGCCGATGATCGTGCTGGAAAGGGTGAGCTTCGGAAAAAGCAGGCAGCAGAGGATGCACACGAGCGTCACGGCGGCGCTGCCGAGCAGGTTTTGCAGGATCTTGGAGACCCTGTGCCGGGCGAGAAAGAAGAGGAAGAGCTGTAAAAGCGCCCCGGCCACAAAGGATGCAGCCGCGTCGTGAAGGCTTGCGCCGAACAGATAGCCGAAGCCCGCGCTGCCAACGCCCGAAGCCGCGACCTGCGCCCACGCGGGCTTAAAGGGCATCGACTCGATACGCTCCACCTCTTGCAGGGCGTCGCCCAGCGTGTATTGGCCGGAGACGATGCCGCGCGAAAGCGCGTTGACCGCGGCGACCCGGCCCAGGTGGACGGGGGAGAGCGGCGCGTGGCGGATTTCGCTGATGTGGCGACCCTCCTCTCCGTCCACACAGCAGAAGATGCCGTTGGAAATGACGTACACGTGAAAGGGTTCCACGCGGTAGGCCGCCGCGATGCGCAGCATCGTCTCCTGAACGCGGAAGATTTCCGCGCCGCTCTTGAGCAGCACTTCCCCTGCGCGGACGGTCAGTTCCAGCGCGCGCGGATCGAACGAGGCCATGCACTTTCCCCCTGCCGGTTGATTTTATGAAGACAGTATAGCACGGGGGCCTTCCGGTTGCAACGGACAGAAAAGGGGCCGCGAAGAGCGGCCCTTGGTCGTTTCATTCAGCCGATGGCTTGGGCGAGGCGTCTCACGTCAGCCCACTTGAACGATGCAGAGCGTCGCATTGGCGGCGTGTTTTGCGTGGGCAGAGAGGAGCACCGTTTCGGAGGAATTGATCCCGAGGAAGAGCTGCTCGCCCGATGTAAAGGGAGCGACGAAGGACGCCGATACGCAGACCCCGTCTGCGGGCATAGGCCTGTTGGAGAGCAGCAGGACGGGCGGTACCGCTCCGCCCCTTGGAAGCAGGAGCGCGGCGCTTGCGGCCTCGTTGGCCCCGGCGGAGGGGATAACGCCGTAGGACACGAGATAAAGTCCGTCTCGAAGGAGCGTTATCGTGTAACCATCGTCCTCCAGTTTTACATCGTAAGGCGTGTAAAGGGTCAGATGCACCGGCGCGTAATATCCGTTTGGCGCGAGCGTCTGGGCGGTTATGCTGGCCAGACTGGCAGAAGCGGGATAGGGGAGTGCACCGGTGGGGCCGGTGGGACCGGCGGGGCCGACAGGGCCTGTGGGACCCATAGGGCCTGTAATGCCGGTAGGCCCGGCGGGGCCTGTGGGGCCAATAGGGCCCGTAATGCCGGTATGACCGGTGGGGCCGGTAGCGCCTGTGGGACCGGCAATGCCGGTAGGACCAGCGGGGCCGACAGGGCCTGTGGGACCCATAGGGCCTGTAATGCCGGTAGAACCAGTGGGGCCGATAGGGCCTGTGGGACCAATCGAACCTGTTATACCGGTAGGACCAGCGGGGCCAGTGTGGCCAATCGGGCCTGTTATACCGGTAGGACCAGCGGGGCCTGTGGGGCCAATAGGGCCCGTAATGCCGGAAGGACCAGCGGGACCGACGGGGCCAGTGGGGCCAATCGGACCTGTAATACCGGTAGGACCAGTGGGGCCTGTGGGGCCCGTTGGACCTGTAATGCCGGTAGGGCCGGTTGCCCCGATAGCGCCAATCGGGACAACCGGCCTGTTAAATCTGGATGCGCCGGGGATACCTATGAAGTTCCCCGCATGCACATGTCCGATGGTACCGGATAAACGGGTTATGCCGGTCGGGTCCACCGCGCTCGCGGCACCGCTATCCATCGTCTGGCGAGCCGCGCTTTGGGGAGATTCGGGCGGCGCACAGCACGCCGAAAACGCACACGCGGGAAAAATCTTGGGGACAAAGGATTTGAGAAGCCCTGTAAAACCGTTGCGGCCGCCGCGATACATCGGCAAGGCAATCACCCTTTTCAACCATAGATTGAATGAGGAAAAGTGTTTTTTCGTACTACATCGTATGATTCGCGGTAACGGGGCGTGCACAAAGGACGACGGAGGATAGGGGCCATGAGCGGCCCCTATCCTGCGATGCGGATGAAGTGCAGCTCCGCGAGGGTCGAATCGGCAGAGGCGGGATCCGTAACGCTGAACGTGCTGCTGCTGGAAATTCGGAATATGTCGAGCACGGTAGCCTCAAAGACGACGTGCGTCGTATAACTGCTGCTCGGGCTGGAGGCATTGGTCACGATGTGCACGTTGGTGCCCGGAATGGTTTCTCCTCGTGCCTGCAGACGAATGAACGTATCGACCGCCGCGCCTGCCGGAATGGTGAGGGTATAAAGAATCAGATACGTGCCCGGAACGAGCGTCGCGAAGAGCGCGCCATCCTGAGAAATCGCGTTGGCGGGCGTAGAGGAAAAAACAGAGAAAGGGATGCCGCCTCCCACGGAGGTAACGGCAAGCGAGCCATTTTGATAAGCGGAAGCGTAGACGCTGGAAAGCGCTCCGGTGGGGCCCGTAGGGCCGACAGGTCCGGTGGCGCCGGTGGCCCCGGTCGGCCCGGCGGCACCGCTGGCCCCTGTGGGTCCCGTCGGCCCGGTAGCGCCGGTCGGTCCGGCAGGGCCTGTCGGTCCCGCAGCGCCGACAGCGCCTGCGGACCCAGTGGGCCCCGTGGGTCCGGCAGCGCCGTTGGCCCCCGTGGGTCCAATGGGTCCGGCAGGGCCTGTGGGTCCGGTAGGACCGGTCGATCCCGCGATGCCGTTAGCGCCTGTAGGGCCCGTGGGCCCGTTTGCCCCCGTAGCGCCTGTAGCACCTGTAGGGCCCGTGGGCCCGTTTGCCCCCGTAGTGCCTGTAGCACCTGTAGGGCCTGTGGGTCCGGTTGCCCCCGTAGCGCCTGGGGTCCCGGTGGGCCCTGTAGCCCCCGTAACACCGTTCGCCCCTGTAGCCCCTGTTGGCCCTGTGACACCCGTAACACCGGTGGGGCCGATGAGTCCCGTCGGGCCCGTCGCCCCTGTGGCGCCATTGAAGCCTGCCGCGCCGGTGGGGCCGGTGGAACCGCGAGGTCCTGTGGGTCCGACCGGCCCTGTTGGCCCTGTCGGACCGGTTAGGAACGGACAAGGCGGCGGGCAGCATGTTTGGGGCGGGCACCCACAAGCGGGAGGCGAACACGGCGCGCAAAATGCGCCGCAGGGCACTCCGACGCGCGGATGATTCGCGCTGTGATAAATCGGCAAATCAATCACCCGTTTCAGGAGGAGTAGGAAGCGAACAGCGCCCGACTTCCCCGATTCTACAGTATGAAGGCGGCGCGCCAAAGGTCCCACGCGACGGGGCCCTTGTTTTGGCGACGGACGAGACGGTTCCAAACAAAGGACGGACGGTCCTTTATGACCGAACCGGATCTGTCCGGCGCTTCCCTCGTAAGCTATTTAACGTCGCTGTGGGCGGTGAAGCTTAGCTGCGCGGAACCTCGGAGAAGGATATAGATGGGATGCACAGAAGAATAGCTTTGATAGATGGATGAAAAGATCAATAATTCTAATTGATTTAAACTTGAATCAGCAAAAATAAATAAAATGGTTTATTAGTTAAACCATTGACAGAGCGTGAAGAGCGTATTACAATGAAAGCAGAAAACGGGCGCGGTCCCGGCTATAATACACACGGCTGAAACAGAGGTGTTGATCATTCGTACGTGCATTTGTTCCCCCTGCGGTATATTGGGGTACGGCTTTCCGGAGGAATCCTTTCGGCGGGCTATGGAGGAAAAGCCGGACGCCATCGTCGTGGACGCCGGATCGACGGACGCGGGCCCGCACAAGCTGGGCGCAGGCGTGGCGATTGTCAGCCGCATGGCGGCCCGCAAGGACCTGGCGCTGCTCATGCGCGGCGCGCAGGAGCGGGAAATTCCGCTGGTGATTGGCTCCGCAGGCGGATCGGGCGCGCGCGTCCATACGCAGTGGACGCTCGACATCATCCGGGAGCTTTGCGCGCAGATGAACTGGCACCCCAAGACCGCCGTGATATGGGCGGACGTGCCGAACGAGGAAATTTTGCGCGGCATGGCCGAGGGGCGCGTCGAAAAGATGAGCGAAAACGTGCCGGATCTTACGCGGGAGACCCTCGAGCAGACAAACGGCGTGGTCGCGCAGATGGGGCTTGAGCCGATTCTGGACGCGCTATCGGACGGCGTGCAGATCGTCATCTGCGGTCGCGCCTACGACCCCGCGCCGTTTGCGGCGGTGGGCGTCTGGCGGGGGCACGACGCGGGGCTTTCCTATCATCTGGGGAAGATCCTCGAATGCGGCGCGCTGTGCTGCGAGCCGGGCACGACAAAGGACTGCATGCTCGGTGTGCTGGAGGAGGATTCCTTCACCGTCTATCCGGCCTCTGCCGATCGAAAGTGCACCTCTGTGAGCGTTGCGGCGCACACCTTTTACGAAAAGGACCACCCGTATTTGCTGCACGGCCCGGGCATGCGGCTGGACTTAAGCCAATGCTCCTTTGAAGAGATAGGGGAGGGGCGTGTGCGCGTGCGGGGAAGCCGCTATGACCCGCAGCCCTATACGGTCAAGCTTGAGGGCGCAAGGCAGGTCGCCTATCGCACCTTTGTGCTGGCGGGCATACGCGATCCCCTGCTCATCGCAAGGCTTGAGGAGGTGGAGCGCGAGGTGGTAAAGGGCGTGCGCGCCTATTACAGCGATATCCCGCCGGAGGATTATAAAATAAACTTTTATCATTACGGCAAGGACGCCGTGATGGGGGAATGCGAGCCCTACCGGGATACGCCGCACGAAATCGGCCTGATGTTCGAGGTGATCGCGGCGACGCAGGAGATGGCGAACGCCATCTGCGCGACGGTGCGGTCCTCCTACCTGCACTATGGATATCCGGGCCGCAAGTCCACTGCGGGCAATCTGGCGTTTCCCTTTGCCCCAAGCGACGTACCCTTTGGCCCTGTTTACGCGTTTTCCGTCTATCATCTGCTCAAGGTGGAGGACGCGCGCAGACTGTTCCCCATCGAAATCGTGGAGGTATGAGCCATGCGTCTTTACGAGCTTGCCAAGGTGCTGCGCAGCAAGAACAGCGGGCCCTTTGAGGTGACGCTGGACATCCTTTTCGACCGGCCTGAGACGTATCGCCGGGTGCTTCAAAGCGGCGCGGTTACGCGCGAGAGCATCGCGGCGTTATACCGCATCCCGCAGGAACGAATCGTCGAGTTCGTCCATTACGACGCCGCGCTGGGCATCAAGATCACGTATCTGCGGGACGTCGCATCCGGAACGGTGGGCGACCGCGACGTCTACGGCGCGCAGCAGCACGCGCCGCTGATGGACATCGAAATCCCCTGATAGGGTTTTAACGAGTGAGCGCGGGGCAGATGCCCTGAAACGGGAGGTGCGTGCGATGCGTGAGCATGACGCCAGGCTTCGCTTGGGTTTAAAGCGCCTGCGGGTTGATTGGGTGCTTTACGCCATGCTGCTGCCGACGGTCTTGTACTTTCTCATCTTTCGGGTGATCCCGATCTGGAACATGCGGCTCGCCTTTTTCAACTTCAGCGGCCGCAGCGCGTGGACCTGGGCGGGCACGAAATACTTTGAAATGATGTTCAGTTCGCCCCTGATGAAGGACATTCTCGTCAATACGCTGGTCATCAGCCTGATGAAGTACGTGTTGCTTTTCCCCTTCTTCGCAATCTTTGCGATTTTGCTCTCCGAGATGCGCAGCGGCCCTCTGCGCAAGTTTACCCAGGTCGTCAGCTACCTGCCGCACTTCCTTTCCTGGGTCGTGATCGCCGGCATCTGGATCACGTTTCTGGCCAAGACGGGCGCGGTAAACCAGATTCGCGGGATGTTCGGGCGCGTGCCCATCGACTACATGACCGACAAGGGATCGATCCGCTGGGTGCTCTTCTTCTCGGAGGGGTGGCGTTCGCTCGGCTGGGATTCGATCATCTACTTCACCACCATCCTCGGCATCAGCCCGTCCCTGTACGAGGCGGCGGACATCGACGGCGCCTCGCGCATGCAGATGATCCGTTACATCGTGCTGCCCGCGCTGGTCACCCCGATGGTGACGATGTTCATCCTGAACCTCGGCTTTTTCCTGAACGCGGGCTTTGACCAGGTGCTCAACTTCACCAACGCCGCGGTCAACAGCCGCATCGAGATCCTGGATACGTACATCTACAGCATCGGCATCGGGCAGGGGCAATACTCGCTGGCGACGGCCGTCGGTCTGGTCAAAGGCATCTTCGGCGTGCTTCTGGTGCTTTGCACCCATGTCGTCAGCAAGCGCCTCACCGGCACGGGCGTATGGTAAGGAGGCGCGCGAATGAATAAGTGGAAAAAGCTGTTCAGCCCCGGCCAGCTGCTGCTCAACCTGCTCATGATCCTGCTGTCGCTGACGATGCTGGTGCCGCTGCTCAACATCCTCGCCAAGTCCTTCTCCGATCCCGCGCTTTCGCCCTCGATGAGCGGCCTGCGGATCATCCCGGCGGGATTCAGCACCATCAACTACCAGATCGTCTTCAGCAATAAGGTGATCCTGCCGACGCTTTGGAACTCCGTCTTCATCACCGTGGTCGGCACGGCCATCAACATCGTGCTGACGACCAGCGCGGCCTATGTGCTGATCCAGCCGGGCCTGATGTTCAAGCGGACGATCATGACCTTCCTGATCGTGATGATGCTCTTTGACCCGGGGCTCGTGCCGGAATACCTGCTGGTTAAGGACCTTGGGCTGATCGGCAGCCGGTGGTCGGTGATCCTGGTCACTTCGGTGAACGTCTACTACCTGATCATCATGATGCGCTACTTTCAGGCCGTGCCCAGCGACATCTACGAGGCCGCGCGGATCGACGGCGCGGGGCACGTGCGCATGCTGTCCTCCATGGTGTTTCCGCTGGCCAAGAGCGGCATCGCGACCATCACGATGTTCTACGCGGTGGTGCGCTGGAACGAATACTTCAAGGCCAGCATCTACCTGACGGAAAAATCCAAGACCACCCTGCAGGTGATTCTGCGCCAGTTCGTCGTGCTGGGGGATACGGTGTCCCTCGTGGGGGCGCAGAACATCATGAACTACAATGAGCTCGCCCGCATCGATTACGGCGCGCTCAAGACGGCGACCATCGTGATCGCCATCGTGCCGATCCTGCTGCTCTATCCCTTCGTGCTCAAGTTTTACACCAAAGACGTCATGGCGGGAAGCGTGAAGGAATGAGCGCGCATGCGCGTATCTAACGGCCGCACAGCCGGCCGGGAGAATATTAAAGGAGGGAAACCCGATGAAAAAATGGACCGCAATTCTGCTCGCCGTCATGATGGCACTCGTCGGCACCGTCGCATTTGCCGAGATCGGCACCGAGCAGGCGCCCGTTCCCGTATCGATTCTCATCAAGGACGTTTCGCCCGAGGAGGCGGACACCATCGCCGTCGTGGAGGCGATCGAAAAGGGTATGGCCGCGCAGGGCAACTACGTGGACATCACCATCCTCGAAGCACCGGCCGGCAAGTACGTCGACGTGGTGCCGCTGGCATTCCGCACGGGCGAAATCAATCCCGACATCATCTTCTTCCAGGGCAATACCGATACGCCGGTGGTCACAGAAGGGCTACTGGAAGACCTGACGCCCTATATCGAAAAGTCCACTTACGTAAAGGACCTGCTGGGCGCGCATTCCAAGGCGCGGCTGGCGAGCTCCCCTTACCTGCTGTGGGCGGCGCCCGCGAAGTTCTTCGCGCCGGTGATCCGCGCCGACTTCCTGGCGCAGGCCGCCTCGAAGGACGCCTTCCTGGCTGACCCGACGCCGGAGAACTATGCCGCCGTGCTCAAGGAACTCATGGACGCGGGCGTGGTGAAATACGGCGTCACGGTAGACGGTGGCCTCAGCCGTCTGGACAGCATCTTCAACCACGCTTTCGGCGTCACAGGCACCCTCATGAAGCAGGAGGACGGCAAGTACGTCTACTCCATGGTGACCGAGCAGGAAAAGAACAAGCTCGCTTATTACGCAGGCCTGTACGCCGACGGCATCCTCGACGCCGACTACATCACCAAGGCGTGGGACACCATGGAGCAGGCCTTCTACGAGGGCGACTGCGCGCTGATCGCCGGCACCGCCGGCGACGTCATCCAGGTGTACAACACCAAGATGGTGCAGACGATGGGCGAGGGCGCCGAGCTGGTCGCGCTGCCCCCGGCCAAGGGTCTCGGCCAGGCCTACGCCTCCATCGACGTGACGAAGGAAGAGCGCGGATTCGCGATCAACGCCACCATCGAACAGAACGTGAAGGACGCGGCCTTCGCCATCCTCGACTTCATGGCCAGCCCCGAGGGGCGCATGATCGACAAGCTGGGCGTAGAGGGCGTGCATTACACGCTCGACGCGGATACGGTAAACTTTACCGACGCGTGGGGCGGCTATTGGGCCCGCTTCTTCCCGACGGCGGACGGCCTGCCCGCGGAGCTGAAGCTCGCGACCCCGGTGCTGAGCACCCCGGCGCAGGACAGCCTGACCCTCGGCGCCAAGTACTACGCGGACGACGTCAACGTCATCATCCCCGAGGACCTGCAGCCCCAGCTCGCGGCCGTCAAGTCCATCTACACGGAGTACGCCAACGAGATCGTCCGCGGCGTGCGCCCGGTGGACGACTTCGCAGAGATGGTCACGAAGTTCAACGCGGCCGGCGGCGACGCGCTGAACGAATACATCAACTCTGTGCTCAAGTAAGCCAAATCGCAAGGAGGGGGACGGCAGCGTCCCCCTTGCTTCGATTTTCAGCGGTTTCCGGCAGAGCATTCAAAAGGAGCGTGTCTCATTTGGCGCAATACGTGGAGAAAATTTACGCCGGCTTTCTGGGCATGAACATCGGCATTCGGCTGGGGGCGCCCGTGGAACCCGCGATTTGGGACTGCGAACGCATCCGGCGCACCTATGGGGACATCCGCGGCTACGTAAAGGACTTTAAGCACTTTGCGGCGGACGACGACGCGAACGGCCCCGTCTTTTTCCTGCGCGCGCTGCGCGACGCGGGCGGCGAGGTGACGCCCCAGGCGGTGGCGGAGGCCTGGCTCAACTATGCGCGCGAGGGCGTGGGTCTGTATTGGTGGGGCGGTTACGGCGTCAGCACCGAGCATACGGCATATCTGAACCTGAAAAACGGCGTTCCGGCGCCGCAGTCCGGGTCGATTCGCCAGAACGGAAAGACGCTGGCCGAGCAGATCGGCGGGCAAATCTTCATCGACACCTGGGGGCTGGTCGCGCCGGACGATCCCGCGCGCGCGGCCGCCTATGCCCGGGCCGCGGCCTCCGTCAGCCACGACGGCGAGGGACTGAACGGCGCGGCCTTTGTCGCCGCGTGCATTTCCGCGGCGTTCGCGACGAGCGATGTTCAGCGGATCATCGACGCGGGCCTCGAGCAGATTCCCAAGGAAAGCGTTTACGCGGCGGTGGTTCAAGCGGTACGGGCTTTTTATCGGGAAAAGCCGGAGGACTGGCGCGCCTGCCGTGCGATGCTCGAACAGGAATGGGGCTACGACCGCTACGGCGGCGTGTGCCATATCATTCCCAACGCGGGCGTATGCGCCCTGGCGCTCTGCTACGGCGAGGGGGATTTTGCGCGCACGATCGAGATTGCTGCGATGTGCGGCTGGGATACCGACTGCAACGCAGGCAACGTGGGCACTATCCTGGGCGTGGCCTGCGGACTCAAAGGCTTGCCGGCTCATTACCGCGATCCGGTCAATGACGAGATCGTGCTTTCCGGCATATCGGGCTACCTGAACATCCTCGACATCCCCAGCTACGCCTACGAGCTGGCGGGCTGGGCGTACCGTCTGCGGGGAGAGGAGCCGCCTGAAGAGATCGGATCGCGCGTGCGCGAGGGCGAGACGTATTTCGATTTTTCCCTGCCGGGCAGCTCGCACGGCCTGCGGTTTGACTGCACCGTGCCGACCTGCGTAAAGCGGCCGGGCGGCACGGTGCTCCTGGATCGGATGGTGCGCGGGCAGAAAGCCAATCTCTTTTACAAGCCCTTTTGGCGGCGCGCGGACTTCAGCGACGAGCGCTACATGCCCGTGTTTTCACCGCGCGCCTATCCGGGCCAGACGGTAGAGATGCGCTTTGCGTACGACAAGCTCAGCGGGGAAGCGCTCATCCTGACTCCCTATGTCCGCGAAAGCCTGAGCGGACGCGAGCTCCTGCAAAAGCCCCTGCTGCTGGAGGGCAGCGAACCGGAAATTACGCTCGAGTTCGTCATCCCCGACCTGTCGGGCGGCCTCGCCGACGAGCTGGGCGTGGTAATCGAGTCGGCGGCTCCGGGCAAGTTTGCGCTTTCCGGCACGCTTACGATGACGCGTCTGCACGTATCCGGCGGGGCGGCCTATGCGCTCGCCGTGGGGAAGATGAAGAAGGAGTTCGGCAGCGTCCTTCCCTTTTCGC
>JAEXCG010000125.1 GCA_023402355.1 Bacillota bacterium | reverse complement strand
TGTTCGTCTTGGCGGAAATCGCGCTGATCATCACCTTCAAACTGCTGATGAAGAGCACGAGGTCCGCCAGCAGTCCCTCGCGGTCGTAGGCCAGAATCTGCACGCTGCCGTTGTAGCTGGTCTTGGCCTCCGCGTCCCAGGATACCTCCACCAGCCGGTCGGAATCGATCTCCGAAAGCACGTTGATACAGTCCGCCTTGTGCACGGTCACCCCGCGCCCGCGCGTGATATAGCCGACGATTTCGTCCCCCGGCAGCGGGCTGCAGCAGCGCGCGAAGCGCACCAGCATGCCCGGCTCGCCGCGCACGAAGATGCCGTGGTCGCTGCCGCCCGCGTGCTGCTGGGCCGCCTGCTGCTGGCGCGCGCGCTGCTCCTCCGGTGAAACCACCGGCGGGGCGGCGGGCGGCGCGGGCTTCTCCCTGCGGCGCTGCTCCTCCGCCAGGCGCGTGACCACGTGGCTGGCCGCAAGCCCGCCGTAGCCCACCGCGGCGTAGATGTCGTCCACGTCGAAGAAGGCGTACTTCTTGAGCAGCGGCTCCAGGTATTCGTTTTTGAGCAGCGAGGGCAGGCTCACCGCCTGCCGCTTGGCCTCGTATTCCAGCATGTCGCGGCCCTTGGCGACGTTTTCTTCCTTGAGCTCGCGCTTGAAGAACTGGCGTATTTTCGCCTTGGCCTGCGAGGTCTTGGCCACCTTCAGCCAGTCCATGCTGGGGCCTTTGGCGTTCGCCTGGGTGATGATCTCCACGAAGTCGCCGGTGTTCAGCGGCGTGTCCAGCGTCACGATGCGCCCGTTCACCTTCGCGCCGATGCACTTGTTGCCCACCGCGCTGTGGATGCGGTAGGCGAAGTCGATCGGCGTCGCGCCCTTGGGCAGGTCGAGGATGTCGCCCTTGGGCGTAAAGACGAACACCTCATCGCTGAACAGGTCGACCTTCAGGCTGTTGATGAATTCCTTGGAATCCTTCGTCTCGTTCTGCCAGTCCAGAATCTGGCGCAGCCAGTACAGCTTCTTGTCCAGCTCGTCGCCGGACTGCTTGCCCTCTTTATAGCGCCAGTGCGCCGCGATGCCGAATTCCGCCACGCGGTGCATTTCCCAGGTGCGAATCTGCACCTCGAACGGCATGCCGTTTTGCCCCACCACCGTGGTGTGCAGCGACTGATACATATTCGGCTTCGGGGTGGAAATGTAGTCCTTGAAGCGGTTGGGCACCTGCTTCCAAAGCGTGTGCACGATGCCCAGCACCGCGTAACAGTCGGGGATCGTATCGACCAGCACGCGGATGGCGATCAGATCGAAAATCTGCTCGAAGGGCTTGTTTTGCAGCACCATCTTCTTGTAGATGCTGTAAAAGTGCTTGGGCCGCCCGTCGATGTCGTAGCGGATGCCCAGCTCCTCGATCTTCTGGCCGAGCTGCCTTATGACCAGGCGGATCGATTCCTCGCGCTCCGCCCGGCGCATGCCGACCTTCTGAATGAGGTTTTGATAGCCCTGCGGGTCCAGATAGCGCAGGCAGAGGTCCTCCAGCTCCTGCTTGATCTTGTACACGCCCAGCCGGTGCGCCAGCGGCGCGTAGATGTCCAGCGTCTCCTGCGCGATCAGCCGCTGCTTTTCGGGCGACTGAAACTTGAGCGTGCGCATGTTGTGCAGCCGGTCGGCGAGCTTGATGAGCACCACGCGGATGTCCCTGGACATCGCCAGAATCATCTTGCGCAGCGATTCCGCCTGCTGCTCCTCGCGCGAGTTGAACTCCAGCTTGCCCAGCTTCGTCACGCCGTCCACGAGCACGGCGACCTCCTGGCCGAACTCCTTTTCGATGACCTCCAGCGTCACGCCCTCGCAGTCCTCCACCGTGTCGTGCAAAAGCCCCGCCGCGATGGTCGGCGCGTCCAGCATCAGCGACGCCAGAATGCCCGCGACGGTGAGCGGGTGCACGAAATACGGCTCGCCGGACTTGCGCCTCTGCTCCGCGTGGGCTTTTTCGGCAAAGGAATACGCCTTTTCGATCAGCGCCTCGCCGTCAGCCTGCGGGTGATACTTGCGCACCCTGCCGAGCAGTTCTTCCAAGCTGCTACACACCTCGTTTGTCACGGGTCATTCTCCTTTTCCTTCTGCCCGGCGTCCGCCGGGCCGCCGCCGCGCGGCTGTCCCACACTCCTGTTTCGTCTTACCCGGCGATCTCCCGCAGGCGCAAAAGCAGCGCGCTGCTGGAAAGGTCGCATTTTCGCATCGGCAGCAGCCGCATCTGCCAAGGGCTCTGCGACAAGTGCAGAAGCGAAAGCTCCTGCAGGACGTAAAGCCCCGCCAGCGCCCTGCACGCCTCCAGGCCCGACGCCGCGGCCACTTCCTCCAGCGGGCTGTCCGGCGGCAGCGCGCGCAGCCTTTTGTACAGCCCGCGCAGCTCGTCGTCCGTGGGCGCAAGGCGCGCCGCCTCCTGGCGGACATAGCCGGAGGCGTCCTCCACCACGACGATTTCCGCGCCGGGGAACGCTTCCTGCCAGGCGGCCAGCGAGGCGTCCTCCACCGCGCCGTCCAGCAGCGCCACGCGGCGCATGCTCCCTTGCGATAAACCGATCTCCGGCTGCGCCAGCAGGGTATTGAAGCGCCGCGCGTCCGTAAGACGGCCCCTGGCGTAGTCGAGCTTCGCGTCCATCACCGCCAGGCGCACGGTCCACTTGCGCAGACACCCCAGCGTCTGGCAGACGAGCAGCGTGCCCTGAAGGCTTTCGCGCAGCGCTTCTTTAATGTATTCGTCCGCCTGCGTCAGCGTGAGCCTTCGGCAGCCGGAAGGGCCCGTCCGTTGCTTGTGCCTATTATAGATGATTTGCGCCAAAATTGCACGCACAAATCCTTCCTCATGCCGCCTGCACTCCGCGATAAAGGCTTTGGGCGCGGCGAACGGCTCCATCTGCCGCACCTCGCACTGCACGGTGCGCTCGCCCTGCCACTCGTTGACGGAGGCAGAAAAGAGCACGTCCACGCGCTCGGGCAGCGCCGCCGCGCGCTCGCCCATGCGAAAGGCGATGCCGTCGCGCTGCTCGCCGTCCGCCGAAAAGCGCAGCTTGAGGTGGGAAAAGTCCTTGCCCACGCGCCGGGCGTCCAGCGGCTCCACGCCGCGCAGGCACAGCACGGGCGCGGGGTTTCCAAAGCCCGTCGGCTGCATCTGGTCAAAGGCGTGCACCAGCTCCTCCGTGAGCTCCGGCAGCGCGACCTCCAGGTCGTATTCCTCGGTGGGGTAAAACGTGTCCCACGCCGCCTGCCGGGCGATCGCCGCGTTCAGGCGCTTTCTAAATTCGGGCAGGTGCCGCGCCTCGATCGTGAGGCCCGCGGCCTGCGCGTGCCCGCCGAAGCGCAGGAACAGCTCGCGGCATTCACACAGCGCCTCGTGGATGTTGACGCCCGGAATCGACCGTGCGGAGCCCACGCAGATTTCCCCGTCCTGCGAGAGCAATATCGTGGGCCAGCGGTATTTTTCGACCAGCCGCGAGGCCGCAAGCCCGATCACACCGGGGTTCCAGCCCTCGCCCGAGAGCACGATGGCGCGGTCGCGCAGGAAATCGACCTGCGCGGGCAGCATTTCCTCCGCCCGGCGCAAAATTTCCTGCTCCAGCTCCTTTCGCTGCGCGTTGTCGGCCTCCAGCTCGCGGGCGATATCGCGCGCCTTCTCCTCGCTGCGCGTGGTCATCAGCTCCACGCCCCGCGCGGCGAGCGCCAGCCGTCCGCCCGCGTTGATGCGCGGGGCGAGCTGAAAGGCGATGTGCCCGCTCGTGATCTCCCTGCCCGACAGCCCGGCCTCCTCGATCAGCGCGCGCAGGCCCGGCCGCTTCGTCCCGTTGATCGCCCGCAGGCCGCAGGCCACGATCACGCGGTTTTCGTCCGTCAGCGGCACCAGGTCCGCCACCGTCGCCAGCGCCGCCAGCTCCCACAGGGGCTCCAGCGCTTCCATGCCGCCCAGCGCCTGCACCAGCTTGAAGGCGACGCCCGCGCCGCACAGCCTGCGGAAGGGGTACTCCCCCAGCAGGGGGTTGAGCACCGCCTCGCACGCCAACGGCCGCTCGCCGAGCTGGTGGTGGTCCGTCACGATCACCTGCATGCCCAGCTCCCGCGCCCGCGCGACCTCCCGGTCCGAGGTAATGCCGCAGTCCACCGTGACGAGCAGTTTCGCTCGCCGCGCAATCTCCTCCACCGCCGGGATGTTCAGCCCGTAGCCCTCGCCATGCCGGTCGGGGATGTAGTAGGTTACGTCCGCCCCCTGCTTTTTCAAATAGGTCAGCAGAATCGAGGTCGCCATCACGCCGTCCACGTCGTAATCGCCGTAGACGACGATGGGCAGGCGGCGCGTGATCGCCTCGCGGATGCAGGCGACCGCCCGGTCCATGTCCTGCATCTTCATCGGGTCGTGCAATCGCTCCCTTGTCGGGTGCAGGTAGGCTTCCGCCTCCTCCGGCGTCCGGATGCCCCGCGAATAGAGCAGCTCTGCCAGCCGGGCGGGAATGTCCGCATGAAGCAGCGCCTCCGGCTTCCCCTCCTGTGTCTTTTGAACGAAACGAAGCAAATTCCGCCCTCCTTTACCGGCCTGTTTGAAAAAACGGAAGAAGTCTGAATAGGACGAAAGAGCCTGCGCCCCCGCAGGCTCTTTCGCCAAAGCGTTTCTTACGCCTTCTTGGCTTCCTTCTGCTTGGCCTTCGCGCGGTGATCCATCAGGAACGCCCACACGTAGCCGTTGATGGCGTTTGCGGAGTACACGCCGGAGACGATGCCCACGATCAGCGGCAGCGTGAACTCGCGGATGGAGGCCACGCCCAGCACGAACAGCGTCACCGTCGTCAGCAGCGTCGTCAGCGTAGTGCTCACCGTGCGGGTGAAGCACTCGCGGATCGAGGCGGTGACGATCTCGGTGCGCGGCTTTCCGCGCATGCCGCCGTGCACGTTCTCGCGGATGCGGTCGAAGATGACGATGGTGTTGTTGATCGAGTAGCCGACGATGGTCAGCATCGCGGCGATGAACGTGGTGTTCACCTGCACGAACGGGCGCAGGAAGACCATGAGGGCCACCATGATCAGCACGTCGTGCACCAGGCCGATGACCGCCGCCAGGCCGGAGTAGAAGTCAAAGCGAATGGCGATGTAGAGCAGCATCAGCGCCGCGGCGACCAGCACGCTCTTGAGCGCGTTGAGGATCAGGTCGCGCCCGGCGACCGCGCCCACGCGGTCCACGGTGATGAACTGCATGCTGGTGTACTTGGCGGCGAGCTCCGCCTCCAGCGCGGCGCGCATTTCGTCGGGGTTCTCCACGTCGCGGATGCGAATCTGCGCCTTCAGGCCGTCCTCGCCGGTCACCTGAATCTGCGCGTCGCTCACGCCCTGGTTGGCGAGCGCGGCCTGAATGTCCGCCACCTGATAGGCTTCGCCCATGTCGTACTCCATGATGATGCCGCCGGTGAAGTCGATGCCCAGGTTCATGCCGAACCCGAAGACGGACATCACCAGCGCCACGGCGATCACGATCGCGGAGACGCGGATGCAGACCTTGGAGCGGTCCTTGAGCACGTGGCCCTCGTTCTCCTTCGCGGGCCGCGCGTAGAGCGCCTTATTCTCGATGCCCAGGTTCACGAAGATGTTGAGCAGCCCATGGGTCACGACGACCGCCGTGAACATGGACGTGATGACGCTGATGGCCAGCGTGATCGCGAAGCCCTTGATGGAGCCCGTGCCGAACCACAGCAGCACCAGCGCCGCGATGATCGTGGTCACGTTGGAGTCCATGATGGCGGAAAGCGCGTTGCTGAAGCCCTTCTTCACGGAGGAGAACAGCGGGCGTCCCGCGTTCAGCTCCTCGCGGATGCGCTCGAAGATGATGACGTTCGCGTCGACCGCCATGCCGATGCCCAGGATGATACCCGCGACGCCGGGCAGCGTGAGCTGCGCGCCCGTGACCGCCAGCAGGAAGATGACCAGCAGGATGTAGATCGTCAGCGCGATGTCCGCGATGACGCCGCACAGGCGGTAGCGCGCGATCATGAACAGCATGACGAGGATGACGCCGATGACGGCCGCCAGAATCGCCTTGTCCAGCGCCTCGACGCCCAGCGTCGCGGAGATGGCGGAGACCTCAAGCTGGTGAATGTCCAGCGGCAGCGCGCCGGACTGGATCAGCATCGCCAGGTTGCTCGCTTCCTCCACCGTCATGCCCGGCGACTGGATGATGCCCGAGCCGCCCGCGATGACGGAGTTGACCGTCGGCGCGGAGATGACCTCGCCGTCCAGCTCGATGGAGATCGTCTTGTTCAGGTTGGCCGCCGTCGCCTCGGCGAACTGCTTCGTGCCCACGTCGGACAGCTTGAAGGCCACGCACGGCGTGCCAGTGTCGTCCTGGCTGATGTAGGCCTCCTTGACCTCCTGGCCCTCCATGACGACGTTTCCCGCGTTGTCCTTGAAGACCAGGTGCGCCGGGGTGCCGATGATCGTGAGGATCTCGTTCGGGTCCTTCACGTCCGGAATCTCGATGCGGATGCGGTCGCTGCCCTGACGGGTGACCGTGGCTTCCGTGAAGCCCTGGCGCGTCAGGCGTCCGGTCAGGATGTTCACCGTGGTATCCATCTTGCCGTCGAAGTCCTCCACGCCGTCGCTCTGCGCCTGATAGACGGTGTAGACGCCGCCGCGCAGGTCGAGGCCCAGGCTGATCGCCTCGCCCCAGGGCTTCATGTACTGCACCATCGTGCCCTTGCCAAAGCCGTTGAGGGCCACAAAGCCCGCCAGCACGATCAGGATCAGGATGACGCAAAGCTGCGCGACGCTGACGGCCTTGCGGTTCTTGCCCCCCAATTTCTTGTTCGCCATGTCAAATCTTCCTTCCAAAATGTATTCGGTATCGCTTTCGTCTGGGGCGCGATTCTATGCGCCGCCGTCACTGAACGAAAACGCCTGATGCAAGGAGAGCATGTAACTTCGCCTTTGCAGCACGTTGCCGTTCCGGTCTCGCCCGCTCCGGGCGCGGTTTCGCCACAGCGCCGCAAAGAGCCCCGCGAGCAGCGCCGCCGGGACGGCCGCCTGCCGCGAAGCGCCTTGCAGCGCCTCCGGCAGGGGCTGCGCCTCCTGCGCGGGCGCCGTGGGGACGTTTGCCGTCAGCACCGCGGGCGGCAGACCCATGGCGGAAGGCAGCGCGTTTTCGACCGGCATGGGCGCGTCCTGCGCGCGGTAGAGCAGCCGGTCCATGCCCTGCAGCAGCGCGGCGAGGCAGACGAGTGAAAAAAGAACCGCCACCAAGACGCGAAGCGGCCTCTTTCGGGCCATGTGCTCCACCTCCTGCGACAATTCTTTTAAGCCCCATGGGGCAAACAGATGTAGTTATTATAGGTCTTTTTGTACGTTTCGTCAAGCTTCGCCTTCGTGTTCGACGGCGTAAATCGCCATCGCGCACTCCAGACGCTTGCGTTCCATCTGGCACTCCATGTCGTAGGGCTCGCGGATGTTGCCGCCAAACGCCTGCGCGTTGGCCGCGCACCCGCCGCTGCAGTAGAAGCGCGCCCAGCACTTGGAGCACTTTTCCTTGTTCAGCACGTGGTTTTCCGCGAACTGCCTTTGAATTGCGCCGTCGAAGCTGCCGTCCAGCACGCTGCCCATGCGGTAGCCCTCGCGGCCTACGAACTGGTGGCAGGGGTAGATGTCGCCGTCCGTGGTCACCGCCACGTATTCGTTGCCCGCGCCGCAGCCGGTGAGGCGCTTGCGCAGGCAGGGCCCGCCCTTCAGGTCGATCATGAAGTGGAAGAAGTTGAACCACGTGTCGCTGTTTTGCCTGCGGCGCAGGTATACGCGGGCCAGGCGCTCGTACTCGTCCTTGATCGCGGGCAGCATGTCCTCCTTGAGCGCGTACTCGCAGGAGGGATCGGCCACGACCGGCTCGATGGAAATCTGCTCAAAGCCTAGGTCCGCCAGGTGCAGCACGTCGTTTCCAAAGTCCAGGTTGTGCGCGCTGTAGGTACCGCGCACGTAGTAGTCCTTCTGCCCGCGCTTTTCCGCCAGGCGACGCGCCTTGGGCATCATGATCTCGTACGACCCCTTGCCGTTGGGCGTGGGGCGCATGCGGTCGTGCACCTCGGGCCGACCGTCGATCGAAAGCACGACGTTGTGCATCTCCCGGTTGAAGAAGTCGATCATCTCGTCCGTCAGGGCGACGGCGTTGGTGGTGATCGTAAACTTGAACTGCTTGTCGTGCGCCTTTTCCAGCGAGCGGCCGTAGGCGACCAGCTGCTTTACGACCTCAAAGTTCATCAGCGGCTCGCCGCCGAAAAAGTCCACCTCCAGCGCATGGCGCTTTCCGCTCTTTTCGACCAGCCAGTCCAGCGCGCGCTTGCCCGTTTCAAAGGACATCAGGCAGCTTCCGTTCATGTGGTACTCGCCCGCGGAGGCAAAGCAGTACTTGCAGCGCAGGTTGCAGTCCTGCGTCACCAGCAGGCACATGGCCTTGACCACGCCGGGATCGGCGTTCACGTCCAGCTCCGCGTAGTCGTCGTCCGTGTCCAACTGCCCCAGGCGGATCAGCTCTTCAATTTCTTCCAGCGTCTCCTCAAGCTCCTCCGCCGCGTACTTGCCGCCAAGCTGCGCGCGAATCTCTTCAAAGGAAGCGCCCTCCTCGTGCAATCGCAGCACGTCGTAGGCCAGCTCGTCCAGCGCGTGCACCGCGCCGCTGCCCACGTCCAGCGCCATGTACTTGTCACAGGATGTAAACGTATGAATCAAAAACAGTTCCTCCTTCGGATTGGGGTTCTATGTTCAAATGGGCCGCGGGCGTTCGCACGCGGCCGGGGCGTGTAGGCCTAAGAGAAGCAAAAGAAGAGGCATCCGAACCATGTCGGATGCCGTCAGGCAAGCTTCCAAATCCTTACTTGTTGTTCTTGTTCTGGCAGGACTGGTTCGCCACGGTGCAGGACGTCTTGCAGGCGCTCTGGCACGAAGCCTGGCACTCGCCGCAGCCGCCGTGCTTCAGGCTTTCCTTCAGGCAGGACTTCTGAACGGTCTGAATATGCTTCATTCTTCATTCCTCCGTAAACAGATTCGGTGTAACACCATACGATAGCTTATTATACAACAGTTTTATGTCCGATGCAATCATTTCGCCGGAAGATTCGACAAAATCATCCCGCACAGGCCGCCCGCCGCGACGCCCATGCCGACGTCCGCCGCGTAGCCCGCGAGGCTCAATTGCTGACCGCTGAACACGCCGTAGAGCGCGACGCCCAGCCCCATGTAGAGCAGCCCCACGCAGGCGCCCCGCATGGCGCCCCGCTCGCCGCCCCGGCCCACGGCCACCAGCACGCCCACGAGGATCGCGACCAGCTTGAGCACCTGGTTGACGACCGTGATCGCCCCGCTGTCCATCTGCCAGACGCGCAGCAGCAGCGCAAAGAGCACCACGCCCAGCACGGTCGCCGCCAGGGCGCTCAGAAAGCCCAGCAGCAATCTCTTGATCGTGTTGTTCTTCTTCCCCGCCGCGCGCGGCTTACGCCGGGCCATGGTGTCCGGCGTCTTTGCCTGTCCTTTCACCGATCCCTGTACCGCCTGTTTCATAAAAAAGCGCCTCCCGTCCGTGTCATAGAAGAATCTATGCACGTCCGGGAGGCCTTATCACTCAAACGCTTCCGATCAGATGAGCGCTTCCGCGTCGTTGGAAATCGAGATTTCCTCGACGTTGCGGATAGCCCAGCGCGCGAACACGAGCTTGGTCTTCTCGGCGCCGACCTCGACCGTCAGCACGTCGTCCTTGATGTTGGCGATCGTGCCGTAGATGCCGCCGATGGTGCAGATGCGGTCGCCGACCTTCAGCGCCGCCAGCATCGCCTTGGCTTCCTTGTCCTTCTTGCGCTGCGGACGGATCAGCATGAAGTAGAAGACGACGAAGATCAGGATCATCGGCGCCAGGGACATAATCAGGCCCACAGCGCCACCGACGGCTCCTACTTCGGCCGCCCCATCGCCGGCAGCGGCGGCGGCATCGCCCACGGCAGGGGCAGCATCGGCCAGAAGGTTCAAAAACGCGTTCATCATGAATAGAAACACTCCTTTTCCAAATTACACCCTATTATATCTTTTGGCGTAGCGTATTGCAAGGGTTAATCCTACTACGTTCAAATTATTTTGGGGCGGTCAAAAGTTCCGGCTCATGTCGTAATTCGCGAAGAAATCGCGATGGAACTGCTCGAAGCGGTCCTCCTCGATGGCCTTGCGGATGCGCTCCATGAGCCTGAGCAGGTAGCGCAGGTTGTGGATCGTCGCAAGCCTGCCGCCCGTGATCTCCCCCGCCTTGATGAGATGGCGGATGTAGGCGCGCGAGAAGTTCCGGCAGGCGTAGCAGTCGCACCCTTCTTCCAGCGGGCCGAAGTCGTGCGCGTACTGCGCGTTGCGGATGACGAGCCGCCCTTTGTCCGTAAAGACCGTGCCGTTCCGGGCGATGCGGGTCGCCAGCACGCAGTCGAACATGTCCACCCCGCGCAGCACGCCCTCCACCAGGCAGTCCGGGCTGCCCACGCCCATGAGGTAGCGGGGTTTCTGCTTCGGCATGTAGGGCATCAGCTCCTCCAGCATCTCGTACATGATGGGCTTGGGCTCGCCCACGCTGAGCCCGCCGATGCCATACCCCGGAAAATCCATGTCTGAAAGAACTTTTGCGCTTTCGATGCGCAGGTCCTTGTAAAACGCGCCCTGCACGATGCCGAACAGCGCCTGATCCTCGCGCGTGTGAAAATCCTTGCAGCGCTGCGCCCAGCGGTGCGTTCGGTGCATGGCCGCCTCCGCCGTCTCGTGGTCGCACGGGTAGGGCGAGCATACGTCAAAGCACATCGCGATGTCCGCGCCCAGATCCTGCTGAATCTGCATGGAGACCTCGGGCGAGATGAACAGGCGGCTTCCGTCCAGATGCGACTGAAACGCTACGCCCTCCTCCTTGATCTTGCGAAGCCCGGAGAGGGAAAACACCTGGAACCCGCCGCTGTCCGTCAGAATCGGGTGGTTCCAGGACATGAACCGGTGCAGCCCGCCCGCCTCCTTTACCAGCGCCTCGCCCGGGCGCACGTGCAGGTGATAGGTGTTGGACAGGATGATCTGCGCGTCCGCCTCCTCCAGCTCGCGCGGCGTCGTCGCCTTGACGGTCGCCTGCGTGCCCACGGGCATGAAGATCGGCGTTTGAATGTCGCCGTGCGGCGTATGCACCACGCCCCGGCGCGCGCCCGTGCGCTCGTCGGTTTTATGAAGTTCAAATGTCAGCGGTTGATTCATCTTGCTCTCCCATTATCGTCGTGCGGCCGCGCGTGCCGCGCCTTTTTCTGCCGGTACATCTTCCGGTCCGCAGCCTCGTACAGCGCGCGCCAGTCCTTCATGCAAGGTTCAAAGGTAGCCAGACCCGCGCTGAGCGTCACGTGGAACGTCCCCTTCTCGGAGACAAACGTACGGTTTTCGACGGCCTCGCAGAGCTCGCGCGCGAGCTTCCCCGCCTCTTGGGCGTCCTTTTTCATCACGACGAGGAACTCGTCCCCGCCCACACGGCTGGCCCAGCCCGCGCCGCGCTTCGCGTAGGTCTCAAGAATTTCCGCGACCGTCAGGAGCACCTCGTCCCCCTTGAGGTGGCCGTAGGTGTCGTTGACCTCCTTGAACCAGTCCACGTCCAGCAGCACGGCCGTCAGCGCGTCGCCTTCCTGAAAGTCCTGAACCGCGCGGCCGAGCTCGTCCTGCGCGAAGCGGCGGTTAAACAGGCCTGTGAAAGAATCGTGCACCGTCAGCTCGTTGATCTTTGCGATGTAGCTCTCCAGGCGCACGTTGCCGGCGAGATCCTGGTCGTTCACCAGCAGATTTTCCGTCACGTTCTTGATGAGCTCCAGCGCCAGCGTCCTGCCGCACACGCATACCGGCTGCGATACGATCAGGAAGATCTGGCCGTCGACGCTCTCCATCTTCACGGTCTGCCGCATTTCCTCTGTCGCGACCCGGGAAATGCAGTTGTCGCACGCCTTTCCCCGCCGCCAGACGTCAAAGCAGCGCTCGCCCACATCGTCCAGCGCGCCGCACCTCATGTCGCAGACCTCGTATCGCGCCACGTCCACCAGCCTATAAAAATCGAAGATCGCCTTTCCGTCCATCAACGCCGCAAGGGCCTGCGGCGCCTGTGCAATCGGAAACATCTTTTTTACACCTCTGCTTCTTTCGCGATGATGAGCATCGCGTCCCCAAACGAAAAGAACCTGTATCGCTCGCGCACCGCCTCTTCATAGGCCGCGAGCGCCTGCTCGCGCCCCATCAGGGCGCTCACCAGCATCAGCAGCGTCGACTGCGGCAGGTGGAAGTTCGTGATCAGCACGTCCACCGCGTGCAGCGGCACGCCCGGCGTGATGAAAATCTGCGTGTAGCCGCTGCCCGCGTGCACCACGCCCGCCTCGTCCGTCACCGTCTCCAGCGTGCGCACGCTCGTCGTGCCCACGCAGACGACGCGCCCGCCCGCGGCGCGCGCCGCGTTGATGCGCGCGGCCGCCTCCTCCGTCACCTCGTAGTATTCCGAGTGCATGTGGTGGCGGGATACGTCCTCTTCCTTCACCGGCCTGAACGTTCCCAGCCCCACGTGCAGCAGGACGGGCACGACTTCAACGCCCATTTCCCTCACTTTTTCCAGCAGCTCCGGCGTGAAGTGCAGCCCCGCGGTCGGCGCGGCGGCGGAGCCGTCCTGCCGGGCGTAGACCGTCTGGTAGCGCTCCTTGTCGGAAAGCTTTTCGTGAATGTAGGGCGGCAGCGGCATCTGGCCCAGCCGGTCCAGAATTTCCTCGAACACGCCCTCGTAGCTGAAGCGCACCACGCGCCCGCCGTCCTGCGCCATGTCCAGCACCGTGGCCTTTAAAAGCCCCTCGCCGAAGACGAACACGGCGCCCGGCTTCGCCTTGCGCCCGGGCTTGAGGATGACCTCCCACGTGTCCCGGTCGATGCGCTTTAAAAGCAGAAACTCGATCGCCCCGCCCGTGCCCTCCTTGCGGCCGTACAGCCGCGCGGGGATGACGCGCGTTTCGTTGAGCACCAGCACGTCGCCCGCGCGCAGGTACTCGGTGATGTCGCGGAAGATCCGGTGCTCGCGCGCGCCCGTCTGCACGTGGCAGACCATCAGCCGGCTCGCGTCGCGCGGCTCGATGGGCGTCTGCGCGATCAGCTCCTCCGGCAAATCATAGTTGAAATCGGATGTCAGCATATCGTCCTCCCAAAGGCGTCAGTCCAGCATCGAGAGCTGTCCGTCGTCCTTGTCCTTCGCGTCTTTGCCCGCGGGCATGGGAATGCGCATGTGGTCGTAGGCCGCCTGCGTGCAGATGCGCCCGCGCGGCGTGCGCATGATGAAGCCCAGTTGCATGAGATAGGGCTCGTACACGTCCTCGATCGTCACCGCGTCCTCGCCCGTCGTCGCGGCCAGCGTGTCCAGGCCGACCGGCCCGCCGCCGAACTTTTCCATCATCGTCTTGAGCATCGCGCGGTCCACGCGGTCGAGCCCCAGCTCGTCGATCTCCTGCAGGTTCAGCGCCTCGCGCGCCACCTCGTAGGTGATGACGCCGTCCGCCCGCACCTGCGCGTAGTCGCGCACGCGCTTGAGCAGGCGGTTGACGATGCGCGGCGTCCCGCGCGAGCGCCGCGCGATCTCGCGCACGCCCTCCGGTTCCGCCGGAATCTTCATGATGTTCGCGCTGTGCTGCACGATTAGCGAAAGCTCGTCCGTCGAATAAAGCTGCAGCCTGAACAGGATGCCGAAGCGGTCGCGCAGCGGGGCCGAAAGCTGGCCCGCGCGCGTGGTCGCGCCCACGAGCGTAAACTTGGGCAGGTCCAGCCGGATGGAGCGCGCGCTCGGCCCCTTGCCGATCATGATGTCCAGCGCGTAATCCTCCATCGCGGGGTAGAGCACCTCCTCCACCGTGCGCGACAGGCGGTGAATCTCGTCGATGAAGAGCACGTCGCCCGCGCTCAAATTGGTGAGGATCGAGGCCAGATCGCCCGGGCGCTCGATGGCCGGGCCGGAGGTGATGCGGATGTTCTGCCCCATCTCCGCCGCCACGATACAGGCCAGCGTCGTCTTGCCAAGGCCCGGCGGGCCGTAGAGCAGCATGTGGTCCAGCGCGTCGCGTCGCGCCCGCGCCGCCTCGATGTAGATGTTCAGGCTGTCCTTGACGGTCTGCTGGCCGATGTACTCGCGCAGCGTCTTGGGGCGAAGCGATTGCTCGATCTCCTCGTCGCCGTCCCGAAAGCCCGTCGTTACCAAGCGTTCTTCTTCCATGCTCTTACTCCCTCATCCCGCGTCAGTTCCCGCCCAGCGTGCGCAGCGCCAGCATGATGAGCTGGTCGGTCTTGTCCGCCTGCCCCTGCACCTGGTTGATGGCGCGCGCCGCCTCAGCGGAGGTGTAGCCCAGCGCCATCAGCGCCGCCACCGCCTCCTGCTGCGCGCCCATCGCGGCGGCGGGCACGGCCTGCCCGGCGCTGGAGGTGAGCTCGCCCGCCTCCACCTTGTCCTTCAGCTCCAGCACGAGGCGCTGCGCGGTCTTCTTGCCGATGCCCGGCGCGCGCGAAAGCGCGCCCGTGTCGCCCGTGGCGATGGCGATGGAAAGGTCCCGCAGCGGCATGGAGGACAGCACCCCCAGCGCCGTACGCGCGCCCACGCCCGACACGGAGCACAGCTTTAGGAACATCGCCCGCTCCTCCTTGGTCGCAAAGCCGAACAGGTCCATCGCGTCCTCGCGCACCGAAAGGTACGTGTAGGCCCGGAACCGCTCGCCCGCCTGCGGGGCCTCGGCCACCGTCGAAGCCGAGCAGATGAGCTGATAGCCCACGCCGCCGGCGTTAATGACGATTTCGCCCTGCCGCTTTTCCTCCAGCTTTCCTTCTATAAACGCGTACATGGCGTTGTCTCCTTATTACATGATCTTGAACTGCGCGCGCGCGTTTCCCGTGTGCGCGTGGGTGATGGCCACGGCCAGCGCGTCTGCCGCGTCGTCGGGCTTTGCGATTTCCTTCATCGACAGCAGCATCTTCACCATCTGCTGCACCTGCTGCTTTTCCGCCTTGCCGTAGCCCACGACCGCCTGCTTGATCTGCATGGGCGTATATTCGTATAAATTGTCCGTCTTTTCCGCCGCCGCCACCAGCGCCACGCCGCGCGCCGCGCTGACCGCCATGCCCGTCGTCACGTTCTTGGAAAAGAAGAGCTCCTCGAACGCGATGTCGTCCGGACTGTACGTCTCGATGAGCTGCTGCATGCCGATGTAGATGCTGCGCAGCCTGTGCGGCAGCGTGTTGCCCGGCTTCGTGCCGAGGATGCCGTACTGCACCATGCGCAGGCGGCTGCCCGCCTGCTCCACGACCCCCCAGCCCAGCGTCGCAAGGCCGGGGTCGATTCCCAAGATTGTCAAAAGCATCGCTCCGTTTGTCTATAAAAAATCTATTTTATCTTATCTTTTTTGCCGTCATCTGTCAAGGAAACACCGTAATGTATTTTTATACAAACCTCTTGCATTTTTAGCGCAAATGACGTATAATACCAGCGTCATACGGCAATCAAGGGCCAAGCGCCCAATAACCATTTGGAGGGGACCCTATCTTATGAAGAAACACGATCGCGTTCTGCTTGCGTATTCCGGCGGTCTGGATACGTCCATCATCATCCCCTGGCTCAAGGAAAACTACGGCTGCGCCGTCGTCTGCGTGGCGGCCGACGTCGGCCAGGGCGAGGAGCTCGCCCCGCTGCACGAGAAGGCGAAGAAGACCGGCGCGGAAAAGCTTTACATCGAAGACCTGCGCAAGGAGTTTGTGGATGAATTCGTCTGGCCGACCATCAAGGCCGGCGCGGTGTACGAGGGCAAGTACCTGCTGGGCACCTCCTTCGCGCGCCCGCTGATCGCAAAGCGCCTGGTGGAGCTGGCGCACCAGGAAAACTGCACCGCCATCTGCCACGGCTGCACGGGCAAGGGCAACGACCAGGTTCGCTTCGAGCTGACGATCAAGGCCTTCGACCCGCACATGGACATCATCGCCCCCTGGCGCATCTGGGACATCAAGACGCGCGAGGAGGAAATCGACTACGCCGAGGCCCGCGGCATCCCGGTGCCGGTGAGCAAGAAGCGCCCCTATTCCATGGACCGCAACCTCTGGCACCTCTCGCACGAGGGCGCCGACCTGGAAGACCCGTGGAACGAGCCGCCGCGCGACCTGCCGCTCATCTGCGTCAGCCCCGAGGACGCGCCGGACAAGCCCGAGTACGTCGAATTCACGTTTGAAAAGGGCGTGGCCGTCGCCATCAACGGCGAGCGCCTCGAATCCGTCGCCCTCATCGAAAAGGCGAATGAGATCGCCGCGCGCAACGGCGTGGGCATCGCGGACATGGTCGAAAACCGCCTGGTGGGCATGAAGTCCCGCGGCGTGTACGAGACGCCCGGCGGCACCATCCTCTACGCCGCGCACAAGAACCTGGAGGAGATCACGCTCGACCGCATCACCAGCCACTACAAGGAGCAGGTGGCCATCCGATTTGCGGAGCTGGTCTACGACGGCCAGTGGTACACCCCGCTGCGCGAGGCGCTCAGCGCGTTCGTCGATTCCACCCAGCAGAACGTGAACGGCGTCTCCCGCCTGAAGCTGTACAAGGGCAACTGCATTCCCGCGGGCGTGAAGTCCCCCAACTCGCTGTACTTCGAGGAAATCGCAACCTTCGGCGACTCCAAGGACCTGTACAGCCACAAGGATTCCGAGGGCTTCATCAACCTGTTCGGCCTGCCGCTCAAGGTGCAGGCGATGATGAAGGAAAAGAACGGGCAGCTCTAAGCGCCGTTCCCCTTTGCGGGCCGCCTGAAAGCGCACAAAGCAGATCCGTAGACCCCGCCGTCCTTCCCCGCGGCTTCGCCGCCCGAAGGGCGCGCGGTCTATCGATTCTGCTTTTGCTTATTGTAAAGGCCCTTTTTGACCAAGATATAAGGAGCGTGTATTCATGAAGCTATGGGGCGGACGCTTTGAAAAGCAGACCGACGGCCTCGTCGATGACTTTCATTCCTCCATCACCTTTGACAAGCGCCTGTATAAGCAGGACATTCAGGGCTCCATCGCCCACGCGACGATGCTGGGCGAGCAGGGCATCATCCCAAAGGCCGACGCGGAGAAGATCGTGGAGGGGCTTGAGGGCATCCTCGCGGACGTCGAGGCCGGGCGCGTGCAGTTCGAGATCGACGCCGAGGACATCCACATGAACGTCGAAAAGCTGCTCATCGAGCGCGTCGGCGAGGCGGGCAAGCGCCTGCACACGGGCCGCAGCCGCAACGACCAGGTGGCGCTGGACGGGCGCATGTACACAAAGGACGAGGCCAAGCGCGTCTGCTCCCTGCTTTCAGACCTCTGCCGCGTGCTGCTGCGCATCGCGGAGGAAAACCTTGACACCGTCATGCCGGGCTACACCCACCTGCAAAAGGCGCAGCCCATCACCCTCGCCCACCACATGATGGCCTACTTTCAGATGTTCACCCGCGATATGGACCGCATGCGCGACTGCTACCGCCGCAGCGACGTGATGCCCCTGGGCTCCGGCGCGCTGGCGGGCACCACCTATCCCCTGAACCGGGAGCGCGTGGCCGAGCTGCTCGGCTTTTCCGCGATCACGCAAAACAGCCTGGACGGCGTCTCGGACCGGGACTTCATGCTGGACTTTCTCTCCGCCGCCTCCATCTGCATGATGCACCTTTCGCGCTTTTGCGAGGAGCTGATCCTCTGGTCGAGCCACGAGTTCCGCTTTGTGGAGATGGACGATGCCTTCGCCACCGGCTCCTCCATCATGCCCCAGAAGAAAAACCCCGACGTCGCGGAGCTCATCCGCGGCAAGACGGGCCGCGTCTACGGCGACCTGATGGGCCTGCTCACCGCCATGAAGGGCCTGCCCCTCGCCTACAACAAGGACATGCAGGAGGACAAGGAGGCGCTCTTCGACGCGCGCGACACGCTGGTCAAGGCGCTGGTGGTCTTCACCCACATGCTGGACGCCTGCCGCTTCCGCACGGACGTCATGGCGCGCGGCGCGGAGGGCGGCTTTACCAACGCCACGGACGCCGCGGACTACCTCGTCAAGAAAGGCATGCCCTTTCGCGAGGCGCACGCGGTCATCGGCCGCCTGGTGCTGCACTGTATCAAGGAGGACAAGGCGCTGCTCGACCTCACGCTGCCGGAGCTTCAGGAATTCTCGTCCCTCTTCGAGCCGGACGTGTTCGAGGCGCTCTCCATGCGCGCCTGTGTGAACCTGCGAAGCATTCCCGGCGGCCCCGCGCCGCAGCAGGTGAAAGCATCCATCGAGGCGGGCCGGGACTGGCTGGATCGCTTCTCCTGCTAAGCCCGCTTTTTAGACGATCTGCGCATACAAAAACGGAGGCTTTCGCGGCCTCCGTTTTTTGTGCTCTTATGGCGTTCCCGCCACGAGGTAACCGGGGATTTCCCGACTCGCCTCCTCGATCAGCGCTTCCACCTTTTGCAGCGTGCAGCAGGTGAAGTCCGCCGGGTTGCCCGCCGTTCGGTTCACAAACTGCTCGCGCAGGAGGGAATCCTGCATGCGCGCGATGTCCTCCGCCAAGACGAGTCCGTCCAGGTCGCATCCGCGCGCGCTTTTGAGCGCTTCAAAGATTTCCCGCCTGCGTGGGCTTTTGAGATAGAGCGCGTAATCGGTCATCCGCGCTTCCTCGTGATAACGGTCGGCTCCGTAAGAGTCCATACAGCTTTCGTTTTTCATCCGGAACGGCTTCCAGATGCGCGCGTCGTTCAGCCAGTCCGTGAGGACGTGCACGCAATAGCCCGCGGCGAAGTCCCGCTCCGCGCCCGCGCGGTGCGCCTGCCAAAATGTCAGCGCGTTTTGGAACCAGCGATCGCTGTCGAGTGTGACGCCCCAGCGCGGCCCACACCCCGACCACAGGTGGCTTTTCTCCTTCATGGGGGCCTCGTAACCCCGGCGGAAGTGCACGGAATCCGGCGCAACCGCGCCGAGCAGGAATTGCGCCGGGTCTTGCGCCTCATATCCGCGCCGAAGCATCTCGTCCGCGATGCAAAGATGCACCATGGGGAAGGGCATGCGCTTCACCTCGTCTCACGTTTCATGCCCTACGCATTCGACGCTTTCAGCGCTATTCCCTCTTTTCCCGCTCCTTTTTCGCGCGGTATTCCCCCAGTAGCCCGTCGTAGCGCCTGCCCGACGCGCGGTAATAGATTTCAAACCCCGCCGTGAATACGGCCAGCACGAGCACGAAGATGATGAAAAACGTCGCCCAGGCAAAGGGCTCGCTCTTGGGAAACCAGTCGAAGACGACCGCGCAGAGCGTCATCAGCGCGAGAAACGGAAGGGAAAACACGACCATCCGCAGGCTATAGCGCATCTTCTTGATGACGGCGTCCGTAAAGGCGACGTATTGCAGCAGCGATCCCGCCAGGCACAGCGCCAGCAGCTCGAAAAGAACCGTGACGGACACGCTTTTTTCACCGAACAGCAGGGTGACGACCGCGTAAATCAGCACCGCCACCGAGTAGGAAAAGGAGGCGCCCATCTTCCATTCCGTTGAACGTTGAAACCATTTCTTCATTCTAATCACCTCAATCCCAGTTTTTCCTTGATGAATGGCACGTATTGTCTGGAAACGTACACGATCTCTCCGTTCGTCAGGGTTGCCAGCATCCGGCCGCCGAACTCCGGCCGTAGCGAGCGAATCTGTCCGAAGTTCACCACAACAGCCTTGGACGCCCGAAAAAAGTCGCTGGGGCCCAGCCGCTCCTCCAGCTCGTATAGCCTGAGCGGCGTCTCAAACACCCCGTCCGCCGTATAGAGAAACGTCTTTTTGTCCACGGAATCCGCGTAAAGGATGTCGCGCGCCTCCAGGATGAACGTCTGCCCCTCCCTGACGCCTGTGATCTTCTGGTCGAACGCGCGCAGCAGCGCCAGCATGCGAAGCACCTGTTCATCCATCCTGGGACAGCGGACGTTTACCTCGATCTGAACGGCGTCCGAGCTTTCGTCGATGGTTATCTTCACAGTCCAGTTCCCCCCCTTAAGGCCTCTTTTTCGTAGCTACAGCCTTATTGTACGGGGCTTTTTCTATCACTTCAAGTCTTTTCGACCCAGTGGTGCAAACGGGCTCCCAAGCTGCTGAAAGCGGGCGGTGCCCGCCTCCACTCCCGAATCGCCGCTTTCTGCCTCGTCCGTTGGCGCACGCGGCCGAAGCAAATCATCTCCCGCAAAGCTGACAGCGGGCGGTGCCCGCCTCCACTTCCGAATCGCCGCTTTCTGTCTCGACCGTTGGCGTACGCGGCCGAAGCAAATCATCTCCCTTAAAACTGCCAGCGGGCGGTGCCCGCCTCCGCCTTCAGGCACTCCTTTCGCCCTGTATGACAGCAAAAAGCGGGCGCCGCCCGCCGTGGCAGCTCCCGCTTTTTGGTTTCTTTGATCCCCCGCCTACGCTTCCTTCGCGCCCGGCAGCATTGCCTCCCGAATGCGCCGCAGGATGCGCGCCTCCTGCCGCGATACCTGCACCTGCGTCATGCCCAGCTCCTGTGCGGTCTGCGTCTGCGTCTTGTCGCGGAAGTAGCGCAGCACAATGAGCTTTCGATCCCGCTCCGGCAGCTTTTCGATTTCCTCGCGCAGGGCGAATCGGTCGATCGCGCCGTCCTGCTCCTCCCCGACGACGTCCCACAGCGTGCCGCCGTCCTCCTCGCCGATCGGCGCGTCCATGGAGACGACGCCGTAGCTGCTTTCCAGCGCCATCGTCAGCTCCTGCTCGTCGCAGCGCAGGGCCTTGGCGATCTCGCTGATCGTCGGCTCGCGCAGAAGCTGCTGGCGCAGCAGCTCCGCGGCCTTGGCGGCGTGCGCCGCGGTCTCCTTCAGCCTGCGCGAGACGGTGATCGTCCCGTCGTCGCGCAGAAACCTTCGTATTTCCCCCATGATCATCGGCACGGCGTAGGTGGAAAAGCGCACGTTGAGGTCAAGCTTGAAGTTCTTGATGGCCTTGACAAGCCCCAGGGCCCCCAACTGATACAGCTCCTCCATCTCGCATCCGCGGCCCGCAAAGCGCGCGCAAATAGAGCGCACCAGCGCCAGATTCGCGCTGACCATGCGCTCGAGCGCCTGCGAATCCCCGGATTGTGCCAGTTTTATGAGATGCATGGCCTCTTCGTGTGAAAGCACACCGGCCACGCGCGTCACTCCCCGGCGCCAAAGCGTTTCGTCATGTGCACGCAGGTCCCTTCGCCGGGTCTGGACGTGACCTCCAGCGTGTCCATGAACGTCTGCATCACCGCAAAGCCCATGCCCGAGCGCTCCATCTCCGGCTGCGTCGTATAAAAGGGCTGCATGGCCTTTTCCACGTCCGCGATGCCCTTTCCGTGGTCCTCGATGGTCACGCTCATCTCGTGCTCCCCCTCGATCTGCGCACTCATGACGACCGTGCCCTGCGTGCCCACGTAAGCGTGCACGATGGCGTTCGTCACCGCCTCGCTCACCGCCGTCTTGATGTCCGCGATTTCCTCGATCGTGGGGCTTAGCTGCACGGCGAAGGCGCTGATGACCACGCGCGCGAAGGACTCGTTCTGTGCGCAGCCGAGGAACTCGAGCCGCATGCTGTTCTGTTTCACCATAATCCCTTCCTCCCGTGTTATCGCACTTTTTCGATGATGCGCTGCAGCCCTGAAAGCTGAAAAATCCGCTCTACGTGCGGGCTCATGT
>JAEXCG010000108.1 GCA_023402355.1 Bacillota bacterium | reverse complement strand
CGAGCAAGGCGGGCTTTGAGGGGCTGCTCAAGAAGGGCGTGATGGTGCTGGTGGTGTTCATCGCCTGGCAGCTCGACCAGGCGATGGGGACGGCGGTGCTGCACAGCGCGGTGGTGTGCTTCTACGTGGCGAACGAGGGCATCTCGATTCTGGAGAACACGACGCTGCTGGGCGTGCCGTGGCCCAAGAAGCTGCGCGACGCGCTGGACGCCATCGGGAACGGCGACGGCGGGGAACCACCCGCGGCGTAAGGCTGGATGAAACGGCGAAACCCCCGGCGGGAGAAATCCTGCCGGGGGTAGGGCAATCGCTTACGAACTCAATATTGTGCTTGGGGCGGTTTCAAAGTTCGCTCTTGAGAAAAACATCATTTTGGAGCTGCGAAGACGAATCTCAGAAGTGGCTTTTTATCAATCCCGTTCGTAAGCGATTGTCCTGGATTCCGAGACGTCTGGAATTGACAAAGTGATTTCTGACTCATATACTAAAAGAAGGGTTGGCTTGGAAGCAGTTTCGCCTGCATGGCTTTGAGTTTCAACGCTGCTCATCCGGATATTCAATTTGACCGATCCACAGCAGGCGCCCCCAGATTTCTATTTTTGGTTCAAAGATGCCGAGTGGGCCGAAAAAGCGATTCGGACATAGAGCAAGAGCCGAAACCCAACATGCAAGACGACATGCAGGGGAACGGCCATTCCATATCGTATCAAGTTGTTACCGGATTGCGGCTTGCTCCGACTTCCCATAGGCTGGTGTTTACCGACGGAAAACAGCGAATGCTGCGGGGCTGCCTTTATCGCT
This sequence comes from Bacillota bacterium, assembly GCA_023402355.1. Taxonomy (GTDB): domain Bacteria; phylum Bacillota; class Clostridia; order Christensenellales; family Aristaeellaceae; genus Beduinella. The sequence continues at coordinate 15,771 of JAEXCG010000108.1, read as the reverse complement.
TTTGCGTCGGCCGCCGCACAGACAAGGAGAAGGGTATGAGAAAACGATTTGCGTTTATTTGCGCCGTACTCATGGCTGTTTGTCCTGCTGCAACCTGTGAGGAACGAACGCATCCTGCTTCTTGCTTGTACTATTACGCACAGAAATTGTTCGATCAATTTCAAGTGGATGCGTCAATAATCGTCGCCGATCCGTTTGCGGATTATGCCTCCGTGGCGATTCGCGTCTCTTTCCCTGACCGTTTTCCCAACGACGATATAGAGTACTTTAACGTATATATGAATGACCAGGAGGCGGGCCAACTGTGCCTGAACGAAACAATTAAATCGGAGATCAGTGCTCCAAGTGCCTTCACGGGCATGATTCCTATAACAGGTGAACTGAACTCGATCTCGATTGTGCCGGTTGGCCACTCCGAGCTTGAAGAATGGTGGAGCTCTTCTTTAACGCTTGAAGATTTCAATCGAGCAGGAGAGGGGGATTAATCCCCGTCCTCTCACCGCGCCGTGCGTACCGTTCGGGACACGGCGCGTCCACTGAAGGCAGCTTGAACAGACTCATATGCCGGGGCATTCGAGGTCCCCCGCGCGTATGGGTCTTTCGTTTGTTATGGCTCTGGCAACGGCTCCGGTTTCCGCCGTAGACCCATAGCCCCGGCTGAAAAGCGGGGCAATCGTTTTCCAAACTCGATAGGGCGCTTCGGGCGATTTCCCGGATCGCTCTTGAAAAAAATTCATTCGGAGTCGCCGGGACGAGTCTCCGTGGCTCTCCGAGGTGAATGTTCTTCCCAAACAGTTCTCACGGCCTTGCCCGCCCTTACGCCGCTCCCCCTCCCCGTCAGGAGGCCACGGAGGGCGCGGCGGGTTCCTCCGCCCCTTCCTTTGCGAGCGCCTGCTCCAGGGGCGCGATGATCCGGTCGTAGTTCTCGATCTTCCTGTCCAGCCGGTTCAGCGCCTGCTGCATGCTCTGAATGCGGCTTTGCAGCAGCGCGCGCTGCTCGATCAGGATCGCCTTGCGGGCCTTCGCCGTGTCGCCGCCCTGCTGGTAAAGCCGCACGTATTCGATCAGCGCCTCGATCTGCACGCCCGCCGAGCGCAGGCACTTCATCAGCTCGATCCAGCCGCACGCGGCCTCGTCGTAGTCGCGGATGCCGCTCTTGCTGCGGGGTACGTCCGGAATCAGGCCGATCCGCTCGTAATAGCGCAGCGTGTCCGCGCTGATGCCGTACTTCCGGCTCGCCTCTGCGATGGTCATGTCCCGTCCTCCCTTCAAAATGCCCTGTTATAATGGAAGAGTTCGCCGCGAGGCGCGATTTTCCTCTCAGGAATCGGCGCCGCCGGACGCCTCGCGCACCAGGCGCAGCGCGTTCAGGCTGCGCGGGTAGCCCACGTAGGGCAGGCATTGGCAGATCACCTGAATCAGGAACGCGCGGTCGTTGCCCAGGCGCAGGTTCGCGGCGATGTGGCTCGAAAGCTGCGGCTCGCAGCCGCCCTGCGAGAGCAGCAGGCAGAACGTGACCATCTCGCGCTGGCGGTAATCGAGGCCGCCGCGCGTGTAGTAGTCCCCAAAGCAGTTTTCCGAGAGCCAGCGGTGGATCGCGCGCGTCTCCTCCGGGCCGGAGGCGGCGAAGCCCCGCATCTGCGGGCCGAAGATGTCCGCCTGCGCCTGCTCGCCCGCCTGAAGACGGGCGGAATCGTCGGCCCTGGCCTGCGGCGGCAGGGGAAGCTGAACGCCCTGCGCGCGCAGCACGCCGCTCAGGATTTTAAGAAAGGGAAGCATGCGGCCAAAGCCCAGGTACGCGGCGGACTGGTACACGGCCTCCCGCGCCATCACGGGCGTCAGCCCCTGCGAGAGCGCGGCGGGCAGCAGCGCCCGGAAGGCCTGCGTCCCCCCGCAGCCGAGCAGCGCGGAGAGCACGGCGAGATAGCGCGTGGGGGCGTCCAGCGTGCAGCCCTCCGGCACGTCTGTAAACGCGAAGCGTGTGAAAATCTGCATAAACTCCGGGTCCGTCTGCGAAAGCGCGCCCATCTCGCGCGCGAACCTCTCCTGAGGCGTGGGGCCGTCCTGCGCCATCTCGCTTCCTCCTTTGCGGGCCTGCCGCCCGCGGCTGATGGCTACAGCATAACACCTGGAGCGCACTCCATGTCAAGCGCTTTGCACAAAAAGGCGCGGGGCCGAAGCCTCGCGCTCTTGTCAGCCGTTCAGCGCGCCGTCCAGCACGCCCAGCGCGCGGCGCAGGCGCTCCAGCTCCTCGCCCTCCATGGCCGTGAGCGGCAGGCGCAGGCGGTTTTCGCACAGCCCCAGCAGCGAGAGCGCCGCCTTCACGGGGATGGGGTTGACCTGCATGAACAGCGCGCGCATCAGGGGCAGCAGCGTAAGCTGCGCGTCGCGCGCGGCCTTCACGTCGCCCGCGAAGTAGGCGTGCGTCAGGCGGACCATCGCGCCGGGGCAGACGTTGGCCGCAACGGAGATGACGCCGTCCCCACCGTAGGCGAGCAGGGGCAGGGTCTGGTCGTCGTTGCCGGAGTAGATGGCGATCTCGTCGTGGCACAGACGGAACAGCTCCGCGATCTGCACCACGTCCCCGACGGCCTCCTTCACGCCCGCGACGTTCTCGTGCGCGCACAGCTCCTGCACGGTTTCCGGCAGCAGATTGACGCCGGTGCGCGAGGGCACGTTGTAGAGGATCGTCGGCAGGGGGGCGGCGTCCGCGACGGCGGTGAAGTGCTGCACGAGGCCGCGCTGCGTCGCCTTGTTGTAGTAGGGGGTCACGCAAAGCTGCGCGTCCGCGCCGAGGGCGGCGGCCTCCCGCGCGAGATGTACGGCGTGGCGGGTGTCGTTGGACCCGGTGCCCGCGATGACGGGAATCCGCCCGCCCACGCGCTCGATCACGGCGGAGAGCACCGCCCGCCGCTCGGATTCTGTAAGCGTCGAGGGCTCGCCGGTCGTGCCTAGGATGACGAGGGCGTCCGTGCCCGCGTCGATCTGCCGGTCCACCAGGCGGAGCAGCGCGTCAAAGTCCACGCCCAGGCTGTCGAAGGGCGTAACCAGCGCGACCGCGCTGCCTCTGAATACGGGCTTTTTTTTCATGGAAAAAGAACCTCCCATCGCATGTCTGTGCTAACAGCATATTCTTCGCGCGCCGGGAGGTTCCGATGCGGGAATCCGCGCGGGGGCGGCGTTGAATGCTATTTTCTTTCCATCCAGCAAACGCAAAGCGCGGACCCGTCCCGAACGCGGACGGCCTGATGCGCGCGCAGGAACGCGGCGGCGCGCTGCACGAACGGGCGGACGCCCGGGGGCGCGCTGCCCCGAAGGCCCAGCGCCTCGGCCAAATCGGGCTCCGGGCAGACGTTTCGCTTGCGGAACGCGGCGCGCAGGGCGTAGCGCGCGCCGGAGGTGACCGCGCCGGGGTGTACGCCGCACGCCGCCGCCACGTTCCGGCTGATTTGCAGGGACGAGGCCGAGGGGACAGGGGCCGCGAGCTCCAGCCGGATGGCGGTCGCCAGATACAGAAAGCCGCTGAGCGGGGGGATGATGCCCACGCTGGGCAGGAGCGTCAGAAGCTGTTCGTCGAGCGTCAGGGTTTCAGCCATCGTTTCAGCATCCTTCCGTGCCTTTTTGCTGATGAAATCGTACCATACAGGACGCCGGCGGACAATTCCAAGAAAAATATGGGGTGTTACTACATGTTCCTCCGTGAAAGGATGCGATACACTGAGGGGCAGGTGATGATACGATGGACAAGGAAGAGCTGCGCAGGGAGATCGGCGCGCGCATTTACGAGGCACGGACGCAGGCGGGCTGGACGCAGGCGCAGCTCGCGGAGGCGCTCTCGATCAGCAGCGCGGACTACATCAGCCGGGTCGAAAACGGCGTGTACGGCCTTTCGGTTGAAAAGCTCATCGACGTATGCCGCGTTCTGAACATCACGGCGGACGAGCTGTTTCTGGGGGAGACGCCGCAAGATCGCGGCGCGGACGAGCTGGCCCGGCTGACGGCGCGGCTGCAACTGTTGGAGCCGGGCGAGTTCGGCCCTCTGACGGACATCATCAACAGCTACCTCTACGCGCTGTCGCTCAAGGAACAGAAGCTCAGGCAGCGCGCCCGCGAGGAGGCGCCGCCGAAGGACGCGGCGGACGGCACGCAGGGGTAGACCTCCGCGCGGCGCATTCGGTGAAAAAGGACAAACGGGGCTGTCGCAGGCTCGCACGTGCGGAATTTTCGCACGCCCGAGCAGCGACAGCCCCGTTTCTTTCCCCGGCATCCTCACTTCGCAAACAAGAAACAGAAGACAGAACATAACACCGACTTACGTTTCTTCATCTGTTTTCTGATGTTTCGCGCAATAACGACAGACAACATAAGAGGAAACAGAGAAATCATAAGAAAGAACGTAAGAAAGCAACGGAACATAAGAAACAAGTGAAGAAGACGCGTTCACTTCTTTACCCTGAATCTTTTCAATGGCCGCGCGGGCGGACGTCTCGCCGCGCCTTGCGCCGCCTATCCCTCCCGGACGAGCTCGCCGATCGCGCTCAGGGCGTAGAGCGGGACGTTGAGAAGCCAGTCCTCCGCCCGATAGTCGGACATGGAGGTGCGCAGCGCGCGCACCTGCTTGTACTTCTGGCAGAAGGTGCGCAGGCTCTTGGCGCGCAGGTTTTCCTCCGCCTTGACCTCCAGTGCGGCGACTTGACCGCCCAGCTGAAGCAGAAAGTCCACCTCCCCCGTGGAGCTTTCCGCCGACCAGTAGTAGGGCGTGGCGTGAACCTCGCAGATCAGCTGCTGCAGGACGTATTGCTCGGTCAGCGCGCCCTTAAACTCTTCGAAGATGCGGTTCCCTTCCAGCAGCGTGCGCACGTCCAAACCGGTCATGGCACACAGCAGGCCCACGTCGTGCAAATACAGCTTAAAAGCATGCATGTCCTGATAGGCCATGAGCGGCAGGCCGGGCTTTGACACGCGGGCGACCTTGTGAATCAGCCCACAGTCGCTCAGCCATTGCAGGGCCAGCTCGAAGTCCTTTGCGCGTGCGCCCTCGCGAAGCAGGCCGTAAATGAACTTGCGGTTTTCTTTCGCGAGCTGTGCCGGAATGGACTGAAAGACCATGCGAATGCGGGGCACGGCGGCGTCCGGCGCGTGCTTGGAAAAGTCCTGCTCATAAGCGCTTAAAAGGCTGTTTTGAAGCACGCGCACCTGAGCAAAATCGCGCTCCCGCACAAAGGAAGAGACGCATTCCGGCATGCCGCCGACGTAATAGTACTGCTTGAGCGCTGCGATCAGCCGATCCCGGAAAGCGGCAATCAGCGGCCAGTCCCGCCTGCGAAGCAGGTCCGCGAGCGCTTCCTCCCCGACGGCGTCGAGAAATTCCAGATAGCTCAGGGGGTACAGCATCACCTCGTCCACCTTGCCCACGGGATAGGAGGTGCCGGGGTGCATGGCGATGCCCAGCAGCGACCCCGCGGCGACGACGGCGTATTCCGGCGCGTTTTCGCAGAAGTACTTGAGGGAGGAGAGCGCCTGCGGCACCTCCTGAATCTCGTCGAAGACGATCAGCGTGTTTTTCGCCTCGATCTTCACGCCGGACTCGATTTGCAGCGCGAGGAGCAGTCGATCGATCTCGAAGTCCCCCTCAAACAGCGCCCGCATGCGCGCGTTGTTGTCGAAGTTGATGTACGCCGTCTTCTCAAAACAGGCGCGCCCAAATTCCTTCATCAGCCAGGTCTTGCCGACCTGGCGCGCCCCGCGGATGATCAGGGGCTTGCGGCCCGGCCGGTCCTTCCAGTCGATCAGATTTTGCATGGCGCTTCGCTTCATGGCGATCTCCCCTTTACCGCCTTATTATATGCAAAAATCTACACTTTATCAAGGGAAAAAGTGAAGACATCCACATTTTTAAGGACGTAAAACTGCGCGCGCACAAAAAAGCCGCTCCACGCGGAAGCGGCTCGCTTAAACCCCGGCAGCCTATCGCCCTGCGTGGCTTAGCTGTTGCGCAGCAGCCTGCGGCAGAACTTGGCGCGCGCGCCGGAGAGGATCATCAGGTAGACGCCCATGGCGACCATGACGAACAGCAGACCGGCGCCGAAGCCCTCGCCGAAGAGGAAGGGCGCAGCGGGCGAGAAGATGCACAGCCCCACGCCCAGGGCGATGTGGGTCGCGCGCTGCTCGTCGTAGAAGGCGCAGCGGCGGCGCAGCTCCTCGCGCATGCCGCCGGTGAGGTGAACGGCGTAAGGGATGTTGCGCCAGCTCTTTTGCAGGGACCCGGCGTAGATGAAGAGCATCACCGCGACCGCGACGCAGCCGAAGAGCCCCACCACGCCGATGCCCTCGCTCAGGAAGTGGCCGAGCAGGGGGATGGAGTCGAAGACGATCGGGCAGACGGGCGCGCAGATGCACAGGGCCACGCCCAGGGCGTTCATGCGCGAGATGTTGTACTGCGCGTCCAGGTAGTCCTCCGCGTCGTCGGAGAGGGATTCGGCCTCATAGGGCTCGTCCGAGGCGCGGGCGCCTTGCGGGGCGCGTTCGTCCGCGTCCTCGTCGGGCAGCTCCACGCCCGCGCGCTCCAGAATTTCGTCGATCGTACCCAGCGAGGAAAGCACCCGGCCCAGGGCCTCGTGCTCGCTCACGCCTTCCTTGACGTAGGCGGCGTAGGAGGCCTGCGCGTCCTCCTGCACCGTGTCCTTGAGGTGCAGGATGTCCAGCGTGGCGGGCAGCTTGGCGAACAGGGATGAGATATATTGGTTGATCGTTTCCATTTCTCTTCTTCTCCTTGACCGGGAATGCTTGCTTGTCTTTCCCTTTGATGAATTTATGGTACCACGTTCCATCTCGGGATTCAATGAGAGGAAGATTAGAAGAACATGAAAATCCCCGGAACGGGGATTCGCCAAAGAAAGGGGGGAGGCCGTGACGCCTCCCCCAGCATGTTATTTAGCCGGAATGTACCCCTGCTTGACCAGCAGCTCCGCGATCAGCACCGCGCCGCCCGCCGCGCCGCGCACCGTGTTGTGCGACAGGCCCACGAAGCGGTAGTCGAACAGCGAGTCCCCGCGCAGGCGGCCCAGGGAGACGCCCATGCCGTTTTCGTAGTCGCGGTCCAGCCGGGTCTGCGGGCGGGAGGGGTCGTCGAAGTATTGCAGAAACTGCCTGGGCGCGGAGGGCAGGCCCAGCTCCTGCGGGAGCCCACGGTAGGCGCGCCAGCGCTCAATGATCTCCTGCTCGCTGGTCTTTTCCTCAAAGGAGGCCCACACCGTCGCCAGGTGGCCGTCCGAGGCGGCCACGCGGATGCAGTGCGCGCTGATGACGGGGGCCTTGGCGGGCACGATCACGCCGCCCTCGACGCGGCCCCAGATCTTGAGCGGCTCCTGCTCGCTCTTCTCCTCCTCGCCGCCGATGTAGGGGATCACGTTGTCCACCATCTCCGGCCAGCGCTCAAACGTCTTGCCCGCGCCGGAGATCGCCTGATAGGTGCTCACCACCGCGCGCACGGGGCGCAGCGGCAAGAGCGCGTGCAGCGCGGGCACGTAGGACTGGATGGAGCAGTTGGGCTTCACGGTGACGAAGCCCACGCGGGTGCCCAGGCGCTTTCTCTGGTGCTCGATGACCGCCGCGTGCTCGGGGTTGAGCTCGGGGATCATCATGGGCACGTCGGGCGTCGCGCGGTGGGCGGAGTTGTTGGAGACGACGGGCGTTTCCGCGCGGGCGTAGGCGTCCTCGAGCGCGCGGATCTCGTCCTTCTTCATGTCCACGGCGCAAAAGCAGAAGTCCACTTCGTCCGCGACGGCCTTCACGTCGGCGGCGTCCTTGACGACCATGCCGCGGACGCCCTCGGGGATCGGCCAGGGGAAGGCCCAGCGGCCCGCGACGGCCTCCTCGTACGTCTTGCCCGCGCTGCGCCCGGAGGCGGCGAGCACCTTGATCTCGAACCAGGGATGGCCGCTTAGCAACGTGATGAAGCGCTGGCCGACCATGCCGGTCGCGCCGATGATGGCGACGCGTCTTTTTTCGCTCACAAGTAAGACCTCCAATTTCATAACGTACCGCGTTTCCCTGACGGGCAGGGACGCCGCGGCGAAAGGACACGGGATGAGAGCAGCCGTTCGGAGAAGGAAGCGGGCACCGCCCGCCGCCGCCCGCCCGACGTTAGCTGCCGCCGCGGCCACGTGGGAAAAGGCAGAGGACGGAAGCAGCCGTTCGGAGGAGGAAGCGGGCACCGCCCGCCGCCCACCGCATTTTTGCTTATCTTAGCATCCCCCGCGCGGCATTGTCAAACCCTTTGGGCAAAAAGAATGCGGTCAAAAGGAGAATTGAGGAAGAACGCTTCAATTTTTGCGTTTCCTGTGGTATGATATGTTGTGGTTTTCCCTACGCTTCTGTGAGAAAGAGGGATCGATGATGGAGCTTTCGGCGCGGGTAGACGCGCTTCTTCCCTGCGTGACGGCGCACCGGCGCGCGCTGCACCAGATCCCCGAAGAGGGGCATCAGGAGCATATGACGCAGGCGTACCTTTTAGAAGCGCTGCGCGCGCTTTCGCCGGACGCGCTTTCGACCTGCGGCGGCACGGGCGTGCGCGCGGTCTTTCGGGGCAACGGAAAGGGCCGGGCCATCGCCTTTCGGGCGGACATGGACGCTTTGCACATCAAAGAGGAAACGGGCCGCGCGTTTTGCAGCCGAAACGAGGGCATGATGCACGCCTGCGGCCACGACGGGCACATGGCGGGGCTGCTGGGGCTTGCGACGCTGCTCGCCTCGCGGCGCGAGGCGCTGCGGGACGACGTGGTGTTGCTCTTTCAGCCCGCGGAGGAGACGGACGGCGGCGCGAAGCGGATGATCGACGAGGGCGCGCTGGAAGACCCGCACGTGGAGGCGGTGTACGGCATGCACATGATGCCGGACATTCCGCTGGGGCGGATCGGCACCTGCGAGGGCCCGCTGATGGCCCAGACCTGCGAGATGGACCTGATCGTCGAGGGACGCAGCGCGCACGGCGCGATGCCGCACCTGGGCGTGGACGCGGTCGCCGCGGCGGGGCACCTGATCACGCTGCTGCAAACGACGGTTTCCAGAAGGATCGACCCCTGCCAGCAGGCGCTTATCACCATCGGCCGGGTGCGCGCGGGCGAGCGGCGCAACGTCCTGGCGGACCGGGCGGTGCTGGAGGGCATCGTGCGCACGTTCTCCAACGCCGTGTACGACAAGCTGAAGGACTACATCCTGGCGGACCTTCGCGCGGTGGAGGAGGCGTTCGGCGTCCGGTGCACCTTTCGCTCCAACGTCTACTACCCCTGCGTGGAAAACGACCCGGAGGAGACGCGGCGGGTGATCGGTATCCTGGGGGAGCGCTTCGTGCCCCAAAGGCCGCGCATGATCGCGGAGGACTTTTCCTATTATCAGCTCGAGCGCCCCGGCGTCTTCGTCTTTTGCGGCTGCATGGACGAGACGCGGCGTTCGCCCCTGCACTCGTGCACGTTTGACTTCGACGAGCGCGCCATCCTGTACGGGCTGGAGCTCTTCAGCCGTCTGATCGCGTTTGAATCTTAGAGCATTTTTTCGGGAGGAAATTTCATGGGTGGATTTTTTAACAGGCTGTATTACGGCAAGGCCGGCAAGGCGGACTTCACGCAGGACGACCTGCCCGCGAACCGCTTTCAGCTCTTCTGGGAGGTCCTGCGCGTCCGGTTCTGGTCGCTCTTTCGCGTGAACCTGATGCAGATCGTGTTCTGGATTCCGATGATCGTGTGGACGTTCCGGTGTATAGGCAGTGTCATCTTCGCTGATGCGGAAGCATTAGTACCCGATACAAGCGATCCCGTAGCAATACTCAACTTCTTTAAGTCCATGCTGGCGCTATATTTTCTGTTTTTAGCGCCCTGTATCGCCATCACGGGCCCTTCGTCCGCGGCGGCGGCGTACATCACGCGCAACTGGGCGCGCGACCAGCACTCGTTCGTGTGGAGCGACTTCAAGGACGCCTTCAAGGACAATTGGAAGCAGGCGCTGATCGTCTCTTCCATCACGGGGCTCGTGCCGCTCGTGGGTTTTATCGGCTTCAACTTTTATGGTGACATGGCCAAACAGATGCCCGTGCTCGTCGTGGCGCAGGTGTTGGTCGTGATCATCTGCCTCACCTGGACGCTGATGGTGCCCCTGCTCTACCCGCTGATGGTCGGCTATCAACTCCGCTTGCGCGATCTGTTCCGCAACGGCCTGCTGCTCACCGTCGGCCGCCTGCCGCAGATGCTGGCCGTGCGCCTTTTGACGGCGATCCCCCTGCTGCTCCTGATCGCTGGCGTAGCCTTTGGAAACACATTGCTCATTCTGGGCATGGCCCTCTACTACATCCTGTTCGGCCACGCGTTCGCGCGCCTCGTCTACGCGTCGGTCGCCAACAGCTTCTTCGACAAGTTCATCAACCCGCGCATCGAGGGCGCAGAGGTGAACCGCGGGCTGCGGCGGGACGACGACGAGGACGACGAGGAAGAGGACGAGACGGACGCCCTGCCCGGCGGCCGGGATTGAGGGATAAACTTCCCCCCGCGCGCGCATGATAGCGCCAAGGGGGGAGCGCTGTGAAACCTGATGATTATAGTCCGCCCGACGCGGCGCTGCGTCAAAAATACGAGGCGGCGCGCGAGCTCGGGCTCATGGACCGGCTGCTGGAGGTCGGCTGGGCCGGGCTCACCGCCGCCGAATCCGGGCGCGTGGGCGGCCGGATCTCCGCCGCGCGCCGGCAAAAGAAGCCGTAGGCGCGGCGGGCTTCGCCTGAAAGAGGATACAGAGGATGTACGACGATTTCGCGGGCGTGTACGATCTGCTCATGGACGACGTGGACTACGCCGCCTGGGCGGATTATTACGCAAACCTGATGGAAATATACGGAAAGCGCCCCCGGCGCGTGGCGGAATGCGCCTGCGGTACGGGCAGCCTGACCGTCCCCCTGGCCCGCAGGGGCTACGAGATGACGGGGCTGGACCTTTCCGCGGGCATGCTGCGGGCAGCGGGCGAAAAGGCGCGGCGCGCGGGCGTCCGGGTTCAGTTTGCGCGCCAGGACATGCGCAGCCTCACGCTGGGGCGGCGCGCGGACGCGGTGCTCGCCACCTGCGACGGGGTGAACTACCTGACGGACATAGAGGGCGTGCGCGCGTTTTTTCGCGCGGCGTTTTTGTCGCTTTGTCCCGGCGGCGGGCTGTTCTTCGACATCTCGTCCCGGTATAAGCTAAGTCAGGTGCTTGGAAACGCGTTTTACGGCGAGGAGCGGGACAGCGTCTGCTACCTGTGGCAAAACCGCTGGCAGGAGGAGCGGCAGACGGTCGAAATGGACCTGACGTTCTTCGTGCGCGAGGCGGACGGCCGCTACCGCCGCTTTCACGAACTGCACCGCCAGCGGGCGCACGCGCAGCCGGAGATCGAGCGCCTTCTTCTGGAGGCGGGCTTTGAAGACGTGCGCGCGTTTGGCGAGATGACCTTTGACCCGCCCTCGGAGCGCGCGCAGCGCATTCACTTCGCGGCGAAGAAGCCCGCGGGGCCGGCCGCAATCTGAAATTCGGAGGAGAAAAAAGATGCCTCATACGAAGACGGCGCAAGACACGCTCCTTCGCCTGACCCTGATGGGCGGCGAGGCGCGCGTGCTTGTGTGCGATACGACGAACATGACCCAGCAGGCGCGCGACATTCACCACGCGAGCAACGTCTGCACCGCGGCGATGGGCCGCATGCTCAGCGCCGCGGCGATGATGGGCGCGCAGCTCAAGGACGAGGGCGACGCGATCACCGCGACGATAAACGGCGGCGGCCCGGCGGGCGCGCTGGTGGCGGTGGCGCGGCCGGGCGGCGCCGTCAAGGTGACGATCGACAACCCCGAGGTGGAGCTGCCGCTCAAGGCAAACGGCAAGCTCGACGTGGGCGGCGCGCTGGGCAGGGACGGGCGGCTGACGGTGATGCGCTCGCTGGGCTTCGGCGAGCCCTACGTGGGACAGGTGAACCTGGTGAGCGGCGAGGTCGCGGAGGATTTTGCGATGTACTACACCGCCTCGGAGCAGACGCCCTCGCTGTGCGCGCTGGGCACGCTGGTGGGGCAGGAGGTCTGCGCCAGCGGCGGGCTGCTGGTGCAGGCGATGCCGGGCTGCTCGGAGGAGCTGCTCCAGAAGCTGGAGGTGCGCGCCGAGCTGTACGGGGCGATCAGCTCCGCGCTGTGCGACATGCCGCTTCAGGAGCTCGCGGAGGGCTACTTCCGCGGGCTGGAGCCGAAGCTGCTGGAGGAAGCGCCCCTCACGCTCCGCTGCGATTGCAGCCGCCCGCGCATCGAGCAGGTGCTGCTCAGCATGGGCGAGGGCGAGCTGCGCTCCCTCATCGAGGAGCAGGGGGGCGCGGAGGTTTCGTGCCACTTCTGCCGCGCGCAGTACCGCTTTGACGCGGACGATCTGACGCGGCTCATCGAGGAAGGCCGCCGACGCGGATAGGGGCGCCCTGAACATGGAGGTATCATGAACGAACAAATGGAAAACGTCGTCGCATTCGAGCGCTCCGGGACGTACCTGCGCCGCAAGGCGGCGGAAAACCGCCGCGAGGGCCGGTACGCGGACGCGCTGACGCTTTTATACCTCGCCCGGGGGAAGACGGACTTCGACGCGGCGCTGGAGATGGAGATCGCGGAGATCATGAACGAGATGGGCTGCTGCGAGGAATCCAACCAGATCCTCCTGCGCCTGCTTCAGCGCGGCGAGATGAAGGGCGAGTGCCTGTACGCCATCGCGAGCAACTACCTGAACCTGCAGGACCCGGAGCGCGCGCGCCACATGGCGCTGATGTGCCTTGCGGAGGAGCCGGAGGGCGAGTTCTCCCTGGACGCGCAGGACGTGATCGACGCGGCGGAGGAGATGCTCGAGCAGTCGGACGCGAAGAGCGAGCACAGCGAGCAGCTTCTCAGGCGCGGCCTGCGCGCGCTGGAGCAGGGGCAGGCGGAGCGCGCCAAGCGGCTGCTGCTGCGCGCGGTGAAGACCGGCGGGGGCGCTCAGGCGCAGACCGTGCTATCCTTCTGCTACCTGATGCAGGGGGACACGCGCCGGGCGCTGGGCGCGGCGATTCGGGCGCACGCGTCGGAGCCGCACGACATCCGCACCCAGTGCGCGCTTTCGTGCGCGCGGTTCGCGAACGGGGAGCGCAAGGAAGCGGTGAAGATTTTGCAGCAGGCGGAGAAGGAGCACCCCGAGCCGCCGGAGCTGATGCTCCTTTGCCAGAGCGCGTGCGACATGGGGCTGGACGCCATGGCCTATCGCCAGCTCCGCGCGCTTTCGACCTTTCAGCCCTACGCGCCGCGCGTGCAGCTCATGCTTTCGGTGGCGGCCTTGAACCTGGGCCACGTGCGCGAGGCCGCGCGGGCGCTGGGCCATCTGTGCCGCCTGTTCCCGCAAAACCCGGTGTACGACGCGTACTTTCGCATCGCGCGCGAGCGGCTGGAGCGGGGCGACGAGCAGCCCCCGGTGAAGGAGGCGGAGCGCCTGCCCTATAGCGGCCAGCCGCCGCAGAGCGTCTCGCTCGGCTGGCTGGTGGACCTGGGCACCCAGCTCGTGACCGGCGCGGAGGACTTGCGGGCGCGCGTCGAGACGGACGACGGGTTTTACCGCGTGCTGGAATGGCTGCTGCACGTGCAGCTTCCGGGCACGGACGTGTGGCAGACCGTGCTGCGTTCGCTGTCCCGGGTAAACTGCGAGCGCGTGAAGGGGCTGCTGCGCGACATGCTGACCGACGCCTCCCTCGCGGACGAGGTCAAGCGCGAGGCGATGACCGCGCTGGGCGTGCTGGGCGAGCGCGGCCCGCTGTACGCGGACATCGACGGGCGGATGGTGCGCATGACCGTGCGCACGGGCGTGTGCGAGCGCCCGCTTTCGCCCAGCTACGAGCGGGTGCTTCAGGCGGTCGTGGAGCGGCTGACGCCCGTGTACGGCGACGTGGGCGAGCAGGTAGCGGACATCTGGACCGCCTTCGTGCAGCGCGATGCGCCGCAGGGCGCGATGCGCCGGCCGGACGTGTGGATGGCGGCGCTGGAATACGTCTATCACAAAAAATGCGGGCGCGAGGTGTCCGCGGCGCACGTGGGGCGGCTGCGGCACGTGCCGCCCCGAATGATCAAGCGATACGCCCAGCGCATCCTGCCAAAGGCGGACGAGGAGGATTCTGAAAGATGAAGTGCATAAACTTTGACGAGGCATTTGAACGGTACGCCAGGGCGTGGATGCAGGAAAATTCGGAGAAGTTCGGCGGCAACGTCGAGCGCATGGAGGCGGAGATGCCGGACGTGTACCTGCGCTTCATCAACCAGAAGGCCGACTGGCTGGACGGCGAGACCCCGGCGCTGTACTTCACCCACTTTGACGACGCGGACCTGCTGGTCCGCTGGATGGTCGAGTACTTCACGCGCAAGGTGCCCGTGCCCGACCAGCTGCTGGAGCGCATCGTGGAACTGGGAAAGCCCGCGGAGGAGCGGCTGCTGGCGCTGCTCACCGACGAGCAGGCGCCCTACGACGCGGTGCTCACCTCCATCACGCTGCTGCGCGAGCTGTGCTCCACCGCGCCCATGCAGCGCTACATCGAGCTCATCGCGGGCTGCCCCGTGCCGCACGAGCAGGCGGACATGTGCGCCGAATCGCTGCTGGCGATGGGCGACATCGTGGTCGCGCCCATCTTAAAGGTGCTCGACCGCTCGACCCCCGTGGCGCAGGAGGTCTTCCTCGACCTGCTGTGCAACTACCCGGGCGACGAGCGCATCTATCAGCTCGCGCTGCGCAAGTTCAACGAGAACCCCGACCGCCGCGCACTGTTCGCCTCCTTCCTGGGCAAGCTCGGCGACCCGCGCGCCATCCCGGTGCTCACCCAGGCCGCGACCGAGCCCGGCACCAATTATCTGGACTTCGTGGAGATCAGCAACGCCGTGGAGGAGCTGGGCGGCGATCCCCTGCCCGAGCGCGACTTCTCCGGCGACCCGTACTACGAGGCGCTGAAGCAGGCGAAAGAATAAGGCGGGGCGGGCAGTGCCCGCAGCCAGCTCCGAAGGGGTTGAGTGGAAGGCATACGATCGCGCACGCGGCCGCGGCGTGTCGTCTTAGCCGACAGCAAGCGGGGCGGGCCGGACGATCGCACACGCGGCCGTGGCGTGTCGTCTCAGCCGACAGCAAGCGGGGCGGGGCGGGCAGGGCCCGCAGCCAGCTCCGAAAGGGCTGGGTGCGCGCCGGATGATCGCGCACGCGGCACGTCGCGCCCCTTGGGCCAGGTAAAAAAATCCTTCCCAGCCATCGGGAAGGATTTTTCGCATTTGTATCGAAATAATTAAGAATCTGTGACTTCTTTCGGTCACGGGGAAACGACGAAAAAACGAAGGGGTGAAGCGGCATGCTTTGTCCATTTTGCGGAAAGCGGACGGATTCGCGGCTGGAATCCTGCCAGCATTGCGGCAAAAGCCTGCGCGCGCCGCACCGCACCAAAACGGTAAAGAAGGATGCGCTCGAGGACGGGATAGCGGGCTCCGTCCGAGGGGCGGACGATCTCGGAGAGGCAGGCTCTGCCCGGGAGACGGCCTCCGTCAGCGGGGCAGGCTCTGCCCGGGGGACAGGCCCTGCCCGGGAAGCGCCGCTGCGCGTGTACGAGGACGAATCGTACCTGCGCCCGCCGCGCCGGGGGACCTCGCGGGCGCGGGGGAAAGACCCCGCCGCGGAGGCAACCCCCGTCGGCGGGACGGGCTCCGTCAGCGGGGCAGGCTCTGCCCGGGGGACAGGC
>JAEXCG010000053.1 GCA_023402355.1 Bacillota bacterium | reverse complement strand
GCTCAGCAGATCGCGGAGGAGCTGCGCAACCTGGCGCATTTCATTCCGGAGGTGCGCATCGCGATCATCTACGGCGGTCAGCCGATTTCCAAGCAGATCACCGCCTTAAAGCGCCGTCCGCAAATCCTGGTAGCGACGCCCGGACGGCTGCTCGACCATATGCAGCGCGGCAACATCAGCCTTTCGTGCGTGCACACGCTGGTGCTCGACGAGGCGGACGAAATGCTTAAAATGGGCTTTGTGAAGGACGTATGCCGCATCATCGAATCGACGCAGCCGGACAGGGAGCTGGTGATGTTCAGCGCGACGACCAATCAGGACGTGATGACGATCTCCTGGAAGTACCAGCAGGACCCCATCGAGATCGTCGTGGAGGCGACCCGTGAGAACCGGCCGCAGATCTCGCAGTACGTCATCGAGTCCACGCGGCAGGACAAGTACGAGCACCTCCTGTACCTGCTCGATTCGGATCGCTACAAGCGCGCGATGATCTTCTGCAACACGAAGGACATGACGGACAGGCTGTGCACGCGCCTGCAAAAGGCGGGCTACAGCGCGGAGTGCCTGCATGGCGACATCCGCCAGAGCCAGCGCGACAAGGTGATGACGGGCTTTCGCAAGGGGCGGTTTGAGTTCCTCGTGGCGACCGACATCGCGGCGCGCGGAATCGATGTGGACGACGTGGAGGCGGTCTTCAATTACGACCTGCCCGAAAAGGATGAATACTATGTCCATCGGATCGGCCGCACCGGCCGCGCGAAAAAGAAGGGCGTCAGCTTTTCGTTCATCGATTTTCGCGAGAGCGTGCGCTTGGATGAGATCATGAAGTACATTCACTCCAAGCCTACGATGCTCGGCTTCGATGAATACGGAACGCTTTGCTACAAGGAATCGGGAGAACCGTTTTTTGAGGATATGTGATCGTGCAGCCGGTGTGTCGACAAAGTGGCATAGGCCACTTTGTCGAGGCCACGGGTCATTTTTTCGCTCTGCAAAACTTCGTTTTGCTACGGAAAAAGTCCCGCCCGCCCGGCAAAGCCGGGCGATACGATTTAAGTCGTGCAGACGGCTTTGGGTTTATCTGTCCGAGGTGGCTTTTTTGACATTCTGACAGCCGGTGAAGCCGGCTGTTTTTTTATACCCTGAAAAGGCGAAATAAGGTCTATATAAGCCATGTGGTGAATATAAATCCGAAATTTATGAATAAAAATTTGAAAAAGCTATTGACAATCCAGGGAAACGGCCTTATAATTCCAACATCGCTCTTGAAGGTTGAAGCGGGAAAGGAATGAATAAACATGAAAAAAATACTGGGGATTTTGCTCGCGCTGTGCATGCTTACGACGCTTGCGACGTCGGCGATGGCCGACAAGCTGGACGACATCAAGGCCAAGGGAAAGCTGGTCGTGGGTTCGCAGGTCAGCTTTGCGCCGTTTGAGTTCTACTTTCCCGACGAAAATGGTCAGGAGTATGCCGCGGGCTTTGAAATGGAGCTGGCCCGTCAGATCGCGGCGGATCTGGGCGTGGAGCTGGAAATCGCGGATCAGCAGTTTGCGGGTCTGATTACGGCGCTCATGGCCGGGGACGTGGATCTCGCGATCGCGGGCATGACGGCGACGGATGAGCGCCGCCTGGCGGTGGACTTCTCCGACACGTATTACGTGGGCGAACAGCCGATCCTCGTGCGCGAGGAGGATTTGGAAAAGTACAAGACCTACGAGGATATCAAGGGTAAGGTAATCGGTGCGCAGACCGGCTCGATTCAGCAGAGCATCGCGGAGGAGCAGTTCCCCGAATGCGAGCTGCTGCTGCTGCCGATGATCCCGACGCTGCTCATGGAGCTCAAAAACGGCAACGTCGAAGGCGTGATCTGCTCCAAGCTCGTCGCAAAGAGCTACATGAACGTCTACCCGGGGCTGGCGTTCAGTGAGATTCCGGTCGAGTCCAACAAGAACGGCGTCGGCGTCGCGATCGCCAAGGGGGAGGAGAACGCCACGCTGCTCGCGGCCGTCAACGAGACGATCGCCCGCGTGAAGGCGGACGGCACCTACGACGGCTGGGTGGACCAGGCGTGCGTGCAGCAGGCGGAGCTGGAGCTCAGCCAGAAGTGATCGTCATCGCAAGGGACGGCGGAGGAATTTCTCCTCCGCCGCTTTGATACCAAGAGAACGGGGGACCGACAGCATGTTTTCATTGGAGACCCTGTGGACCATCCTATCGACCAAGCTGCCCGTGTTCATGCAGGGCGCCGTGGTGACCGTGGAGCTCGCAGCCTGGACGGTGGTGGGCGGCTCGCTTCTCGGCATTGTGGTCGCGCTCCTGCGCATGAGCCGCATCCGCGTGATTCGCTTCCTTTCCACCGCCTACGTCGAGTTCCTGCGCGGCACGCCGATGCTGGTGCAGGTGCTGATCGTGTACTACGGCCTGCCGCAAATGGGCATCAAGCTGCCGCGCATGACGGCGGGCATCCTGGCGCTCATCATCAACAGCGGCGCGTATATGGCGGAAATCGTCCGATCGGGCATTCAGGCGATCGACGGCGGTCAGAATGAAGCGGCGCGTTCGCTCGGCATGACCTCGGCGCAGACCATGCTCTACATCATCCTGCCGCAGGCGCTCAAGAACATCCTGCCGGCGATCGGAAACGAGTTCGTCGTCATCATCAAGGAGTCTTCCATCTTGTATACGATCGGCATTTACGAGCTGACGTATCAGGCGAATAAGCTGGCTTCTACGAACTTTCACTATCTGGAGACGCTGACGATCTCGGCGCTGATCTACTTTGTGCTGACCTTTACGACCAGCCGGGTGCTGGGGCTGCTGGAGAGGAGGATGGGCCGTGCAGACCGTTAAGAAGGGCGAGGTGCTCCTGTCCGTAAAGGGGCTGGAAAAGCAGTTCGGAACGCTGGACGTGCTCAAGGGCGTGGACGTCGACATCCATTCGGGCGAGGTGGTCGTGGTGATCGGCCCCTCCGGCAGCGGTAAGTCGACGTTTCTGCGCTGCCTGAACCTTCTGGAAGAACCGACGGGCGGAGACGTCGTCTTTGAGGGCGTCAGCACGCGGCAGGCCGGAAAGAACATCAACCATCTGCGCGAGCGCATGGGCATGGTCTTTCAGCAGTTCAACCTGTTTTCTCATCTGTCGGTGCAGGAGAATATCTGCATCGCCCCGATGAAGGTTAAAAAGGTGCCGCGGGCAAAAGCGGAGGCGCGGGCACTGGAGCTGCTGGAGCGCGTGGGGCTGGCGGACAAGGCGAAGGCGTACCCGAGCCAGTTGTCCGGCGGACAGCGCCAGCGCGTCGCGATCGTCCGGGCGCTGGCGATGGACCCGGACGTCATGCTGTTCGACGAACCGACGAGCGCGCTCGACCCGGAGATGGTCGGGGAGGTGCTGGACGTCATGAAGCGGCTGGCTGACGACGGCATGACGATGGTCGTCGTGACGCACGAAATGGGCTTTGCGCGCGAGGTGGGCGACCGCGTGCTCTTTATGGACGAGGGAATCATCATGGAGCAGGGCACGCCGCAGGAGATTTTTGGCGGAGCCAGGAATCCGCGCACGCAGGATTTCCTGCGGAAGGTTTTGTAATAAGGAGCGGACGGATATGAAGACGACGCAGGGGGAAGCGCAGAAGAAGCTGGAGCAGTACGTCAATCTGCCCAGCGGGAGCCATGACAGGGCGGACGTGAACGCGTTTGCGGACGCCGTACAGGCCGACTTTGAAGCGCTCGGCATGGAAGTCATCCGCCATCATGACGATAGCGTGGGGGATACGCTGGAGTGCCGCGCCGGAACCGGCGAACACACGCTTTTGCTGCTTGGACATATGGATACCGTGTTTGCCCATGCGGAGAGCTGGCCCTTTCGGCTGGAGGGCGATAAGGCTTTTGGCCCCGGCGCGATGGATATGAAGGGCGGGCTGCTCGTCATGTACTTTGCGCTCAAAGAGGTGCTGCCATTCCTTCCGCGCGACACGAAAATCATCTGCGTGCTCAACGCTGACGAGGAAATCGGATCGCAGAGCAGCCATGCGCTGATGGAGGCGCATGCAAAGCAGGCCTTTGCCGCGCTCAGCTTTGAACCGGCCCGCCCCAGCGGGGCGCTCGTGGCGCAGCGAAAGGGCGTCATATCGTTTCGGATTCATTGCACGGGACAAAGGGGGCATGCAGGCTCCGCTTACCTTGAATGCGGCAGCGCGATCGAGCAGATTTGCCGCGTCGTAAATGCCCTGTATACCCTGCGGGACGACGCGCGCAGCATTTCCATCAACGTCGGCAGGATTGAGGGCGGCAGCAGAGAGAACATCATCGCCGATGAGGCCAATGCATCCTGCGAACTGCGCTTTTTTGATCCGGGTTATCAGGAGGAACTTTTAACACGGGTGCGGGAAATCTGCGCCCGTCCGGGGATCAAGGGGACGACGACGGAATTGTACGTCGGCGCGAGTCACCCTCCTTTCAAGGCGAATGAAAAAAGTGCGCGTCTTCTCGAAATTATGAAGCAAATTGCTTTGGCGCAGGGGCGCTGCGTGACGGCGGAATCGACCGGTGGCGCAGGGGACATCGCGTTTGCCGGTTTGCAGGGGATCGCGGCGCTCGATGGCCTGGGCATTGCGGGCTTTCACGCGCATGCCAAAGCGGAATACGCGCTCATGTCGTCGCTGCTGCCAAACGCGCAGCTCGCGGCAGATCTGATGAAGTCTCTTCTTCAGCGTCCGGAGCAGGTGATGTAGGACTCCGGCCGAACTATAAGTCGAACGATTTGAAATTGGATAAGGGAATATAGGCCATAATCCCTGCATGTTTAAAGAGATACTGCTGGAATCGTTCGAAGTATTCATAAGATCGAAAAGCAGTACAAAAAAATTCAAGAATTGGGTTGACAAACGATTTGAAGGGTGGTATACTAATCAACGTCGCCGCGAGAGAGCACGTTTTGTGCGCTCAAAACGGTGGAAACGATCCTTGAAAACGATACAGAATAGAGAAAAGAAACGCAAAGCAAGGAAAAGACAGTTGATTCTGAAAAGAGTTTTGAATCTTGTGTGAGCTGGTGCAAACCGGAACACCAAGAGGAGATAAAGGATTGAACACAAGAGTTTGATCCTGGCTCAGGACGAACGCTGGCGGCGTGCCTAACACATGCAAGTCGAGCGGGGATTGAGGAAGAGCTTGCTCT
>JAEXCG010000110.1 GCA_023402355.1 Bacillota bacterium | reverse complement strand
TGGGCGCCGCAGTAGGCGTCGGGCTCGGCGTGGGAGAAGGGCTGGGCGTCGCCGTCGGAATCGCAGTCGGCGCGGGCGTCGGCGTGTAGCCGAGCAGCGGCGCCACGACCGACACGGCCGCGTCCTTAAACGGCCGCACGCCGTACACGAGCAGCAGGTCTGCCGCGATGACCGCGAGCAGCACAAAGATCGCGATCAGCAGCTTCTTAAAAGGGTTGGGCGGCCGCCTGCGGCGATTCTTACGATTCATGCGGTTCCCCCTTTCATTCGTCCATCAAAGCGCGCATCTGCGAAAGCTCTTCATCGTCCGGCGCGTTAAATTCCATGACCATTTCACGAATCACGTCGTTCGCCGCGCGAATCTTCGCCGGGTCCGTGCGCATCTCGCCTGCGGCCATCTTCTCCACCACCGCATCGTTGATCTCCGGCCGGTGGTGCATGCTGTCCTTGTACTGTTCAAGGTCCGTCACGACGTCGGTCCATGCCTGAAAGTCGTAGAGCTGCACGTTTGCGTAGTCGGCCAGCGCCTCCGCGACGAGCAGCCGATGGTAAAGCGCCTGCTCCAGCGTGCCGGATTGCGCGTACTTCACCCACTCCAAAGTGCTGTAGGGCGGAAAGTACAGGTAGAACGTCGTCTCCGGGTGCGCCCGCACATAGGGGATCAGGCAATGTTCCAGGTGATAGCGCACCGTTTGCGCATCCCCTTCCGGAGGAAGCTGCTCTTCATAAGGCGCATAGCTCATGGAAAGCAGCGTCTTTTCGCGTCCGTACGTCATCCGGTCGCCCCAATAGTACAGCGTATCGAAGTCGATTCCCGGCTCCGCGCCCGCCGCCATGGCGGAAAGCGCCTCCGGCACGTGCGAAAAGAGAACGGATTGGTTGAACCAATACTGCACGTCGTCCAGAATCGTCGGGGTGTACAGGTAGTGCGGCAATTCTAGCGGCACCTCGTCCTGCTTTGCGGAGAGGGCGAACTCATCCAGCGACAGGAAGACGCGGGAAACTTCGTGCGTTTCAAACGCAGCCTTCAGCATCGTGCGGTAATTCTCCATCGTGCCGCCCTCGAAGGACAGCTTGGCGCAGGTCACGCCAAACAGCTCGTTTACCTGCGACGCCCGTGTGTTCTCCGTCATGGAGGAGCCCAGGTACACGGCATCGTAGGGCACGTTGCGCGCAATGCCGACGTTGTAATACGCCTGCATGCCGCTGCGTGCCTCAAAGGCGAATCGGGGCGCGTGATAACAGATGAAGGGGTCCACCCAAGCGACCAGCCCCGCGATGGCGGCCAGCAGCGCGAGCGACGCTGCAAGCACGCCCACGGCCCACCGCCTGTTACTCCTCGTTTTCATAGACGATGTCATCCACCCAGCCGTAGATCGTTTCGTCGTGCTCGTACACGTCGTAGATGTCCGTCACCAGACCGTCGCCCGCGGCGATACACTCCGCGATCGCCATGTTGATCTCCGGCGAGTGGTGGGACGTGTCCTTGTAGTTGTTCAGGTCGCGCACCCACTCCTCGCGCGCCTGAAAGTCGTAAATCTTGACGTTTTGATAGGGCAGCAGGCGCTCGGTGATGAGCTCCTTCATGTTCAGCACGAAGTCCAGATGGCCCTTCTGGTACATCGTGAACCACTCCATCACGCTGTAGGGCGGGTAGTAGATGAGAAATTCCGTCTCCGGGTGCTGCTCGATGAAGGGCAGCAGGTTCTGCTCGAGGTTGTCGTTCATCTCTTTTTCAAAGATGTTCGCATCCCACATCTCAGCGACCGGCCCCTTGAGGTTTACGCCCGACATGACCGTCTCCTCGCTGTAGACGTAGTTTCCGCCCCAGCTGTACATCGTGTCGCGGTCGTCGTCCGTAAGGCCGCTCGCGTTGTACTCGTACAGGTCGTGCAGTCGCGTGAGCAGCACGTCCTTGTTCAGCAGGTAGTTGACGTCGTTGAAGGGGTTGTCGTCGTACAGGTACATCGGCACGTACTGCGCGGTCGAATCCTTCTCCGCCATGAAGGAGTAAATGTCCAGGTCGTAGACGACGCGCTGCAGCTTGTGCGTGCGAAAGGCCGTGTCCAGCAGGATCGCGTGATTGCGGGCGGTGCCGCCGCTGGTCACCAGCTTGATCCATTCCCCGCCAAACAGCTCGCCGTACTGCGAGGGCAGCGCGTTTTCCGTCATCGACGTGCCCACGATCGCGCTGTCGTAGGTGTAGTTCTTGGCGATGCCCGCGTTGGTGTACACCTGCGTGGTGTATTCGATCAGCGGCGTGTAAAACGACGCTTTGCGGTAAATCTGGAACGGATCGACGATGAAGACGGTGCCCGCGCAAAGCGTCAGCGCCAGCAGGAGCGAAGCGAGCGCGCCGACGGCAAAGCGCTTCATTTTCTTATTCACAGCGATTCCTCCCGCTTAAAAGTTGTAGTACAGGAACACGCTCACGCCCGAAAGCGAGAGGATGGAGACGACCAGCAGCGCGACCGTGAGGACGGCGCGGCCGAACGTCGGCTGGAACCGGTCGGTGAGCTCAAAGGTGTTGGGCAGGCCCAGCACCGCAAAGAGCGCGAGCGCATACCAGATTTCCGTCACGATCGCGTTGTAGCCGGGGTGCAGGCCCATCGGCAGGGTGAACACGTTCGTGATGCTCGCGCTGAGCGCGCCGAAGTTCATGGTGAACATGCCGCGCAGCACGGTAAGGGCGCTCTCCATCGTCTCCGCGCGGAAGAAAACCCAGGCGACGACCACGAAGAGGAAGGTGATGAGCCAGGAAAGCGCCGGGTGCAGCGCGTCAAACTGCTTGCGGAAGATGCGGTACAGCACGCTCATCAGTCCGTGCAGCGCACCCCAGAGGATGAACAGCCAGCCCGCGCCGTGCCAGAGGCCGCTCACGAGAAAGACGACCATCAGGTTCAGGCAGGTGCGGGGCAGGCCCTTGCGGCTGCCGCCGAGCGGGAAGTAGACGTAGTGGGTGAAGAAGCGGTTGAGTGTGATGTGCCAGCGCTGCCAGAACTCCTTGATGTTCTGCGCCTTATAGGGCGAGTTGAAGTTTTGCGGAATGCGGATGTTGAACATGCGCCCCAGGCCCATGGCCATGTCGCAGTAGCCGGAAAAGTCGAAGTAAAGCTGGAACGCGAACGCCAGCGCCACGAACCACGCCTCCGGCGTATTGAGCGCCTGCCCCGGGCCAAAGCCCCACTCCGCGACCTTGGCGAACGTGTCGGCCACGATCACCTTCTTAAACAGGCCCAGCGCAAACGCGTAAAGGCCCGGCGCAAAGTTTTCAAAGCGGAAGCTACGGTTCTGCGGGTCCTCAAACTGGGGCACGATCTCGCTGTGCAGCACGATCGGCCCCGCGATGAGCTGCGGGAAGAAGGTGACGAAGAGCGAATAGTCCAGCAGGCCGTAGCGCGGCACGGTCCGCCTGTAGCTGTCGATGACGTAGGAGAGCTGCTGGAACGTGAAGAAGCTGATGCCCAGCGGCAGCACGATCCGATGGAGCACGAACGACGTGCCCGCAAGCGCGTTCAGGTTCTGCACGAAGAAGTCGTAGTACTTGTAATACCCCAGCACGCCGAGGTTGCCGGCGAGGCCCACGGCGAGCAGCAGGCGGCGAAGCCCGCGGTTTTGCGCGGCGAGCATGCCCTGGCTGAGCGCGTAGTTCACCAGGATGCTCAGCACGATGATGGGCAGGTACTTCACGTTGAAGTAGGCGTAGAAGACGAGCGAGCACCCGACCAGCCAGACCTTGTTTAGCGGCAGCCGCTTTGCGAGCCGCGCGAGGCCAAAGTACCCCAGGAGCGTGGCGGGCAAAAAGGCCAGGATGAAAATATAGGAGTTAAAAAGCATCGTTCAAACTCTCCTTTTGCATGCGGGCATAATCAGAATTATTATACACGATCAGGAGGTCGTACGTAAAGCGAGCCCGCCGAATTGGCAGCGATTAAAGAAAAAAACGCTTTGCCAAATTTTAAAACGCCTGCTATAATGAACCAAACAGCGAGTGGCTTTGGCGTAAATCCAGCTAAAGCCGCCCGCTGTTTTTATTTTGAAGCGCGTTGCCGTCGGCGTAAATCCAGCTTTTCAGCCCGCGCGCTTTGGGGCGCAAAAATTAAGGAGGTTTCATTCCGTGGATCAAAACATCAGCCTGAAGACAGAAAAACTCACCGTCCTCATGCGCCGCTACGCGGTGCCCTGCGTCATCTCGCTGCTCGTCGCGGCGCTCTACAACATCGTCGATCAGCTCTTTATCGCCAATTCCTATCTGGGCTCCTACGGCAACGCCGCCAACACGGTCGTCTTTCCGCTGACCGTGGTCGCCTTAGCCGTCGCCGTGATGATCGGCGACGGCTGCTGCGCCTTCGTCAGCATCAGCCTGGGCGCGGGCGAGCGGGAAAACGCGAGCCGCAGCATCGGCAACGCGGTCACGCTGTCCGTGCTGTCGAGCGTCCTGCTGACCGCCTTTTACCTCGCCTGCCCGGAGCCGATTCTGACGCTTTTCGGCGGCCGGGTCAACGCGGAGACGTTCCGCCTTTCCCGGGAGTACTTCTTTTACCTCTCCCTGGGCATTCCGCTGTACCTGTTCGGCCAGGCCATGAACCCGATCATCCGGGCGGACGGCAGCCCCGGGTTCGCGATGCTCTCGACGCTTGGCGGCGCGGCGGTCAACGTCGTGCTCGACCCGCTCTTCATCTTCGTCTTTCGGTGGGGCATGATGGGCGCGGCGGTGGCGACGGTCGCCGGGCAGGCGCTGACGGCGGCGCTCTCCGTCCGGTACCTGCTGCGCATGAAGTCGGTCAGGCTCATGCGCAGCAGCTTTCTGCCCAGCGGCCGCGTGCTGCGGCGGTTTCTTCCTCTCGGCATCTGCAGCTTTCTATCCCAGATTTCGCTGGTCGCCGCGATGATGGCGATCAACAACATGATTCAGCGTTACGGCGCGATGGACGCGGTCTTCTCCAAGGCCGCGTACGCGCAGATCCCCATGGCCGTCGTCGGCATCGTCATGAAGTTCTTTCAGATTGTGATCTCCATCGCGGTGGGCATGGCCGCGGGCTGCATCCCCATCGTAGGGTATAACGTCGGCGCGGGCCGCAAGGACCGCGCGCGCCGCCTGTTTACGCTGCTGCTGAGCGCGGAGGCCGTTCTGGGCCTCGCCGCGCTGCTCATCGTGGAGCTCTTCCCCCGCGGGCTCATCGCCCTGTTCGGCGCGGCGGGCGAAAGCGCCTATTATACGGACTTCGCCGTCCGGGCCTTCCGCGTCTACCTGTGCGGCATGGTGCTCGCCTGCGTCAACAAGGGCACCTTCATCTACCTGCAATCGCTGGGCATGGCGCTCGCCTCCACGCTGCTCTCGATGGTGCGCGAGGTCGTCTTCGGCGTCGGCTTCGCGCTGCTGCTGCCGCTCTTCTTCGGGCTCGACGGCGTGCTCTACTCCATGCCCGTTTCCGACGTGCTGACCGCCTTTATCTCCGCCGCCCTGATCGTCCGCACCTACCGAACGCTGAAAGAATCGGTCAAATGAGGCTTGCCAAGCGGGCCATTGTGTCGTATGCTGAACCCAATGAATTGAATCGGAGGGGAAGGCATGATCGAAAACACAATGCAGGCCGTGGCCTTTGGCCCCGTGCTGCCCTATACGTCGGGCGGCTGCGCCGCCCCGCAGCCGCTGCAAACGCTCGCGGACGGCGGCGTCCTCCTCGCTCTTTCCGCGCCCGGCTGCAAAAGCGTCCGCGCGGAGCTGGGGCCTTACACCGGCGAGCGGGCGCTCGCCTTGCAGGCGCAGGGGGACGGGCTCTTCAGCGTCCGCCTGCCCGTATCGCCCGGCTTTTACTACGTGCAGCTCTGGGCCGACGGCCTGCCCTTTTTAAGCCCGCTGCTGCCCATCGGTTTTGGCTACGGCAGGCCGTGCAACTTCATCGACGTGGGCCCGCTGCCGCCGCTTTGCCGCCTGCGCGGCGTGCCGCACGGCGCGGTGAGCCGCCTGTACTATCCAAGCCGCGCGACGGGCGGGCCGGAAAGCTGCCTCGTCTACACGCCGCCGGGGTATGAGCAGGGCGCGGGGCGCTACCCCGTGCTCTACCTGCAGCACGGGCACGGCGAAAACGAAACCTGCTGGGTGCATCAGGGCAAGGTGAACTTCCTGCTGGACAACCTCATCGCCGAAGGGAAGGCGCGCGCGATGATCGTCGTGATGAACGACGGCATGGTGCGCCCCGGAGCCGCGCGGGGCGACGAGCCCGTGCGCTTCGATCTGTTCGCCCAAAAGCTGCTCTGCGACGCGATGCCCTTCGTCGAGAGCCGCTTTCGCACGCTGCCCGGGGCTGAAAACCGCGCGATGGCCGGGCTCTCCATGGGTTCCATTCAGACGAGCATGCTGGGCTTTACCCATCCGGAATGCTTTGGCTACCTGGGCCTGTTCAGCGGCTTCATGCAAAACTTCATGCAGCCGTCGGAGGACGCGCACATGAAGGCGCTGCTGCAAGACGTACCGGGGTTCGCCCGCCAAAACAAGCTGCTCTTTCGCTGCATGGGAAAAGACGACGTGTTCTTCCCGCGCTTTTTAGAGGACGACGCGCTGTGCGCGGCGCACGGCATCCCCTGCGACCGGCGCGTTTACCCCGGCGGCCACGACTGGAACGTATGGCGCGCCTGCGCGGCGGACTTTTTGCCGCTGCTGTTCCGCTGACGGAGGCAAAGCATGCAGATACGCAACATCGGCATTTACGCCCACGTGGACGCCGGAAAGACGACGCTCACCGAACAGCTGCTCAAGGTCAGCGGGGCCGTCCGCACGCCCGGCGCGGTCGATCAGGGGACGGCGCACACCGACCGCATGGCGATCGAGCGCAGGCGCGGCATCTCCATTCAGGCGACCTGCGCGCCCCTACAGTGGCGCGGCTGCACGATACAGCTCATCGATACGCCGGGCCACGCGGACTTCATGGCCGAGGTGGAGCGCTCCATGTGGTCGCTCGACGGCGCGGTGCTCGTGCTCAGCGCCGTCGAGGGCGTGCAGCCCCAAAGCGAGGTGCTCTTTCGCGCCCTCAAAGCGCGGGGCATCCCGACGCTGGTTTTCTTCAATAAAGCCGACCGCCCCGGCGCGGACGCGCAGGCGGCGCTTTCCAGCGCGCGCCGGGAGCTTTCCCCCGCCGTCTTCCCGCTCGCGGATGCGGAGACGGCGCACGCGCTGGTGGCGGAGACGGACGACGCCGCGCTCTCGGACTATTTGGAAGGAAACCTCTACCCGCCGGACCGGCTGATTCCCCTGCTGCGGCCCCACGTGTGGCGAGGCGAGGCCTTCCCCGCGCTTACGGGCAGCGCGCTTCGCGGCACGGGCGTGCGGGAGCTGCTGGACGCGGTGGTGGATCTGCTGCCTCCGCCGCAGGGCGACGCGCAAGCCCCGCTGTCGGGCGTGGTCTTCGCCATCTCGGACGAGGACGCCATGGGCCGCGCGGCGACGGTCCGCCTGTTCTCCGGCACGCTCAAAAACCGCGACACGGTCCTGCTGCCGGACGCCTCCGGCCGCGTGCAGGCGCACAAGGTCGCGCAGATTCGCGCGCTCTCCCTGGAGGGGCGCGGACGCGACGTCGGGGCGCTTTACGCCGGGGAGATCGGCGTCGTGCTGGGGCTGGGCGGCGTGCGCGCCGGGCAGGTGATGGGCGATCCCGCGCTGCTGCCGCGCAGCGTGCGCCCGGGCGAGCTGTGCGAGCCGCTGCTGCTGACCAAGGTGACGCCGCGCGACCCCGCGCAAAGGCCCGCGCTGCAGCAGGCGCTGCGCCTGCTGGGGGCGCGCGACGTGCTCCTCACCGCTGAAGAGCTCGCGGGCGAAATGCACGTGCGGGTAATGGGCGCCGTGCAGCTCGAGGTGCTGGGCGAACAGTTAAAGGAAGAATTCGGCCTCGACGTGCTGTTCGGGGAGCCGAACGTCATTTACCGCGAGACGATCGCCCAATCCGCGACGGGCTTTTTCGCCTACACGATGCCCAAGCCCTGCTGGGCTGTGATCGAGTTCTTCATCGAGCCGCTGCCGCGCGGCAGCGGCGTGCTGTTCGAGTCCGCCGTGCCCGCGCGCGACATCCTGCCGCGCTATCAAAATCAGGTGCGCCAGGCGATCCCCGTCGCCACGCGGCAGGGAATGCTCGGCTGGCAGGCGGACGACGTGAAGATCACGCTCGTGGGCGGCAGCCACCACCTCATCCACACGCACCCGCTGGACTTCATCGTCGCCACGCCCGTCGCCTTTCTGGACGGTCTGCGCCGGGGCGGCTCGGTGCTGCTGGAGCCCATCCTGGAGCTTTCGCTCGCCGTGCCGGAGGAGTATGCCGGGAAGCTGCTCGGCGAAATTTCGCTCATGCGCGGCGAGACGCTGGATTCCCGCATCGAGGATGGACGGGCGGCGTTGCTCGCGCAGGTGCCGCTGAAGGAATGCGTGCATTTCAGCACGCGGCTTTCCGCCATGACCGGCGGGCGCGGGGCGATGAGCAGCCGCCTTTGCGGCTACCGCGAATGCGACCTTTCGCTGGGTGCCTCGTGCCCTCGCCGCGGCGTGCACCCGCTGGACACCGCCAAGTACATCTTGGCCGCCCGAAGCGCCCTGGACGGCGACATTTACGCCTGACGAGGCGCTCCCTCTTCAAACGAAAACCGCCCAGATATCCCCCTGCAAAACGCCCCGGCCTCGCGCAGCGCGCTTTAGGCCGAGGCGTTTTATATGCAACTTTACTTTGCGCTGCGCACGGGGATCCAGACCTCGTACTTCGCGTTCTGCGGGTCCGCGTTCAGGTAGACCTCGACGTCCGGGCCGTCCGCGTATTCGTAGCCGGAGGTCGGCAGCCACTCGGTCACGATGCGCTGCTCCAGCGTCTGAATGGACGAGCCCACGCCCTCCCCGGGGAACACGGCCCAGGTCTGCGCCGGAATGGTGACCTCCTCCAGCCCGTCCTCCAGCGGCTTCGTGCTGGCGACCGCGATGTAGTAGCGCCACGCCTCCTGATGGGTGCAGGCGCTCACGCCCAGCACGCCCGTGAGCGGGGTATCCATCATGCCCAGCATCTTCTGAAGCGTTCCGTCCTCCGACGCGCGCTGCCACATGGCGGGCACGGTCTTGAAGTTTTCCTCGATCTGCGAGCTGAGCGGCTGCGAGACGCCGACGATGCGGAAAGCGTCCTTCTTTTCAATCCTGTAATCCATTTCTTCTACCCCTTTGATCGTAATGCGGAAGCTGATCGGCGGGTAGGATTTCATCAGCGCGCCCGGTTCGCGCGCCTTGGAGGGCGCGATGCCGTGCACGCTCTGAAACGCGCGGTTGAAGGCGGTCGGCGAGGCGTAGCCGTATTTGAGCGCCACGTCCAAGATCTTCTCGCCGCTCTGCAGGTCCGCGGCCGCGCGGGACATGCGCCGCCTGCGGATGTACTCGGACAGCGGCAAGCCCGCCATGTAGCCGAACATCCGCTGAAAGTGGTACTGCGAGCAGCACGCGATGCGCGCCGCCTCCTCGTAGTCTACCTCCTGCGCAAGATGCTCCTCGATGTACCCGATCGCCTGATTCCACCTGTCGATCCATTCCACGCTATCAGCTCCTTGCTTACAGTATATCCGGGGGCAGCGCGCCTGTCCTCTCTTTCCCTGCCCGATAAAGAGAGCGTTTACCTGCCGCCCAGCGCGGCCGTCTTGTTGGGGCTCGCGCGCCCTTCCAGATCGGGATAGCGCCGTTCGATCGCGGCCATGGCGATCTCCACGTCCTCGTCGACCTCCTCCGGGGTAAAGGCGCCCAGCGTCACCATGTCGCAGGGACGGATCGTCGCGAACGAAAACGTCAGCCCCACGTAGGGCGACACGCGCCCCGCCGCCATGGACTTGATCGTCATCACCGGCTTCTTCGCCTCGTGAATCACCTTGCTGATGTATTCGATCTCCACCTGCATCAGGAAGCCCGCGCAGTTGTAGATTTGAATGTAGGTCTGCACGTCGTAGCCGTTCTGGTCCGAATAAAGCACCAGCTCCGGCATGTGCGCCGAAAGCCCCGGCACCAGCCCTTCCTGGCGAATCATGTCCAAATAGTCCGGCAGGCGCTCGATCGTGCCCTTGTGCTTGTTGACGAGCTGCTCCGCGCAGGAATGGTGCAGCAGGCATAACGAACAGCCCATCTCGGCGGATTGATGAATGCGCGCCCTCGCCGCCGCGCGGCCCTGCGCGCTGTCTGTGACGTCCACGATCGGCGTGTCGATCAGCGTCAGGCGCTTGCCCGTGCGCGCCTCGGCCAGCCGAACGCCCGAAAGCAACGCGCCGTCTGGCTCAAAGGGCGCCATCACCGCGTCGATGTCGTACTTCAAATAGGCCTCCAGCAGGCGGGAAACCTGCTCCGCATCGTGGTAACGGCGGCGGATCATCTCGTCCGCCGAGGGGCTGGTGTGGCTGTAGCCGAGCACCCAGTTGGTGCCGATCAGCAGGCGGGGAAGCGATAGGTTCTCGACCTGCGTGCGCGGAAAAGGCTTCATGCGTCATTCCTCCTCGGTTTCGCCGGCGGGGCCTGCACCCGCTCGTACGCCCAAAGC
Organism: Bacillota bacterium; assembly: GCA_023402355.1. Lineage (GTDB taxonomy): Bacteria > Bacillota > Clostridia > Christensenellales > Aristaeellaceae > Beduinella. Next base: position 24,358 of record JAEXCG010000110.1, on the reverse strand, counting down.
GAGCAGCCCCTGCGGCGCCTTTTCCCTATAAGGTAGCACGCGGGCCAACAAGCGTCAACAAAAAAGGCGGCGGAAGGACCTTCCGCGCCTATTTTGTCATACAATTTCGCCTGACGGTTCCGCCAGCGTCCTGATCTGGCTCCTGTACACCCTGCGCAGGAAGACGACGCACAGCAGGAGGGACGCGACCTCCGCGATGGGGAAAGCCCACCAAACCGCGTCCAGCGAGCCGGTGCGCGAGAGCAGGAAAGCGGCGGGCAGCAGCACGACGAGCTGGCGCGCGACCGAGACGATCAGGCTGAGCACGCCGTGCGAGAGCGCCTGAAACAGGGACGAGCACACGACCGAAACGCCCGCGATCAAAAAGTGCGTGCTGATGATGCGCAGCGCAGGCTCCCCGATGCCCATCATGTGCTCGGAGGCGTTGAAGATCCTGAGCAGCCTGTCCGGCATGAGCTGGAAGATGAGGAAGCCCACGAACATGATGCCCACCGCGTAGCAGATGCTGAGCTTGAGCGTCTTTGTGATGCGGTCCGGCTTCTTCGCGCCGTAGTTGTACGCCACGATCGGCACCATGCCGTTGTTCAGGCCGAACACCGGCATGAACACGAAGCTTTGCAGCTTGAAGTACACGCCGAAGACCGCGGTCGCGGTCGAGGAAAAGGCGATCAGGATCTTGTTCATGCCAAACGTCATCACAGAACCGATGGAAGCCATGATGATCGAGGGCACGCCCACGGAGTAAATGCGGCGGATGATGTGCGCGCTGGGGCGAAAGCCCTTAAAGGACATGGATAGCTCCGGATTTTTGCGGCTGTTGAAGTAAATGGCGAGCAGCGCGCCCACGATCTGTCCGGAGACGGTGGCCACAGCCGCGCCGGTGACGCCCAGCCGTGGAAAGCCGAAAAGGCCGAAGATCATGATGGGGTCGAGCACGATGTTGATCACGGCGCCCGTCGCCTGCGTGATCATGCTGTAAAACGTGCGGCCCGTGGATTGCAGCAGCTTTTCGTACATCACCTGCGTGAAAAAGCCGAACGAGCAGACGAGGCAGACGGTCAGGTACTGCGTGCCGTAATCGACGATCTCCTGAATGTCCGTCTGCATGAGGAAAAACGTGCGCGTAAAGCAGGCGCCCAGCAGCGCGAAGGCCAAATAGCTGCACGCTGCCAGGAACACCGCGTTGCGCGCCGCGCCGCTCGCCCGCTCCAGGTTATGTTCGCCGAGGCTCTTGGAGAGCAGCGCGTTCACGCCGACGCCCGTGCCGATGCCGACCGCGATCATGAGGTTTTGCGCGGGGAACGCCAGGGATACCGCGGTCAGCGCGCTTTCGCTGATGCGCGATACGAACATGCTGTCCACCACGTTGTAAAGCGCCTGCACCAGCATGGAAATCATCATCGGGATGGACATGGAAATCAGCAGCCGGTTGACCGGCATCACGCCCATCTTGTTTTCGCTTGAATTCATCTGGCCGCGGTTCCTCCCTGCGCCATGCGTGCGATCACGTCCGCGGCTTCGTCAAGGCCGATGGCGCTGTTCACCATCAGGTGATAGTTGTGGTAATCGCCCCAGGTGTTGCCGGTAAAGAACTCGTAGTACGCCGCGCGGCGCTTGTCGTAGCGCGCAAGGTAGGCGCGCGGGTCCTTGTGCTCGGATTTGTAGTCCTCCGTCAGGCGGCGGATGCGCTCTTCCATCGGCGCGTACACGAAGGCGTTGAGGCAGTCCTCGCGGCTTTGCAGCACATAGTCCGCGCAGCGGCCCACGATGACGCAGGGGCCTTCCTTCGCGACGCGGCGGATGACCTCCGCCTGCGCCAGGAACACCCGGTCGCCGATGGGCAGGTTGCGGCTGTCGTAGTAGAAGCTGTAGAGAAGACCGGAGGTGTGCTTCTGCTCCGCCTCCTCCACGCACTGCTCCGAAAGGCCGCTTTCCTCCGCGGCCAGCGCGATGAGTTCCTTGTCGTAGAAGGGAACGTCGAGCAGCTCGGAGAGCTTCTTTGCGATGATCCTTCCGCCCGAGCCATGCTCGCGGCCGACGGTGATGATGTTATACTTCATGCAAATCCCTCACTTTCGTCTCGCAGGAAACCGTTTGCATCGAGAAATAAACTTTCCCTATTCTCATGGTAATGCAAATTACTTTCCTTGTCAACCACATTCGGAAGGGCGCTTTCTCGTCAAACCTGCGCCGCGTTGGCCACTATAAAGAATAGTAAATATTGGGTGACTATAAAATTCTTTTCCAGCTGGGAAGGCCGAAAAATCAGCATTTCTGCCATGTGAGAAACCGTCCTGCCAAAGGTAAAATGGTGCCCGAATGGTGCCCAAGTGAACAAACCGAGTTATGAGCGGCAACATGAAGTAATGAAACAAAATGAGCTGTTTGACATTTCCATGCGGTCATATTAAAATGAAAAAATTATGGGTTGTACGTCTTAGGCGGATAAGGTATATTTGACAAATTAGAAGTTGGAGGAATAGAAAAATGGAGCTAAGAAGGTATCAATCTTCAGATTGCAAAGAAGTGACGGAGCTATTTTATAATACTATTCACATGATTAATGCAAAGGATTACACAAAAGAACAACTCGATGTATGGGCAACAGGACAAGTAGATTTAGAAAAATGGAACTATTCACTTCAAGAGCATTATAGTATAGTTGCTGTTGATAATGAAATTATTGTAGGCTTCGGAGATATAGATAAAGACGGTTATCTTGACCGCTTGTTTGTTCATGCAGGTTATCAAGGAAAAGGGATTGCAACGGCTATTTGTAACCAACTGGAACAAGCAGTTGAGGGAAAAATTACAACTCACGCTTCCATTACAGCAAAACCATTTTTTGAAAAACGAGGATATAGAGCCATAAAAAAACAAGAGGTAGAAAGGCAGGGAATTTTTCTAACTAATTTTGTTATGGAGAAAGATAGATAAGCAAATACAGCTTCGTCCACGCCGGACGCTATGGTCGCCTATGGCTGTATCATTAAACCGCGTGTTAAAATTTGCTTAGATTTTCTTACGATTTTTATTTGTTTAACACAAAGGAGGTTGTGTCATGCTCTGTCCAAACTGCGGAAAAACCATTCAGGACGACTCGCGCTTTTGCAGCTTCTGCGGCGGTTCCGCCGCTTCCTCCACATCGTCCGAGACGGCGCCTTCCCCACCGCTATCGTCCGAGAAGGAGATTGCGCAAAGCGAGGCTGGTCCGGACACACAGGCCGCATCCGACGCTTCTCGCGAGTGCGTCAGAGCGTCGGACGTCCCCCTGGCGTGGTTCAAGTTTATCATTTACTTTCAGTTGTTCTGCAGCGCCTTCATGTGCTTGACACAGGCTTTTAACCTGATGACGGGCGCTTATTACGGCCGCGCCGACGTCGCGCCATACATCTTTGAGTATTACCCCGGCCTTAAGACGTTCAGCACCGTCTGTGCCCTGCTTACCCTGGGGCTCGCGGTTTTTGCCGTCTATACGCGCTTTCGCCTCGCCCGTTTTTGCGCCAATGGTCCGACGCTCTACTACATATATATACTTTTGCAGATTGGGCTTGACTTCATCCTCTCTAACGGTATAACCACCATCACAGGTGTCCATATTCCCTTCAACTGGATCGGCACCGTCACGATGCTCGGTTTCCTGCTGGTGAACTATCTGTATTTTTCCAAGCGTTCTTACCTTTTCATCAAAGGGTAAAGCGCTTCAAGCGAAAGGGGCTTCCCGTCTGGGAAGCCCCTTTCGCTTGAAGGAGAAGAACACATTGAAGGTTCGCTGTCTGTCTTAGTTCTTGGAGACCTCGGTGGTCACGTCGTTGGCCTTGGGGATGCGGACGGTCAGCGTCATTTCGTCGCCGTTGCGCCAGATCTTCATCTCGACGTCCTCGCCGGGGGTCTGCTCGTTCTTGATGGTCGTCACGTCTTCCTTATTGGAAACCGTCTTGCCGGCGAACTCGAGAATCACGTCGCCGTGCTCCAGTCCGGCGCGCTCGGCCGCGCTGTATTTTTCGACGCTCTCAACATAAGCGCCCACGGGAATATCGTACTGGTTCGAGATCTTCTCCGTGATGTCGCTGATCGTCACGCCCAGCATCACGTTGCTCTTGCCGGTCTTGACGCTCGTGGCGTCCGGGTCCTTCACGATCTCTTCGATGATGGTCTTCACGTCGTTGACTGGGATCGCGTAGCCGATGCCGTCCACCAGCGAGCCGCCGGTCTTGGCGAACACCACGCCGATGACCTCGCCGTAGGAGTTGAACAGCGCGCCGCCGGAGTTGCCCTGGTTGATCGCGGCGTCCGTCTGCATGGCGTTGATCGAATGCTCGTCGTCCTGATACGGATAGTTCAGGGCGGAGATGATGCCCGCGGTCACCGCGCCGTTGACCTGGCCCAGCGGGTTGCCGATGACGACCGCCAGCTCGCCGACCTCGACGGTGTCGGAGTCGCCGAACGTCGCGGCGTTCAGGCCGGTCGCGTCGATCTTGCAGACCGCGATGTCGTTGTCCTTGGCGTAGCCGAGCACCTTGGCTTCGTACTCGGTGCCGTCGTTGAGCGCGACCGTCACGTGGTCCGCGCCTTCCACGACATGCGCGTTGGTCACGATGTAGCCGTCCTCGCTGATGATGATGCCGGAGGCCGCGCCCGTCACCTTGTACTCCTGCTGGCGCGGCGCGTTGTAGCCGTAGCCATAGGGGCTGTAGCCGTAGCTGAAGGGGTTATAGCCGTAGCTGTAACCGTTGTTCACGGTCTGGGTGGTCTCCGTCGTGATCGCCACGATGGAGCTCTGGCACTTCTTGACGATTTCCTTCACCGACAGGGAATCCTGTTCCGCCGTGGCGGCCTCCAGGCTGAAGTGCTTGGCCGCCTCGACGTTTTGCGCCTCCTCAGCCATCGCGCCGAACGCCGTCACCAGTGCCAGCAGCAGTGCGGTCATGACCGCTATGATCATCACAGACTTACGCGTGTTTTTCATACGTAACAACTTCCTTTCCATCCTTATTTTTTCCCGTAACCCTCCGAGTCCTTCCTCTTTGCGGGCCCCTCTTGATTACGTGCTTAGTATATCGGAGGTTTTGGGCGAAATCATGATGCGGTTTTGAACAAATTTTTCAATTGTTGTGTCCAAATTGTGAACTCGTCTCCGGCTTTGCCGCGGGCGCCTTGGGCGGCAGCATCGTAAGGCCGATGCGCTTCTTCTTTTCGTCCACGTCCACAACCCAGACCTTCACCACGTCCCCCACCTTGACCACCTCGGAGGGGTGCTTCACAAACCGGTGGGTCAGCCTGGAGACGTGCACCAGCCCGTCCTGATGTACGCCGATGTCCACGAACGCCCCGAAGTCGATCACGTTGCGCACCGTGCCCATCAGCTCCATGCCGGGCGCGAGATCCTTGATCTCCAGCACGTCCGTGCGCAGCAGCGGCGGCGGCAGCTCGTCGCGCGGGTCGCGGCCGGGCTTTTGCAGTTCCTTTACGATGTCCGACAGCGTGGGCACGCCGATGCCCAGCGCTTTGGACAGATTTTCGATACCCGCCTCCTGCACGCGCGCTGAAAGATCGCCCAATCCGCCCCCGCGCACGTCGCCCAGCTCGAACCCCAAATGCGACAGAAGCGCTTTGGCCGCGTCGTAGGACTCGGGGTGTACCGCCGTCTCGTCCAGCACGTTGCGGCTGCCCGCGACGCGCAGGAAGCCCGCGCACTGCTCGAACGCGCGCGGCCCCAGCTTGGGCACCTTTTTGAGCTGCGCGCGCGAGGTGATGCCGTTTTCCTCCCGATAGGCGACGATATTCTTCGCCAGCGCCGGGCCGATGCCCGCCACGTGCGAAAGAAGCTGCGCGGAGGCGGTGGAGACCTCCACGCCGACCGCGTTGACGCAGCCCTCGACCACGCCTGAAAGCGCCTCGCTTAACTGCGCTTCTTTGAGATCGTGCTGGTACTGGCCCACGCCGATGGCCTTCGGGTCGATCTTGACCAGCTCCGCCAGCGGGTCCTGCATGCGCCGGGCGATGGAGACGGCGCTTCTAAGCGAGACGTCGTACTGCGGAAATTCCTCCGCCGCCAGCTTGGAGGCCGAGTAGACGGACGCCCCCGCCTCGCTCACGATCATGTAGGAGACGCCCCCGCCGATCTCCTTTAGCACCTCCGCGATGAACTGCTCCGATTCGCGCGAGGCCGTGCCGTTGCCGATGGCGACCGCTGTGACGCCGTGGCGGGCGATCATCGCCTTCACGAGCTTCTTCGCCTGCTCGCGCCGCTCCGTCTGCCCCGGAATCGTGAAGTACCCCACGCCCGTTTCGAGCACCTTGCCCGTCTCGTCCACGACCGCCAGCTTGCAGCCCGTGCGAAAGCCCGGGTCCACGCCCAGCGTCACCCGCCCCTTGACGGGCGGCTGCATGAGCAGCTGATGCAGGTTCTTGGCAAACACGCGCACCGCGTCCGTGCTGGCGCGCTCGGTGAGCTCGGCGCGCACCTCGCGCTCCAGCGAGGGCTGAATGAGCCGTTCCCACGCGTCCCCGCAGGCCATGCGCACCTGCTCCGTCGTCGCGCTGCCGGTGCGGACGAACGCGCGCTCCAGAATCGCGTTCGCCGCCCGGTCGTCCACGAGCACGGACACGCGCAGGTACTCCTCCCGCTCGCCCCGGTTGATCGCCAGAATGCGGTGGCCCGGAATGCGCGCGACGGGCTCGCTGAAGTCGTAGTACATGGCGTACACGCTGTCCTCGTCCTTCGCGTTCTTCGTCTTCACGATACCGCCGCGAAACGCCAGGCCGCGAAGCTGGCCGCGCACGTCCGCGTCGTCGGCCATGCGCTCCGCGAGGATGTCCCGCGCGCCCGAAAGAGCGGCCTGCGCGTCCGGCACCTCGCCCTCGGGGTTCGCATAGGGCGCGGCCAGCTCCTCGGGCGCGGCGGACCTTGGCGCCTGCAAGAGCAGGGCGTTTGCCAGCGGCTCCAGCCCGCGCTCGCGGGCGACGGTCGCGCGCGTGCGGCGCTTGGGGCGGTAGGGACGGTAGAGGTCCTCCAGCTCCGCGAGCGTCTGCGCGGCCGACAGCTTGCCGGAAAGCTCCTCCGTCAGCGCGCCCAGCTCGGTCAGCGTCTTTTCGATGTCCTCGCGCTTCTTTTGCAGCCCGCGCAGGTATTCGAGCCGCTCCGACAGCTCGCGCAGCACCTGATCGTCCAGGGAGCCCGTCGCCTCCTTGCGGTAGCGGGCGATAAAGGGGATCGTGTTGCCCTCGTCGATGAGGCGTATCGTGTTTTCAACCTGCTCCCTGCGCAGGGAAAATTCCTTTACGAGCATGGCGTTGATGTCCATAACATGCGTCCTTTCGCGTTGAGATGAGGGGACGTGAGCGCTTTTGCCTGCCGCCGCCCGGTTTTCATTTCGCATTATACCACAGGGCCGCAAGATGCGCACCCAAGCGTTTGACGCCCGCCCGCGCGGATTGTATAATAGACGTATCACGTAGCCCGAAAGGGGATATACAGATGCCGACCGTCAGTGTCATCATGCCGGTGTACAGGGTGGAACGCTTCGTCGAGCGCGCGGTGAGGAGCGTTCTGTCTCAGACCTTTACGGATTTTGAGCTGCTCGCGGTGGACGACGGCTCGCCCGACCAGAGCGGCGCGATCCTCGACCGGCTTGCCGGGGAAGACGCGCGCATCACGGTCTTCCATCAGCAAAACGCCGGCGCGCCCGCGGCCCGAAACCGCGCCATCGAAAAGGCCGCGGGCAAATACCTCTACTTTATGGACGCGGACGACTGGGCGGAGCCCACGATGCTCGCGGAAATGGTCGATTTCGCACAGCGGCACGACTTACAGCTCGTCGTCGCGGCCTTTTTTATCGACACCTACTATGACGGGGAGCGCTTTGTGCGCGAAGTTCACCGTCAGCCCGGCGAGGTCTTTGAAGGCCAGCGGGCGTTTCGCGAGAACGCCTACCGCCTGTTCGACACGAACCTGCTCTATCCGCCGTGGAACAAGCTGTTCCGCGCCGATTACCTGCGCGAACACGGCATCCTCTTCCCCGAGACGTTCTGGGACGACTTCCCCTTCGTGCTCGCCGTGGTCCGCGACGTGGAGCGGGTCGGCGTGCTGGATACGCCCTATTACCACTTTCTGCGCGCCCGTCAGGAGAGCGAGACGGCCCGATACCGCGCCGACATGTACGAAAAGCGCGAGGAGGAACACGGCTGGATGCTGGAACTGTACGACCACTGGGGCGTGCACGACCCCGCCAGCGAAGAAATGGTGCAGCGCCGCTACATCGAGCGCGTCGTCGGCTGCATCGAGAACGTCTCCTCGCCCGCCTGCACGCTTTCAGGCCGCGAGCAGCGCAAAGAGATCGCGCGCATGCTTAAAAGCCCGCGCGTGAAGGCCGCGCTGTCCGTCGCCCGGCCACGCAGCTTTTACATGAAGCTGATGCTGCTGCCCGTCCGGGCACGCCTCGCCGGGCTTTGCCTGCTGGAAGGGCGCTTTATCGACTTCGTCAAGCGGCGCAGCGTGAAGACGTTCGCCCGGCTCAAGGCAGGACGGTGACGCCATGGAAAAGACGCCAAAGATCAGCGTGGTCATGCCGGTCTACAACGCGGCGCAGACGCTGCGCGCCGCGGCGGACAGCGTGCTGGGCCAGACGTTTCGCGACTTGGAGCTGTTGCTCGTGGACGACGGCTGCACCGACGACAGCCCCGCCCTGATCGACGCGCTCGCGGCGGCCGACGGCCGGGTGCGCGCGCTGCACCTTGCAAAAAACGGCGGCGCGTCCGCCGCGCGCAACGCGGGCATGGCGCAATCGCGCGGCGAATACCTGATGTTCATGGACGCGGACGACGACATGGAGCGCGACCTGCTCTCTCGCGTATGCGCCCTGCCGGAGGCGGACGTCACCGTCTGGGGCGTGTCGGACGACTATTACGACGCCGCGGGCCGGCTTTACCAGCAGACGCCCTACTGCCCGCAGGACGGCCGCTTCGAGGGCAGGGAGGCCGTCCGCCGCCAGCTCATCGAGCTGGAAGCGATCACACTGCTGGGCTACACGCCCAACAAGCTCTACCGCCTGCGCACGGTAAGGGAAAGCGGCGCGCGCTTTGAGCCCCGGCTGGTGACGGAGGACATCTTCTTCAACCTCGACCAGTGCGCCTGCTGGGAGACGATGAACACCCTCAGCTATCCCGCGCTGCACTATTGCCACCGTCAGGCGGGCGGCAGCATTACCAGCCGGTTTGTCCCCGACTTCTTTGAGCAAAACAGCGAGCGCGTCGCCCGACTGCTCTCCCTGTACGACGGCTGGGGCATGACGGACGCGCGCGTGCTGGGCGTGCTGGGCGGCGTCTACAGCCGGTACTTCTTTTCCGCGCTCGAGCGCTCCTTCGATCCGCGCGCCGGGATGAACGCGGCTGCACGAAGGGCGTTTTATCGGGAAACGCTTTCCAGTCCGCTGTGCAGGCGCGTGCTCCCGCACGCCGCGCCGTCGGGCCGGGCCGCCCGGCTGCTTTCCGCGCTGCTTTCCAGCGGCTGCGCGCCCCTTTGTCTTCTCGCGGCGCGCGCCATCCGTTTTTCGCGCAAGAGCCTGCCCGCGCTCTTTACGCGCCTACGCCAGAGCCGGTGATCGGGCTTCAATCGCGGTGCGATGATTTTCGGGATCTGCGCGTCCTCGCGCGGCTCCCTTTAGATAGCATCCAGAAACCGCCCGACCGATCGCTGAGAAGGAGAATCTCTCTATGAAAAAAGCAACCGCGCTTTTGACCTGCCTGCTGCTTGTCTTCGCCTGCGCCGGTGCATTCGCCGACGACCCCGCCTACGAAGGTTATGACGTATCCTTCGAGGAGGGCGGTTTTAAGCTGCTCATCCCGACCGATTGGAGCGCTCAGGAGCAGGAGGATGCAACCCGTTACGTCTACGCCTCCGCCGACAGCTCGGCCGCCCTGCGCATTTTGCTGGTACCCACGGAAACCGAGCTCACCTATGAAGAGGCCGTCTCGACGCTTACCGACCTGTACGGCACGATGGACGCCTTTTCATGCAACGACCTCGACTGGCTGATCGTGGAGGATGCCGATTCGGGTACCACGCAGTTCGTGATGCCGCGCGCGAACGGCCTGTACATGTTCCTACCCTTCGCCCAGACGGACGACGCAATGGGAACCTGCCTGGACGTGCTTCTCTCCGCGACGCCGCTTTAAAGCTGCGCGGCATGCCCTGCGCACGCCTAGGTTTTTTCCCTCCGCCTTGCAAATCGCACCTGGAGCCTTTATAATAGATAAGGTTCAGGCGGCGCGGCTGCGCCGCGACAACGTTTGGAGGAATGGAACATGAAACTCGGCGTCGTGGGCCTGCCCAACGTGGGCAAGAGCACGCTTTTCAATGCGATCACCAAGGCGGGCGCGGAGGCCGCCAACTATCCCTTCTGCACGATCGAGCCGAACACGGGCATCGTCGCCGTGCCGGACGACCGGCTAAGCCGCCTGGCCGCCCTGTACAGCCCCAAGAAGGTGACGCCCGCCGTCATCGAATTCGTGGACATCGCGGGGCTCGTCAAGGGCGCGAGCCGCGGCGAAGGGCTGGGCAATAAATTCCTTTCGCACATCCGCGAGTGCGACGCCATCGTGCACGTGGTGCGCTGCTTTGAGGACGAGAACATCATCCACGTCGACGGCAGCGTAAACCCCGCCCGCGACATCGAGACGATCAACCTGGAGCTGATCGCCGCCGACCGCGAAACGGTGCAAAAGCGCTTTGAGCGCGCGCAGAAGATGGTCAAGTCCGGCGAAAAGCGCTACGCCGAGGAGGCGGAGCTGGGCCAGAAGCTGCTGGGCCATCTGGACGACCTGAAACCCGCGCGCACCTGCGAAATGACCGAGGCGCAGCGGGAGATCGCGCGCGACTGGTTCCTGCTCACCACCAAGCCCGTCATCTACGCCGCCAACATCGCGGAGGACGAGCTCGGGCAGGACGAGGACAGCCTGCCCGGCATCCCGGAGGTAAAGCGCATCGCGAAGGAAGAGGGCGCGAAGGTGCTCGTTATTTCCGCGCAGATCGAGGAAGAGATCGCGCAGATGGACGAGGAGGAAAAGCAGGCCTTCCTGGAAGAGCTGGGCATCGGCAAGTCGGGCCTGGACCGGCTCGTCGCGGAATGCTATGACCTGCTGGGGCTCATCTCCTTCCTCACCGCGGGCGCGGACGAATGCCGCGCCTGGACGATTAAGCGCGGCACCAAGGCGCCGCAGGCCGCGGGCAAGATCCACACCGACTTCGAGCGCGGCTTCATCCGCGCGGAGATCGTGCCCTACGATACCCTGATGGAGCTGGGCAGCATGAACGCCTGCAAGGAAAAGGGCCTCGTGCGCTCCGAGGGCAAGGATTACGTCATGCAGGACGGCGACATCACGCTGTTCCGTTTCAACGTGTAAACGGGACTGGAGCACGCGAAGGACTCCCCCCTTCACAAAAAGTAGGATGCGAAGACCGCGCGGTCTACGCATCCTGCTTTTGTCTATAAGAGGGCTTTTGCGCCGTCCTGTGAGGTTCCCATTTTCTCACCGGCGGGGTTACTCGATCGAGTTGAAGATCCGAATCAGCGTTTCCTCGTCGTACCCCTTTACGGAGATATAGTATTTCGTCTTACCGTCCGTGATGAGCCCCCAATATCGGTCGACGTTCATGGAGAGGTAAACCTCCTGGCCGTTATCAAGCCGGATCGTGCGCCCGGGGCCGTTCTCTTCATAGGATGTGCTGGAGACGCCCACCGAATACATTCGGTCCATGCTTATGCTGACCCGCCTGTCGCCGCCGTCCGAATAGAGGGCGGACACGTCATCCCGAATCCAGTAGGCACCGGCTTCAAACAGTACGCTCGTGAGGCCATCCGGCAGATAGCTGGGCCACGGAATCGCGTAGCCGAGGAAGTTTTCCGCCTCCTCTATGCTCTGCACGTTCAGGCTCTGGCGTTCGACGCCCTCCTCCCGGACGGCCGGGTCCGCGTCCGCTCCGCTCACGAGGCCCTGAGTGTGGCCGTAATAGTTCACGACGTGCTGCTCTCCATCCTCAGAGCTGTAGCTCTTCAGCGCGCTCCTGCGCGCGGTCCCCTCCGCCACCACCACCAGCACGACCAGCGCCGCGGCGGCCACAGCCAGACGCCATCCCCAGCGCAGCATGGTCCCGCGCCGGCCGGCCGGCGCCTTTCGACTCGGACGCCTCCGCGGGGGGAGCTCCTCCCCCGCCTTTAGGCCGTGCATCTCGCAAAGCCGCCGCGCGCAAAAGTCGATGAGCTCCACGTCCATCTCCTTCTCGTCCTTTTGCAGTTCAAAGTCGAGCGCCTCTTCCAGCTCCGCTTCCGTAGGCTCCTCCGCAGGGTCGGGCGGCAGCAGCAGCGCACGCAGCAGCTTCGCCTCCATCTCTCTGGAATCGTCTTGCACGGGACTCACCTCCTTTCGCCCTGTACCCCCGGCAGCCTGCCGGGTGCCATCTATCCTATAAGAGTAAAAGCGCCAAAAAGGTTACACACATCGTAAAGATTTCCGGGTGCTTTTCCGCAAACGACCGCGCGCGCCGGCGCACGCGAAAGAGGGCGACCTTTGCGCCGGACTCGCTGATTCCGCGCGCCTTGGCGATTTCGGCCATCGAGCGGCCCTGCACGTATCGTTCCTGCGCCAGCGCGCGGTCCGTCTCGGAAAGCGCGGTCAGCAGCGACCTGGCCGCGACCGCCGCACCGGCCCGATCCACCCATTCGGCCACGCCGTCCCGCGGGTCCGCGCAGGTGACATCGTCCAGATTTCGCGTGCGCATCGCGTCGCGCTTTCGCCCCCGAATGATCGTCCCCATGCGAAACATACAGGTGCGCGTCAGCCATCCGCCCACGTTCGGATGCGCGATCAGCTCCTCATAATGCTGATAGGCCGTCAAAAAAGCCTCCTGCACACAGTCCTCCACAGCATCCAGATAGCGGGGATCGTATCCGACGTAGCGCATGCACAGACAGCGCAGCGTCCCGTAAAAGCGGGTATACAGCGCCTCTATGAAGGCGTCTTTTTCCTCTTTTGGGTACATTTCCCATTCCCCCTCGCCATTTAGACGCAGAAGGCGGGCGCTTTCCTGCATCCCACCGCAAAAAAAGGCTCTTATATCGTAATTCCGCACTTCTCTGCGGAAATCGAAAGGCTGACGCCCCCTTTTGCGATGCGTTCCTGTTCGCGGCAGGCATGCGATGCCCGCTCCCCGGGCCAAGCGGGCGGCCTTTATCCCGCGCGGCCGCGGCATGAAAAAAGAGGCCCTAAGCCTCTTTACTTGTGCAGCACGTTCTTGGCCCACGCGCCGACGCGCCCCAAGGGGCGCTGCTGCTTTTTGGCCGCCGTAAAGGCGGAAAGCGCGGCGCGGCGGTATTCGTTGTTGTCCGGGCTCATGCGCACCGCCTGACGGAAGGAATCGTGCGCCTCCTGCGGCCGGCCGAGCCCGACCAGCGCCTGACCGCGCAGGAAATGCCACGTCTCGTCCGCCTCGCCGCAGCGATCGAGCACGCGAAGCGCGGAATCGAACATCTTCTGCGTGAGCAGACGCGCGGCCAGCCGGTTCGTATCGACGAGCGAATAAATCCGCGGGGACGGCGCATGCGCGGCGCTCGCCTTCACGCTCGTGCGGCGAAGCGCCTCTTCATAGGCGAGATTCAGAGCGATCAGGCGCGCCTGCGCGCTCTCCTTCTCGGCCTCGCCGGGCTGAATGTCGGGATGGCATTCCTTGACCAGGCGGCGGTACGCGAGGTGTACCTGCTGCTCGGTCGCCGTTTCCGGCACGCCCAGCGTGATAAAGGGGTTTTGCATATTGCCTCCTACATTGAGCTTTCCCGCGGGGGCGGGAAAGCGGCTGCGGCAGTCCTCATGAAAGGGTGTTTTATGATTATACCATGAATCCCCTTTTCATGCAAGCCTGCGCGGCCCCAGCCGCTTGGAGCAATTTACTTTTTCTCCCTCATCAGTTTATGCATGATCCGCTCTTCTAATACGTCCCCATATTTCAGGCCGAAGATCATCAGCGCGGCCGCGCCCAGCACGATCAGCGCCCAGCCCCACAGGGGCATGGTGATCGCCCCGCTGCCCACGGCGGACGCCACCACCAGCCCCCAGGGCCGCGTGACGAGCGCGATGACGAAGAAGCGCAGCGTGCCCATGCCGGAAAGGCCCGCCAGAATGCACAGCAGGTCGTCCGGAAAGAAGGGCAGCAGCAGGGCCAGGAACATGAACGCGTCGCGCTTTTTTTCGATGACGGGCATGTACTTTTTGAGCGTCTTCTGATCCACAAATCTTTGCACGAACGGTTCGCCCAGCCGCTTGGCCAGGGTAAAGACGATCAGCGAGCCCACGACGACCGCGGAGGCCCCCAGCAGGAAGCCGGGCCAGAAGCCCAGGGCCAGCGCCCCCGCGGCGGTGGATACGTTGCTCGGGATCGGCGCGATGATGACGGTCATCAGCTGCAGCACGAAGTATACCACGCCCGCCGCCGCGCCAAAGCCCGCGATCCACTCGCGCAGCTCCTCCACGGAGCCGAAGTGCTCCATGACGCCGGAACGGTAGATCGCCACCCCGGCGACGAGGACGAGCACGACGACGGTTCCCCAGATCAGAACGCGGCGTAAAATCTTAGAGTTCATCCTTTGCGCCTCCCACGACGCTCTGTACGTTGACCACTCGGCTGTGCTTGATCGGGTCCCACTTGGCCTTAGGATGCAGCAGCGTGACGAGATTGACCGGGATCCAGGTCATGATGAAGATCGGGAACGTCACCGCCGCGAGCAGGTACATGCGCACGTTCTTCTTGCTCAGCGCGATGCCCCAAATCGCCATGCACACCTGAAGCAGGTAGGAAAGCAGCCCGGAGATGAGGCTGAAGGCGATCAGGAACACGCCGGATACCACGCCGGGATACAGGCCGATCGCGATGTCGATGCCCATCAGCACGGAAACCACCATGAGCAGCACCTGCATAAGGGGCGCGCTGATCATCATCAGCATGTCGGAGCACGCGAGGCTCTTGCGCCCTACGATGCCGGAGACGAGGTCCTTCCAGTAATAGCGCAGGCACTCGTAGCAGCCCACGGACCAGCGCTTGCGCTGCTTGAGCGAATCCCACAGGCCCAGGGGCTGTTCGTCGTAAAAGACGGCCTCCTCCGCATAGGCGATGCGCACGCCCTTGATCGCGCACATCGTGGAAAACTCGATGTCTTCTGTCAGCGACTTCACGTCGTAGCCGACGATTCTAAGCGCCTTGCGGCTGATGAGCAGGCCCGTGCCGTTGAGCACGGCCGAGGAGTCGATGTTCATGCGCGCCTTGTGCACGAACGTGTTGAGCAGCCAATAATAGATCGACGTATCGCCGCTGATCCAGGTGTCGCCCGGGTTCTTGCTGTCCCGATTGCCCTGCACGACCTCGTAGCCCGCGCACATCGCGTCGTTCATGCGCTGCAAAAAGTCCGGGCACGCGAGGTTGTCCGAGTCGAACACGACGAACGCGTCGTAGGTATCGTCCTGCGTGAGCTGCGCGAAGACCTCGCGCAGCACGTCGCCCTTGCTCTTCACCTCGTCGCTGATCGAAAGCACCTTCGCGCCGCGCTCGGCCGCGATCTCCGCCGTGCGGTCGGTGCAGTGATTGGGCGCGACAAACACGTCGAACAGCTCGCTCGGATAGTTCTGCGCGCGCAGCGTCTCCACGAGCTGGCCGATGACCGCCTCCTCGTTGCGCGCGGGCAGCACCACGGCCAGGCGTTTTTGCGCGGGCGCATACGGAATGCGGCCCTTCTTTTTGAAGGAGAACATGCCCAGCGCTACGAAGTAGCAGGCGTAAACGAGCAGCGGAATCCCTACGAGGGTATAGATGATCGGTCGTATCATGGCCGAATCCCCCTTATTCATCATATTGAAGGTCTTGATGAGCAGTATTCACC
The DNA here is from genome assembly GCA_023402355.1 of Bacillota bacterium. Taxonomy (GTDB): domain Bacteria; phylum Bacillota; class Clostridia; order Christensenellales; family Aristaeellaceae; genus Beduinella. Next base: position 8,435 of record JAEXCG010000110.1, on the reverse strand, counting down.
GCTCAAAACCCGCGTTCCTGCGCGCCTTGCAAATCCTCATGCAATTCTCATCTGTTTCTCATCTGCTCCCGGCAGCCGCACCGCCGCAATCAAAAACCGCATGGCGCCGGCCTCTGGCCGTGCGCCACGCGGCGGTATCCGTCAGATCTCCATCTGCGCGCGGGTGATCTTCGCGCCCAAGAAGGAAAGCTTCGTTTCCAGGTGCTCGTAGCCCCGGTCGATGAAGTGCGTGTTGCCGATCTCGGTCACGCCCTCGGCCATGAGCCCGGCGATGACGAGCGCCGCGCCCGCGCGAAGGTCGCTGGCGTACACCGGCGCGGCGGAGAGCCCCGCCACCCCTTCGATGATCGCCACGCGGTCCATGACGCGCACGTGCGCCCCCATGCGCTGCATCTCCGCCAGGTGCTTATAGCGCTGCTCGTAGATGTTTTCCGTCACCAGGCTGGTGCCCTTGGCGGTGGTCAGCAGCGCGGTCATGGGCTGCTGCAGGTCGGTCGGGAAGCCCGGATACACCTGCGTCTTGATGTTCACCGCGCGGTGCGCGCCGATGGAGCGCACGCGGATGGCGTCGTCCTTCTCGTCCACCTTGGCGCCCATCTCCAGCAGCTTGGCGGACAGCGCCTCCATATGGGTCGGGATACAGCCCGTGATCGTCACGTCCCCGTGGCTGGCCGCTGCGGCGATCATGAGCGTTCCCGTCTCGATCTGATCCGGAATCACCGCGTAGGAGGAGCCGTGCAGGCGTTCCTGCCCGCGCACGCGGATGATGTCCGTGCCCGCGCCCTTGATGCGCGCGCCCATGCTGTTGAGGAAGTTGGCCAGGTCCACGACGTGCGGCTCCTTCGCCGCGTTGTAGATGATCGTGTTGCCCCGCGCGCGGCAGGCGGCGAGCATCGCGTTGATCGTGCCGCCGACGGTGACGATGTCCAGGAAGACGTCGCCGCCGACCATGCCCTCCGGCGCCTTGGCGTGGATGACGCCGAAGCGCTCCTCCACCTGCGCGCCCAGCGCGCGCATGGCCTTGATGTGCTGGTCCACAGGGCGGGGGCCGATGTCGCACCCGCCGGGCAGGGGAACCTCCGCCTGGCCGAAGCGCCCCAGCAGCGCGCCGAGCAGGTAGGAGGACGCGCGCATGCGGTGCGACAGGCGCTGGGGCACCTGCCAGCGGGTTACGCCGCGCGGGTCCACGCGCATGACGCCGTTCTCAAACTCGACCGCCGCGCCCAGCTCCGTGAGCATCTGGATGAGCACGTGCACGTCGTTGATGTCCGGCAGATTTTCGATCACGCAGGGCTCATCGGACAAAAGCGCAGCAGGAATAATCGCCACCGCGGTATTCTTGCCGCCGCTGACGCTGACGACGCCTTCCAGCCGCTGCCCACCCGTAATGAGCATTTTCTCCATCGTGGACATGCCGTCTCTCCCATGAAAGCCGCGGATGCGGCAGAATGATGATAGCCTAGCATCTTATTATACACATTTTTATACGCATATGCAAGCTTTGTCCGGCAGTCCATAAAACGGAAGCGGCGGAGGCGGCGCGTCTATCGCGGCGTCATCAGCATAACCGGCGAAGTTCAACTTTTGTTAAACTGAGACGATACAGGAATGTATGAAACAGATGTACAATTTATGTATCCGTTTCTTATTCACGATTGACATGTCTCAAAAGCGTGTTACAATAAAAGCACAAAGGACGCGATTTCAAATAGGATGCTTCCATCGGACGCAAGCACGTGCTGCGCGAGCGTAGTCCCTGGGAGGAGGGGTGTAATCGCGGCTCCCCCGCCCGACACAAAAGAAAGAAGGAAGAAAAGATGACCACCAAGTACGTCAACACCCCCATCAACCAGACGGTCAACGTGCGCAAGGAGCCGAGCACGGATGCCGTGATCCTGCAGCGCCTGGAGCGCGGCACACCGGTGTCCGTCGATCCCTGCAATCCGGAATGGGACCGGGTACATGCCCCCTGCTCCGGCTACATCATGAAAAAATTCCTCAGCAGGGTGCTTCCGGACGGGTTCGACGAACGCCTTCTCGTCGACGGCTATGCCAACACGGTGAGCGGTCACCTGAACCTGCGCGAAGGGCCGGGCGCCGAGTACGAAGTGGCCGCGTCCATTCCGCACCACGCCCGCCTGCAATACATCCCGCTGAGCAGCGACTGGCTGCCCGTGAAATACGACGGCTACTGGGGCTATTGCAGCAGCAAGTACGTGGGCGCGGGCGTCTTAAAGGACTGATCTGACAGGCACAAATTCGCTTCTAAAACGGGGACGCAGCATCGCGGCGGCGTCCCCGTTCTGTTGTCCGGACGCGGCAGCCCTCATCGGGTCCTTCTTTTTTCTGCCAATTCTCGTTTTGTTTGACAGTATCTTTGCAAATGGATACAATAAAGGTGAAAATGCGGAAAAAGGATTGAAGGGGCGAAAGCCATGAGCAAAATCAGCTATATGGTAAAGCGCGCGGCGCGCATGGACTACGGCGCGATGATGAAGACCGCGCGCATGCTGCACGAGAAGACCGGCAAGCCGACCTGGTGGCTGCTCGCGGACATGATGCAGTGCGCCGTCCGCTACAACGCGGGCTACATCGACTACAAGATCGCGGAAATGTACCGCCTGTCGCCCGCGCAGCGTCGGACGCAGATCACGCGCGGCATCTCCAACAGCATCGTCGCGCGCATGAACGACAAGGAGTTCTGGCACTACTTCGACAACAAGAACGAGTTCAACACGCTCTTCTCGGATCAGGTGAAGCGCGCCTGGCTCAACCTGCGCGACGCGACGCCGGAGCAGTTCCGCGAGTTCGTCAAGGGCAAGGGCCCGCTCATCTGCAAGCCCCTGGACGGCTCCAGCGGCCAGGGCATCCTCAAGGTCACGCCCGAGCAGTTGCAGCGCCCCGACGCGCTGTACCTGAGCCTCAAGGACGCGGGCATCGGCATCGTGGAGGAATGCGTCGTGCAGCACCCGGACCTCGCCGCGCTGTGCCCCACCTCCGTCAACACCCTGCGCATCGCGACGCTCCTGGGGGATAAGAAGCAGGGCGTCGTCTACGCCTACATCCGCATCGGCAACGGCAAGGTCATGGACAACGTCGACTGCGGCGGCATGGCCGCCCCGATCGATCTGGACACCGGCGTCATCCGCGCCGTGGGCGCGAACAAGTCGGGCGAAGCCTACGAGTTCCATCCCATGACCGGTAAGCGCATCCCCGGCACCGCCATTCCTTATTGGAAGGAAGCGGTCAAGATGTGCCTGGACGCCTCGCGCGTCGTGCCGCAGGTGCGCTTTGTCGCGTGGGATGTGGCCATCACCCCGACCGGCCCCGTGTTCATCGAGGGCAACTCCTTCCCCAGCCACGCCATTCCGCAGTTTGCCGCGCACTTCCCGGACGGAATCGGCATCCTGCCCCGCTTTGAGGAGTTTATCGACCTATGATCTGTGATATTTGTCCCCGCCGCTGCCACGCGGAGCGCACGGACACGTCCGGCGCGGGCCGCTGCCGCATGGCGCTCACCCCCCGCGTCGCCCGCGCGGCGCTGCACCTGTGGGAGGAGCCGTGCATCAGCGGCACGCGCGGCAGCGGCGCCGTCTTCTTCTCCGGCTGCAACCTGGGCTGCGTCTTTTGCCAGAACTACGGAATCAGCCACGGGGGCGAAGGCGCCGACATTTCCCCCGAGCGCCTGGCCGACATCTTCCGGGAGCTCGAGGCGCAGGGCGCGCACAACATCAACCTCGTCAACCCCACGCACTTCGTTCCCGCCATCTTAAAAGCCCTTTCCCTCTATCGGCCGCGCCTGCCCATCGTGTACAACTGCGGCGGGTACGAGTCCGTCCGGACGCTCCGCTCGCTCGAGGGGATCGTCGACGTCTACCTGCCCGACTTCAAGTACATCGACGCGGACGCCGCGCGCGTCTACTCGGACGCGCAGGACTATCCCGAGGTCTGCAAGGACGCCCTCAAGGAGATGTGCCGCCAGACGGGCCTGCCCGTCTACGATGGGGACGGCCTGATGACGCGCGGCACGCTCGTGCGCCATCTCGTGCTGCCCGGGCTCACCGGCCACTCCATGCGCGTGCTCAACTGGATCGAGGAAAACCTGCCGAAGGGCACGCCGGTCAGCCTGATGGGCCAGTACACGCCCTGCGGCGAGGCGGCAAAGTACCCCGGCATGAACCGCAGGCTGAAGAAGAGCGAGTACGCCCGCGTGCTTTCGCACATGCGCGCCATCGGGCTCACGGAGGGGTACGCGCAGGAGATCGCCGCCGCGGACAAGGCGTTCATCCCTGCCTTTGACGGCACGGGCGTATAAAGCCGCACACCTGAAAGGAAACCGCATGTTCAGCAAAAAGAAGCGCGACGCCGCCTATATCGCCCGGCTTGAAGCCTTCCTCGCGGAGCGCTACGCGCTGCCCGCCTGCCGCGTGAGCCCCTGCGAGCGCGGGTTTTACGGCGAGACCTGGCGCGCAGAAGGCGGCGGACGGGCCTATTTCGTCAAGGTCGTCTGCTACCGTCTGCACATGAGCGACTACATGGAAAGCTTCCGCGTGATCGAATACCTGCGCGAGCGCGGCATCACCCACATCAGCGAACCCATCCCGGACGCGCAGGGGAATCCCTTCAACCTCTTCGAGGACGGCGTGCTCGCGGTCTTCGCGTTCGTCGAGGGCGTGCACACGGAGGACTACCCGCTGGAGCCCCTCTTCGCCCTGCTCGCGCGCCAATACCGCGTCGACGTGGGGGAGCTCGCGCCGATTCGCACGGAACGCTTTTCCTGCGGCACGCTGCGCGACTTCCGGCGGGAGGCCGAGCGTCTCGCCCGCAGCGAAATCCCCGAGGCCGCGCAGATGCTCGCCCTGCTCAGCGGCCGCCGGGACGAGCTTGCGCATACCGCCGCGTTTCTCCGGCGCGCAGCCGCCCTCTGCCGGGGAAGCGTGGACGCTTTCTGCATCACCAGCGGCGACGTGGGCGGTAACGTCATCGTGCGGGAAGGACGAATGACGATCATCGACTGGGACAGCCTGATGCTCGCCCCGCCGGAGCGCGACCTGTGGTTTTACATGTGGTCGGACGAGCAAATCGAGCTGATCGACCGCGTCCTCCCGGAGCACGGCTATCCCTATGCGCTGCGCCCGGAGCGGTTCGCATTCTACGCCTGCTCTCAGCACTTTTTCTACCTGACGGAGTACATCGAGGCCTTTTTCAACTTCCCCGAAGCGCGGGAGGAGGCCCTCGCCCTGTTTGCGTCGTATCTAAGCGACGGCATGGTGCCGCGCGCGCTGCAAAAGGCGGAGGCGCTGCTCAAGGTCCCGCCTGAAACGAAGGACAACATAAAGGAGTGATCGCCATGTTCACGGTATCCCAGGGCTACGAGCCCACCCACCATCTGCCCATCTGGACGCTCGAAGGCGCCGGGCACGTCGTCAAGCTGCTGCCCGAGGCGGGCTTCAACCTCTACCACTGGACCTACGACGGCGGCGAAATCCTCATGGAGCCCACCGACATCCGCGAGTACGGCAGCAAGTATGGCATCCCGCTGCTGTTCCCCACACCAAACCGCATCAGAGACGCGCGCTACACCTGGAAGGACCGCGAAATTCATCAGGTCAAGCGCGGCGCGGAGGTGCAGCGCCATGGCCTGGTGATGACCGAGCCCTGGGACGTGCGCTGCGAGGCGAAGGGAGACTGCGCCGTAGCCGTCGGCACGATCTCCATCTACGAGGGCAGCCCGCTGTTTGAAGGGTATCCCTTCCCCTGCCGGCTAACGGTGACCTACACGCTGCGATCGGACGGCCTGCACCTGGGCGTGCGGGTCGAAAACCTGGGCGGCGAGGAAATGCCCTTCGGATTTGCCATCCACCCCTACTTCTCCAAGCGCGGGGACGCGTCCAAGGCCTTCCTCACCGCGCCCGTGCACCGCGTGTACGAGACGGACGAAAACCTGCTGCCCAGCGGCGTCATCGCCGACGTATCCGGCTCGGACAAGGACATATCAAGCGGGCTGCACAGCGTCGAAAGCCTCTACCTGGACAACGTCTTCCGGGGCATGACGCAGGACCTGTGCGCGCAGGTCGTATACGAGGGCGCCCGTCCGCAGCGCATCACCCTGCGCGGCGGGGACGCTTTCCGCAACCTCGTCGTCTTTACCCCGCACGATCGGCCCGGCTTCTGCCTGGAGCATCAGACCTGCGCCACGGACTTCATCAACCTGTACGGCAAGGGCCTGATCGACGAGTCCTCCATCCTGATCCTGCCCGCCGGGCAGACGTTTGAAAGCTTTGTCGACCTCACCGTGGAAAACCTGTAACGCTTCGCCAAGCTGTAAATCAAGCGGCGTCCTTCTCGATTCAAGGATGCCGCTTGTTTTTGTTCCTGTATCCGTTCATCTTTCCATTCCACGCATACCTTATGGGCTTATGCATTTATAGCGCGATTTTTCCGTCTCCAGTCGCCTAAAGGATTGACAATGCAGCGTCCACCCCTTATATTGGGACTAGCTCTATTGAAAGAAGCGAGGGATTGCAAATGTGTCCATCCATGGCGCAGGAAATGAGGCAAATTTTCGACGAGAGCATAAAGGCCGTGCTGCCCGAGGCCGCCGTGCGCGACGCGCTTGCCGCGCACCCGCTGAACGGACCCGTGACGCTCGTCGCCATCGGCAAGGCGGCGTGGCGCATGGCCGCATCCGCCTATGAATTGCTGGGCGGGCAGGTCGCGCGCGGCCTCGTCGTCACCAAGTACGGTCACAGCCTGGGGCCCATCGGCCCGCTCGAAATTCTCGAGGCCGGTCACCCGGTCCCGGACGAAAACAGCGTGCGCGGCGGGCAGCGCGCCCTGGAGCTCGCCGACGCGGCGGGCGCGCAGGACGTGGTGCTGCTGCTCGTCTCGGGCGGCGGGTCCGCGCTCTTTGAATCCCCGCTCGAGGGCGTCACGCTCGACGACCTCGCGGAAATAACGCGCAGGCTGCTCGCCTGCGGCGCGGATATCGGCCAGATCAACACCGTGCGCAAGCACCTGTCCGGCGTAAAGGGCGGACGCTTCGCGCAGCGCTGCGCCCCCGCTCGCGTCTTTAGCATCGTGCTCAGCGACGTGCTGGGCGACTCACTTGACGCCATCGCCTCCGGCCCCGCCTATCCGGACGCCTCCACCAGCGCCGAAGCCATGGCGATCGTCCGCAGGTATCAAATTCCGCTCAGCGAAGGCGTGCGGCGCGCGCTTGGCGGCGAGACGCCCAAGCAGCTGTCAAACGTCGCCAGCGTGATCACCGGCAGCGTTCGCAGGCTCTGCGCGGCGGCGTCCGAGGCCTGCCGCCGTCTGGGCTACGCCCCTCACGTGCTCACCACGACCCTGGCCTGCGAGGCGCGCGAGGCCGGCAGCCTGATCGCCTCCATGGCGCGTGAAATACGCGAGGGGAACTCCTGCTTTCAGGCCCCCTGCGCGCTGATCCTGGGCGGCGAAACCGTCGTACACCTGCGCGGCGACGGCCTTGGCGGGCGCAACCAGGAGCTCGCGGCCGCCGCGGGCCTTTGCATCGACGGACTTTCCGGCGTGTGCGTAGGTTCCCTGGGCTCCGACGGCACGGACGGGCCGACGGACGCGGCGGGCGGCATCGTCACGGGCGGCTGGGCCGCGCGCTGCCGGGAAAAGGGGCTCTCCATCGAGGCGTATCTGGACGAGAACGACACCTATCGCCTGCTCGAAGCGACGGACGCGCTGCTGGTGACGGGGCCCACGGGCACCAACGTGAACGACGTGGCGATCGCCCTGATCCGCTGAACGCCGCCTCCGCTTCCCCGCAAGAAAAACACGTTTCATGAAGGACTGGATTTACATGACACGCATCCTGTTCGTCTGCCACGGCAACATCTGCCGCTCGCCGATGGCGGAATTTATCCTGAAGGAGCAGATCGCCGCGCGCGGACTTGAAAGCAGCTTCTCCGTCGCCTCGGCGGCGACCAGCCGCGAAGAGATCGGAAACCCCGTCTACCCGCCCGCGCGGCGGGAGCTCGCCCGCCATGGCATCTCCTGTGCGGGCAAGCGCGCCGTGCAGGTTCGCCCCGCCGACTACGACGCTTACGACCTGCTGATCGTCATGGACGGGCAGAACCTGCGAAACCTCCTTCGCATCACCGGCGACGACCGCGAGGGCAAAATTCACCGCCTGATGGACTTTACGGACCGCCCCGGGGACGTCGCCGACCCCTGGTATACGGACGACTTTGAAGCCTGCTACCGCGACATCGCGGAGGGTTGCGAGGGGCTGCTGCGGCAGATCAGCCCTGAGGCATGACGCACCACATGAAACGGGGCTGTCAAGCTAGCGTTTTCTAGCTTGACAGTTTCTTTTTAAGTTATTGCGTATTTGGGGGAAGGTTTTGTTGGAGAATAAGGCGATTAGGCTAACCCTAATAAGCCCCATTGCTTTATTGAGA
>JAEXCG010000088.1 GCA_023402355.1 Bacillota bacterium | reverse complement strand
GCCTGAAGCTGGCCCATGAGGGAGTTGAACGACACGATCAGCTGGCCGATCTCGTTTTCCCCCGGGTCCGGGAAGGCGATGTCGAGGTTTCCCTCGCGCACCTGCCGGGTGAACGCCACGGCCTGATCCAGCCGCTTTTGAATCGACCGCAAGAACGTCCAGGTAGCCAGCAGGATAAACACGCTGCTCGCGAGCCCCGCCAGAAGCTGCGGAACGCCGCTTTGAAGCGCCTGCCGCATGATCTTCCCGTCGTCTATGCCCATCATGAGGCGCACGCCCAGCGCGTCGACGGGGCGGGTGAGGTAGAGCCTCCCCTGCGCCATCTGCCGCCGCTTATCCGCGTCCAGGCCGTCGGGCAGCTCCGGCGCGCCCGCGCTCTTGTAAATGGCGCCGCCCTCCCCAAGCACGTAGACGTCGCCTTCAAAGTTGGGAATTTCGACGGCGGAGAAGAGCTTTTCCTTGGCGACCCCGCACTTGAGCACGCCCGCGCTCTGCCCGAGGCCCGAAATGACGCTTCGGTAATAGCAAAACATCTCGCGGTTGCTGTCCTGAAAGATGACGGTGCTGGGCGGGTAGATCATGCTCATGCCGACCCAGGCGTCGTTTTGGCCGCTCGCCGCGAACGCCTGATAGTCCGGCGTGTCCAGCGCGTCGCGCAGGTTCAGCAGATACCAGTAGCTGACCGGCACGCGCTCGTCCCGGGCGAAGAGCACGATGTTCGCCTCCAGCGGCGACAAAAAGGCGCGGGACTGCGCCAGCGCCTCCTGCACCTCGTTTTGCTGCATGATGACCCGGCCGTATGGGCTCATCCGCTCGTCCGTCAGAAGCTTGAGCACGTCCCGGTTGAAGGAGAGCACCTCCACGATGTTTTCCACCATGGCCGCGCTGTTCCGGATGTTCTCGCACGCCATGCCGAGGATGGCATAGTCGTCCTCCACCAGCGTGTCGTAGTAACGCCCGGCCGCCGTTCCGTACAGAAAGATGGACAGCACCACGGACGGCACCAGGATGACGAGCGTGAACCACAGCATCATCTTGCGAGCCAGGGAGTCCCTGGGAAATCCGGGCATCTCATCCATCTCCTGACATAAGGTGGGGCGGGCCGGGCGGACGCTCCCGGCCGTGCCCCTGGTGGCCCGCACGCGCGGATGTAGACAACCCGGCCAGGCGCCGCCGCGCCGGGCTGTCTACATCCGCGCCGGAGCCCGAAGGCTCCGGCGCAGACGATTCTTTCACAGGACTACGCGCTTATTCCGCAAACGTGCAGGCGGTGCCGTACGCCGCGTTGTAGGCCGCAAGCTGAGACTGACGCGTCGCCTCGCCGCCCATGCTCAGGTATTCCTTGACGTAGGCGTCCCAGTCGGTTTCGATGCCCTTCTCGCCCATGATGAAGGCCAGCATGTTCGTCTTGAAGAAGGTCTTCAATTCAGCGTTGTTCTCGATGTACTCGTCCGTGAGGAACATGCAGAAGACGTCCTCGCGCGCGGGTTCCACGTAGCGCATGTCGGAGCCCGCGGTGTGCAGCTTGCTCGCCGGGGTGTCGACCAGCGCGTTGGCCTGCGCCTGCCAGTCCTCGTGGAAGAGCATCTTGTAGACTTCCATGTCCGTGATCTCGTACTTGCCGGACTTGGACTTGTTGTCGTTTACGCCCCAGTACCAGGTGGTGGTGTTGGTCGCCTCGTCCCAGTCGAAGAACTCATCCTCGACGCCGTACTGGCACACGCGGTAGCCGTAGCCGCCCGCCTGGAAGTTGAGCAGCTTCACGGCCGCCTCCACCTCCTCGGGCGTGCACAGGTAGCTGATGCCGACCACGGAGGTAAAGGGCGCCGAGTAGAGGTTGCCGCTCTTGCCGTCCGCGCCGACGGGGGGCAAAACCGCCCGCACGTCCGCGTCGGGCTGCAGCGCGCCGAAGTCAAAGCGCGAATAGGCGTTGCCGCCGTGGCTCCACCACGCGGACCAGATGCCCATCTCGCCGCGGCCCCACTTCGCCTGGGCCTGCTCATAGGTGCAGGTGAACATCTCCGGGTCGATCAGGCCCTCGGCGTAGATGTCCCGCAGGTAGCGCAGCGCGGCGCGGTACTCCTCGCTGATGGCGTTGGTGGTGATGGTGCCGTCGTCGTTCAGGAAGTAGTCCTCCTCGCTGGAAGCGCCGAAGGCGCCCATGAGGAAGGAGAGGTAATCCGCGCCCGCGCCGCTCAGGCCGTAGGTGTCGTCCTTGCCGTTGCCGTCGGGGTCCTGCGTCTTAAAGGCGCGCATCACCTCGGTGAACTCGTCCAGCGTCTTGGGGGTTTCGAGGCCCAGCTTCGTAAGCCAGTCCTGACGGATGAAGGTCACGTGGCTGGAGGGCACGTCCAGCATGCTCGGCACGCCCAGCACCTGGTCGTCCATCGTCATGTAGACCCAGTTGTCGCCCACGTAGCGCATGAGGTCCGCGTTTTCGTCGGTCAGGTAAGCGCTCAGGTCGGCCCACGCGCCCTCCTTGGCGTATTCCATCCAGACGTTGTAGTCGCACCAGACGACGTCCGGCATGTCGCCGCTGGAGATGTACAGCGCCAGCTGCTGCACGAAGTTGCTGCTGTCGCCCTGAATCAGGTTCACGTCCACGCCGAGGGTGTCCTTGATGTACTGGTGCGTAAGCTCCGTCGCGTCGTTCATGGGGCGCGAGGTGGCGTAGAACACGTCCAGCTTCACCGGCTCCGCTTCGGCCATGCCGATCGCCGGCAGCGCCGAGAGCAGCAGCATGAGCGCCAGCACGAGGGAAAGGGATTTTTTCACGATGATACCTCCTTTTATTCACATAGCAGCCGCTATGCAGGGTTCCCGTTTCATCAGCCCTTGAGCGAGCCGACCATGACGCCCTTTACGAAGTACTTCTGCACGAAGGGATACACGCACAGGATCGGCACGACCGTGACCACGATCATGGCGTCCTTCAGGGTTTCGGATGCCAGGGTCTGCTGGGAGTCGTCGTACATCATGGTGTTGAACTGCGCCGTCTGAAGCGCCTGGCGCAGCACGGTCTGCATGGGCCACAGGTTGTTGTCCCGAATGTAGATCAGGCTCTTGAAGTAGTCGTTCCAATAGCCCACGGCGTAAAAGAGCGCGATGGTGGCGATTGCCGCGCCGGAGAGCGGCAGCAGGATGTGGAGCAGATAGCCCACCAGCGTCTCGCCCTCGATGGACGCCGCCTCGTACAGGCTGTCGGGCACGCTCTGAAAGAAGTTTCGCATGAGCACCAGATTATAGGTGCTCACCGCGCCGGGCAGGATCAGCGCCCAGAGCGTGTCGAGCAGCTCCAGCTCGCTCACCACCAGATAGGTGGGCACCAGCCCGCCGCTGAACAGCATGGTGAAGACGAAGAAGAACGTGATCGCCGTGCGGCCCGGCAGCTTTTTAATCGTGAGGACGTACGCGCCCAGAATGGTCAGCACCATGCTGATCGCGGTGCCGACGAGGGTGATGAAGATCGTGTTGCGGTAGGCTGTGGGAATGAGGTTGTTGCGGAACACCTGCTGGTAGGCGTCCAGGTTCAGCCCGTCCGGCCAGAGCACGAAGCCGTTTTTGATCAGATGGCCCACGCTGGATACGGAGCCGACCAGAACGTACCAGAACGGATACAGCGTGCAGACGAGCACCAGCAGCATCAGCAGCACGTTGACGCCCTCGAACGCGTAATCCACGGGCTTTTTCTTGATCTTCATCACCAGATTCCCTCCCCGTCGGTCAGCTTGCGGCAGACCGCGTTGGTGATTAAAACCAGCACGAGGCCGATCACGGACTTGAGCATGCCGGACGCCGTGGCAAGGCTGAAGTTGTTGGAGGACCCGAGGCCCACGCGGTAGATGAAGTAGTCGATGGTCTCTCCCACGTCCAGCGTCAGGTCGTTGATCAGGATGAAGATCTGGTCGAAGCTGACGGTCAGGATGTTGCCCACGGCCAGGATGAGCTGAATGGAAATGATGCTGCGGATGCCGGGCAGCGTCACGTGCCAGATGCGCGCGAAGCGCCCCGCGCCGTCGATCAGCGCCGCCTCGTAGAGCTGCTCGTCCACGGAGGAGATGGCGGCCATGTAGATGATGGCGGACCAGCCGATGGACTTCCACACGTGCGAGGCGACCACGATCGTGCGGAAGTACCGGCTCAGCCCCAGGTAGTTCTGAGGCTGGCCGCCCAGCGCCCGTACCACCGCGCTGATCGCGCCGGTGCTGGGCGAGAGCAGCATGTACACCATGCCGCCCGCGACGGACCAGGAGATGAAGTGCGGCAGGTAGCTGACCGTCTGCACGAGCTTTTTAAAGCGCATGCACCGCATTTCGTTGAGCAATATCGCGAAGATGATCGGGATCGGGAAGCCGACCAGCAGGTTCAGCCCGCTGATGATGAGCGTGTTTTTGATCGAGCGCACGAACGCGGCGGAGGAAAACAGCTTGACGAAGTTCTGCCAGCCCACCCAGGGGCTGTCCGCGATGCCGCGGATCACGCTGTACTTCTTGAAGGCGATCACAAGGCCTCCCATCGGCGCGTAGCAGAAGATCAGATACCAGATAACGACCGGAAGCAGCAGCAGGTATGCGGGCCAGTACTGCCCGAGCCTGTGGCGCAGGGGCTTTCTAGACTTCAATCTGCATGCCGTCATAGGCCAGCGTCACCCCTTCCGCTCCGGCGATGGATTCGTACCAGTCGTGCGGCGGGCACCAGTGCGGCGACATGTGCGTCAGCACGAAGCATCCGTCCGCCGCGTAGCAGCCGTTGTCCTGAAAGAAGTGCAGCATGCGCACGTTGTTGACGAGGCACATGTGGCCGCCGTACTGCTCTGTCAGCCCCGTGGTTCCCTCCATGACGACGAGGTTGAAGACGTACTTTTTCAGCAGCGCCTCCATGTCCGGGTCGTAGCTGCCCGTATCGAGCGCGTAGAGCATCGTGCGCCCGTCCTTCTCGATGATGTAGCTGTGCGAAAAGCCGCGCTCCACGTGGTTCCCGCGCACGGGCGTCACGCGGTACGCGCCCGCCTGAAAGGGGATCCCCTCCTCGATCCGCTCAAAACGCATGCGCGCACCTTCGAGCTGCTCTTTCTGCCGGGAGAGCAGCTTTTCGGTAAACGCGCCGCCGTAGACCGAAAGCTCCGGGATGGGGGTAAAGCGCGGGCCGCCCCTGCGCATCTGCTCCGCATACGGAAGCCCCAGGTTTTCCTCGTCCGTCCTCCGCCAGATCAGGTGCTGCGGGTAGAGGTGATCCTCGTGCGGATGCGTAATCAGCAGCGAGGTGACGTGGCAGAGGTTCACGCCAAAGCGCGCGGCGTTGTCAAAGCATCCGGGGCCGATATCGATCAGCAGGCGCTCGTCGATCACCGCGCTGCTGTTCGTGCGGATGTTCTTTCCCCCGTGCTTGCGCGCGTAGTCGCAGTGCGGGCATTCGCACCAGAGTCCGGGGTAGCCTTCACCGGCGCCTGTTCCTAAAAATGTGAGCTTCATGGGCGTTCCTCCTTATCCTGATGTTATTTTATCATAGCGACCCGTGCGGGAACAGTCTTCGCATTTGTCATACTGTATCATTATTTGTCTATTTTTGAGGCAATAATGACAACGCGCTTCAGAGTCCTGCACAAATACGGATTTCATCTTTGCACAAGGGTATTTCCGATCGTCGCCGTCCCGCAGCCGCCGCATTGATTCTAACATGCCTGCCCGCTAAAGAATACCTTTCATGTGTAAAATCAGTTTTAAATCTTCGTATTCTTTTCAAAAGCATACAATCTTTGTTATATCCTGACAAAGCAGCGGCGCCCGGGATTTCCCAGGGCGCCGCCGTCCGTATGCTTTTTTCTCTTTATCGAAGCCTTCTGCGCCGCCGGGCGTATACGCCTGCGTAAACGGCCCAGACCAGCGCCGCGCAGGCGCTCATGAGCGCGCCCAGCTTCAGCCCGCGCACCCGATAGGTAAACTCGATCACGTGCTCCCCCTCGCTGAGGGGCACGCCCATGAAGGCCAGGTTCACGCTGAGGACGTCCGCCGGGCGGCCGTCGACCGTCGCGCTCCATCCCTTGTCGAACGGCACCGTGAAGCAGAGGATGCCCCTTCGCTTCGCGTCGATGTGCGCCGTAAAGCCGCCGGGCGTGCCCACGAAGCTGTCGCAGGCGTTCTCCCGCAGCTCCGCCGCGGCCTCCTGCCAGGTTCGTTCCGGCTGCTCTGAAAGGCGCTTGGGGGTCATGCCGGAAACCCCGCCGATCTGCGACCCGCGCAGCACCACAGCCTTCAGCATCACCTCCGCGGTCGTCTCCGGATTCAGCGCCTGGTCGTATACGTCGGTAAACGTGTCGTACACGAAGCCCATGGGCACGTAGTTCTGGTTCTCATAGACGTTCACGTCCCCCTCCCTGCGCAGAAACGTGAAGCCCTCGGGCGCGCCCGGCTCGTTCTCCTCGTCGAGGTTGTAGTAGTACCTGACCGACAGGAAGCTGCGCAGCGCGCCGCTCCCGTCCTGCGGGCGCACGGTCGTCGATTCGTCGAACCCGAAGCCCGCCTGATAGACGAAGTCGCGCAGGTAACCGCTCCGCAGGCTGTGAAAGGAGGTGAGGGACGGCTCGTTCACGATCATGCTGTAGTTGCGCGCAAGGCCGCTGTGGTCGATGCGGTAGGAATAGGCCGTTCCCTCCCGGACGGGATGCGCGTCCAGCATCTCGGCCTTTGCGATCTGGTCCATGCTGACCGTGCCGTCGTTCGCGGTTTCGCCGCCGGAGAGCACGTAGCGGTCGTTGACCGCGATGAACGACGCGTAGTTGACCACGATGACCGCGCACAGCGCCAGCAGAAACGACCGGTCCGCCCGCCGCTTGCCGCCGAATATCCACAGGGCCCCATAGTTCAGCGCCGTCAGCGCAAGCGCCATCACGCGGAAGACGCCGGGGGCATACGCCGCGTGATACTGCTGGCGGTACAGAAAGATCGCGATCTGCACCAGCAGTCCGTTGTCGCTGTCGTACCAATCGGCCAGCAGCCAGTGCGGAATCAGGCAAGGCAGCGTCAGCAGCGCCGCCAGCGCGAGCGACGCGGCGGCCGCCGGGCGCAGATAGCGGTCGCGCGCGTCCGGCCGCGCCAGCACATAGGCGGAGGCGAGGGCCAGCATCAGCTCCAGCGCGTACCACCAGCGCGTGTACTCCGCGTTCGACCCGAGGGTGAACAGCCCGTTGAGCGCCGGCACGAAGGAGACGAAGATGCACAGGGCGATCAGCGTCTTGAGCCAGCTCCACCTCCGGCGCAGGAAGTACAAAAGGACCAGCACGCAGCCCACCATGGGCAGATAGGCCGCCACGCTCGACCAGTTCGCCGCGTCCCCGTAAAACGCGTTGAGGGTGTTGCTCTCGATGGGCATGAGGAAGACGCGCAGCCTTTCCAGCAGGTCGGACAGACCGTACATGCTGAAAAGCCCCGTCTGCGCGCCGTTTGCGCGCGTGAAGCCGAGCAGAGCCCAGGCCGATGGAATCAGCAGCACGGAGGCCATCAGGCAGCCCAGCGCGCACTCAAGCAGGACGCTCGCGGCCTTGCGAAACCGCCCTTTGACGCGCCAGTCCGCCGAAAAGAAGCGGCACGCAAAGTACAGGGCCGTGAAGATCGCCGTGCCCGCCATAAAGTAGTAGTTGCACAGCGCGTTGAGCGCGCAGGCGAGCGCGAGCGCGCCGTGGCGGCGCTCCTTTGAATAGGCGTTTTCCAGGCCCAGCAGGATCAGTGGGAAAAAGGCGATGACCTCGGTAAAATGATAAAACTGCGTATTGATGACCGTAAAAGAAGAAAAAGTATAGAGCAGGGAGCCGATGAGGGCGGCGCGCTCCTCCTTCACCATTTTTTTCAGGTACAGGTAGCTCGTCAGGGCGCAGACCGCGTGCTTGAGCACCGCCATCACGCTGATGCCGTAGGGCACCGCCGCCTCCGGCAGGAGGATGAGCGGCCAGACGAACGGACTGCCCAGCGTATAAAAGGAGTAGGAGCCGATGAAACTCGCGCCGAGGAACGTGTTCCAGCTCCAATAGGGCGTACCGGAGAGCAGCACGCGCCGCGTTTCCAGGATAAAGGGGATCTGCTGCTCCAGATAGTCGCCGCGGGTCACGAACATGCCGCCGTAGGGCAGGATCGCGGGCAGGAGGGACAAGAGGGCGCAGAGCGCGGACAGCGCGAACGCACAAAGCGCGCCGTTTGCGCGCGTATCCTTTATAAGAGGGCTCTTTTGCATGCGTAGCCTTCCTTCGTATGTTCTATGGCGAAGAATCCTCGTTCATTGTAGTGTTTTACGGGGAAATTGTCAACGGAAGGCCTTTACAACCCGCCTGTTTGGGGGTATCCTATCCACGTCGGTATGGAACGCGGCATTCAAAGGGCGGCCGCAGGCCGCCTCAGATTGTCGATAAACCCATCGAAGACGGACAAACCCAAAGACGTCTGCAAGACGTCGCATCGCCCGGCTTTGCCCGCTGCGCCCGGTCGCTTTGCGCGCTTCGCAGGCGGGGCTTTTCCCGGCGTAAAACGCAGTTTGGCATAGCGAAAAAAATCATCCATCATCGCGGCAAGGCGGCGGTTGCCGCTTTGCCGACACGCTGAGGCGGCCGCAAGCCGCCTGCTTTCAGGAGGAATCGATTTATGCGCACACAGGACGGAAGCTCGATCTGGATTCTCTACGCGCTGCTCTCCGCGTTTTTCGCGGCGGCCACGTCCATCCTCGCCAAGCTCGGCATCGAGGGCATCAACTCCAACCTTGCCACGGCCATCCGCACGGTGGTCGTGCTCGTCATGGCCTGGGGCATCGTCTTCGTGACGGGCGTTCAGCACGGCATCGCGGACATCAGCGCCCGCTCCTGGGTCTTCCTGATCCTCTCCGGGTTCGCGACCGGTCTGTCCTGGCTGTTCTACTACAAGGCATTGCAGCTCGGCGAGGCCTCCAAGGTCGTCCCCATCGACAAGTTCAGCGTCGTCATCTCCATGGTGCTCGCCTTCGTCATCCTCAAGGAAGCCGTCACCGTCAAAACCGTGGTCGGCGGCCTGCTGATCACGGCGGGCACGTTCGTGCTCATCCTCTAATCAGGACGCGGCGGTGGCCGTCTCCTCGGGCGCGGGCGTGGCGTGCTTCGCCTGCGCAGAGAGAACGGTCACCTTTTTTTGTTCCGCGTCCGTCTCGATTTTCGCCTCCATCGCCTCTTCAAAAAAATCGGCCGGGGCGTAGACGGTGTCGCCCTCGAAATGCAACACGCGGTCCACGGGCACGATCATCTTGTCCCGCGCGAAGCTGATGTCCGAGACGGTATTGTCCTTGAGCAGATAGGATACCCCGACCTCGCGCGACTTGTCCTCGCCCACGGAAAATGTGTGCACGCGCCGCCTCTGCGCGTCCTCCTCCAGCTCGGAGACGGACGCCTTGTAGCCCAGCGCCTCCGCCGTCTGCACGAGCGGCAGGAACGTCTCCTCCGAATCGATCATGGCCTTGCCCTTGAGCGCCGTGCCGTCCACCGTGACGCTGAGGTTCGCGCGCGGCTCCTGCGTGGGCGCGGGCGTCTTTTCCCCGGTCGGCAGCACCACGGCCTGCTGCGTCGCCTGGGCGCTCGCGGTGGCGGCGGGCTGCTCCGTGGGCGACGCGGTCGCCTCCGGCTCGCCCGCCGCGCACCCGCCGAGCCAAAGGGCCAGCGCCGCGCAGGCGGCCAGAACGCGCGCGTTCTTCTTTCCGTTCATCGTCCCATCCTCTTTCCTTGCCGCGCCCCTCAGACGGGCGCGCCTTGCATTCAGCGAATGCTATACCCTATGCGGACAGGCCGCGAAATAGAAAAACCGCCGGAATCTTTCGCATGAAAAATTCCGGCGGCGCGTTTACATTTCCCTGCGCCCCTCGATGGCCTTGGAAAGCGTCACCTCGTCCGTGTACTCCAGATCGCCGCCGACGGGCAGGCCGTGGGCGATGCGCGTCACGCGAATGCCCATGGGCTTGAGCAGCCGCGCGATGTACGCGGCGGTCGCCTCGCCCTCGATGTCCGGGTTGGTCGCCAGGATGACCTCCTGAACGTCCTCGCGCCCCACGCGCTCCAGCAGCTCGCGGATGCGGATGTCCTCCGGCCCGATGCCCTCCATCGGGGAAATCGTGCCGTGCAGCACGTGGTAGCCGCCGCGGTAATCCCGCATGCGCTCCATCGCCGCCACGTCGCGCGGGTCGCGCACCACGCAGAGGATGCCGTTGTGGCGCGCCTCGTCCGCGCAGATGTCGCAGGGGTCCGACGCCGTGTAGTTGCCGCAGATGGAGCAGTATTTGACGGCCTTGCGCCCTTGCCAGATGGCGGCGGCGAGCTCGTGCACCTGATCCTCCGGCAGCCCGACGATGTAATAAGCCAGGCGCTGCGCGCTCTTTTGGCCGATGCCGGGCAGGCGCGAGAGCTGGCTCACCATGCGGGCGATCGGTTCAATCTGCCCCGCCATATCAGAACATGCCGCCCAGTCCGGACGCGCCGCCCACCTTGGCCATTTCCTTCTCGCGGGTTTCCTCGCCCGCGCGCAGCGCCTCGTTGACCGCCGCCATGACCATGTCCTGCAGCATCTCCACGTCGTCCGGGTCCACGGCCTCCGGCTTGATCGTCAGCTCCAGCAGCTCGCGCTTGCCGTTCACCTTCACCTGCACCATGCCGCCGCCCGCGCTGGCCTCGTACTCGCGCGCGTCCAGTTCCTCCTGAAGCTGCATCATCTGCTGCTGCATCTTCTGCGCCTGCCGCATGAGCTGCTGCATATTGCCACCGGGAATTCCGGGAAATCCGCCTCTCGCCATTGGAAATGTCCTCCTTTTGTTCATAGCATACGCTTCATTATACACCATCGGGCGTCAAAAAAAAAGACTCATATTTTCCTACACAAACGCGTATACTGATGAAGACATTTCCTGTTCAACGAAGATAAAAGGAGGATTCTACCATGGCGAAATACGTCTGCACGGTCTGCGGTTACGAGTACGACGAAGAGGCGGGCGATCCGGACAACGGCATCGCGCCCGGCACGAAGTGGGAGGACGTTCCCGAGGACTTCACCTGCCCCCTCTGCGGCGTGGGCAAGGACCTGTTCGAGGAGGCCTGACCTTTCCCCCCGGTTGCTATCTCAATCAAAAACGCCTGCTTCCAAATCGGAGCAGGTGTTTCTTTCCATATAAAGGGCCGGCGCACGCGCATGCGTCGGCCCCTATCCGTCTTCCGGCTCAAAGCCGCATCTGTTCTTCATGCCTTCAGGCACAGGATCTTTTCCGGATCGATGGTGACGTGCTTTGGCAGGCCGTCTCTTGAAAAGCCCGCCCAGACCGAGCGGTCGATCTCCCAGCGGAAGGGTTCGCCCTGCGTCCTAAGCATCACCGCCACGGAAAACGGCGCCTCGCTGACCTGGGCCTTTGCGGTGTCGAGGACGTTCACGCCGTCCGCCTCCGCCGGGTAGAGGTCGTGCGCGCGCACGCCCACGGCGCAGGTTCCCTCCGGCACGCGCTGCGTGCAGGTGAGGGTCATCCCCCACTTTGCGGCGTACAGCGTGTGCTCGCCCGTCTTCTTGGCGGGCGATACGTTCTTGCAGCCCGTGAGCACGGCGGCCGCCTGCGTTCCCGGGTTCTGAAAGAGCTCCTTCTTGCCCGCGAGGGCCACGATGCGCCCCCCGTCCACCACCGCGATGCGCTGGCACAGGCGATAGGCCTCGTCCCGGTTGTGCGAGACGTAGAGCGGCACGCCCCGATAGCGCGAGAGGATGTCGAGCATCTGCGGCTCGAGCTGCCAGCGCAGGTAGCTGTCGAGCGCCGAGAACGGCTCGTCGAGCATCAGCACGTCCGGCATGTACGCCAGCACGCGCGCGAGCGCGACGCGCTGCTGCTGCCCGCCCGAAAGCTCGCGTGGGTAACGCCCGCGAAGCTCCTCCAGTTGAAAGACGCGAAGCTGCTCCTCGACGGCGCGGCCCCGCTTCGCCTTCTCGATTCTTCCCAGACCCGCGGCCACGTTTTCCTCCACCGTCATGTGCGAAAAGAGCGCGTAGTGCTGAAACAGGTAACCGACGTTGCGCTGCTGCGGCGGCAGATTGACGCGGCGGCTCGAATCGAAGAGCGTCCTCCCGTTCAGCGTGATGACGCCCTCGTCCGGCCGCTCGATGCCCGCGATGCAGCGCAGCGTCATGCTCTTGCCGCTGCCGGACGCGCCCAGCAGCGCCAGGCAGTTTTCGTCCGCGTCAAAGCACACGCCCAGCTCAAACCCCGGCAGGCGGCGCGTGATGTCCACATGCAGTTTGCTCATGCCCTGCCGCCCCCTTTGCCGCCCGTCAGCGCGTTCATCACCATGATGACCGCAAAGGAAAGCGCCATGATGACGCCCATCCACAGCAGCGCGAGCTCGTTTTTGCCGCCCTGCACCGCGAAGTAGATGGCGATGGGGATCGTCTGCGTACGCCCGGCGATGTTGCCCGCCAGCATCAGCGTCGCCCCGAACTCGCCCAGCGCGCGCGCGAAGGAGAGCACCGCGCCCGCCGCCACGCCCGGCCAGGCCTGCGGCATGGCCACGCGCCAGAAGACCTTCGCCTCCGGCATGCCGAGGGTGCGCGCGGCGTTCACGACGTCCGGGTCCACCTGTTCAAACGCGCCGCGCGCGGTGCGGTACATCAGCGGGAACGTCACCACCACCGCGGCGATGACCGTCGCCGACCAGGAGAAGACCACCTGCGTGCCGATGGCCGAAAGAAAGCGCCCAAAGGCGCTGTTTTTTCCAAAAAGGAGCAGCAGCACCAGGCCGACGACCGTCGGGGGCAGCACCATGGGCAGCGTAAAAACGCTGTCCATGATGCCGTTCACCCGTTTGGACGCCCCGCAAAGCCACCAGGCCGCCCATACCCCCAATAAAAAGGTGATGAGCGTCGAAAGCGACGCTGTCTTGCAGGAGATGAGCAGCGGGCTCCAGTCCACGCTGCCGAAATCAAACGTCGAAAAGTCGAACTTCATGGATTATTCGGCCTTCTGTGCAGCGCGGGAGAAGCCGTACTTCTCGAGCACCTTGAGCCCGTCCTCGCCGGAAACGTAGTCGAGGAACGCCTGCGCCGCCTCGGCCGCCTTGGATTCCTTCACCAGGCAAGCCGGGTAGACGATCTTGTCACAGCTTCCCTCCGGCGCCTCGGCCACGACGGTGACGCCCGGCTCGATCATCGCGTCGGTCGCGTAGACCACGCCCGCGTCCGCGTTGCCCGTGGCCACGTAGGTCAGCACCTCGCGCACGTTGCCCGCCAGCACCAGCTTGCCGGTCTCCTGGCTCAGGCTCTCCCACAGGCCGAGGTTTTCCAGGATCGTCTTCGCGTAGCTGCCGGCCGGCACGACCTCGGGGTCGCCCACGGCGATGACAGGCGCCTTGGCGATGTTTTCAAACGAATCGGGCTCCGTCTTGTCCGCAGGCACGACGAGCACGACCTTGTTTTCCAGCAGGTCGATGCGCGTGCCCTCCAGCACCATGCCTTCCTCTTCCAGTGTGTTCATCTGCTTTTGCGCGGCGGAAATGAACACGTCCGCGGGCGCGCCCTGCTCGATCTGGGTCAGCAGCTTTCCGGAGGAGTCGTAGCTGGCGGTCACCTTTACGTCGGGCGCGACGGCCTTGTAGTTTTCGATGATTTCGTCCATCGCGTCGGTGAGGCTCGCCGCGGCGAGCACCACGATTTCCGTCTCCGCGAGGGAGGCGAGCGGGAGCGCAAACAGACAGAGGGCCAGGCAGAGAGTCAGAATCTTCTTCATAGGGGGTTCTCCTTTTCAAATATTTATTGAAGAGGAGGCCGGTGCGCACGGCCAAAGCACAGCCTTCGCCGTGCGCACCCTTCTCCTTTTCAAACGCGGAAGGTGATGCCGTTTCCAGCACCGCCCTGCGGGACGCTCTACGCGCCCCTCGGCGGCAGGACATGGCTTTCGCTTTAGCCACAGCCGCTCGGAGAAAGAGGGTTTTATTCAGTTTACCATCTTCAAGGGTTTACGCTTTCGGCGCCTGCGCGCATTCGCCCGCGTCGCCCTTCAAGATGGCGATGCCGTGATCGAGCGAGCTGAGGATAAACGAGAGGTTTTCCCGTACCGCCTTGGGGCTCCCCGGCAGGTTCACGATCAGCGTGCGCTTTCTGATGCCGCTGACCCCGCGCGAGAGCATCCCGCGCGGCGTAATCGACAGGCTTTGCATGCGCATGGCCTCGGCGATGCCGGGGGCGCTGCGCTCGATGGCGTCCATCGTCGCCTCCGGCGCGTTGTCCCGCACGGAAAAGCCGGTGCCTCCCGTCGTCACGACGAGGTCCGCCGCGCCGGTGTCCGCGATGCGGATAAGCTCCCGCGTCAGCCCTTCCCGGTCGTCGCTGAGCAGCAACTGCTCGGCGATTTCATAGCCGCCCCCCGTGAGCAGCTCGCGGATGACCTGCCCACTCACGTCCTCGCGCTCGCCGCGCGCGCCCTTGTCGGACAGGGTGATGATCGCAGCCTTGTACATCTGCATTCCTCCATGGCGGCCTGGCCGCTTTCTCTTGTTCGCCGCGCCGGCGCTTTCAGGTAAATATGCCCATGCGCGGCGTCCTTTAATCCTTCGCGTATCCGCTCAGCCGCCGATTTCGTTCATCCGGCGCACCTCGCGGTCGGAAATGTCCTCTAAAAAGCCGTGACGGCGCGGTTTCTTTTCGATGGCCTCTCGAAGCGCCGCCTGAAGCGCCGCGTCCTCCACGCCGCCCCGAAGCAAGGCCCGCACGTCCATGCCGGCCCTGTGGTTGAGGCAGAGCTTGAGGTAGCCGTCCGCCGTCAGCCGCACGCGGTTGCAGGACTCGCAAAACTCATGGCTCATCGCGCTGATAAACCCGATGCTTCCCTGGAAGCCCGCGGGCTTGGCGTAGCGCGCCGGGCCAAAGCCATGGCGCTCCGGGTCGTCCTCAAGCGCGCCCAGCTCGCAGCTCAGCAGCGCGTGCACCTCGTCCGGCGGGATGGGCATGAGATCCGCCCCGCAGCCGACGGGCATGAGCTCGATGAAGCGCACGTCGATCGGCTGATCCTTCGCCAGGCGCGCCAGATCGACCAGGCCCGCGTCGTTCAGCCCGCGAACGGGCACGGCGTTGACCTTGACCCGAACCCCGCAGGACAGCGCCTCGTCGATCACCCGCAGCACGGGCGCGAGCTCGCCCCTGCGCGTGATGCGCCGGTACGCCTCCGGGTCCAGCGTGTCCAGGCTGATGTTGAGCGCCGTCAGGCCCGCCTTTCGCGCTTCCTCCATCCTGCCGTCGAGCAGCAGGCCGTTGGTCGTCATCGAGATTTCCTCGATGCCCTCGACCTCGTGGATGAGGCGCATCAGCTCCAAACAGCCCTTTCTCGCCATGGGCTCTCCGCCCGTCAGCCGCACGTAGCGCACGCCCAGCCGGGCGAGCGCGCGCGTCACGCGGACGATTTCTTCAAACGTGAGCACGTCCGCATGCGGGAAGGGCTCGATGCCGCCCGCCGGCATGCAGTACACGCAGCGCAGGTTGCACCGGTCGGTTATGGAAATGCGCACGTAGTCGATCGTGCGCCCGCACGCGTCAATCATCGCCTTCACCTGCAAATTCCGGGTCGTTTACGAACGTCCCGCTCTTTCCGCCCGTCTTCTTCGCCAAATGAATGCCGGTGATCTCCATACGCTTGTCGATCGCCTTGCACATGTCGTAGATGGTGAGCAGGGCCACCGAGACGCCGGTCAGCGCCTCCATCTCCACGCCCGTCTTGCCCACGAGCGAGGCCGTGCAAATCGCCTCCACGGCGCACTCGTCCTCCAGAACGCGGAAATCTACCGCGCACTTGCCCAGCATCAGCGGATGGCACATGGGAATCAATTCGCTCGTGCGCTTCGTGCCCATGATGCCCGCGACCCGCGCCACGCCCAGCACGTCGCCCTTGGCCGCCGTGCCCTCCAAGATGGCCGTCAGCGTCGCCCGGCTCATGCGAATGCGCCCCTTCGCCACTGCGGTGCGGGCCGTCTCCTTCTTCTCCGTCACGTCCACCATGATCGCCTGACCCTGGGCGTCAAAATGCGTCAACTTTTCGATCATAAAGCGCCTTTCTATCGGTCACAACAGCAAAATTTCCACGTCGTCGCCGTCGGCGAGCGCTCCGCTCCCCGCGGGAATGTCGATCAGGCAGTTGCAGCCGATCATCGTGAAAAGAGAGCCGCTGGAATGGTTTTCTCCCGTCAAGCGCACGCGCTCCCCGTCGAAGAACGCGCGAATCAGCCTCCTGCCCGGGCTCTTTTTCGAGAACACGCCCGAAAGCTTCGCGTGCACGCGCGGGTTCACCGCGCCCCGGTCGCCCGCAAGACACGCAAGCACAGGCTTTGCGAACAGCTCGAAACAGCACAGCGCGGCAAACGGGTTGCCGGAAAGGCAGATCACGAGCTTGTCCTCGTACCGCGCGCACAGCAGCGGGCTGCCGGGCTTGAGCGCCACCTTCCAGAAGAGCTGCTTTGCGCCCATCAGCGGCAGCACCTGATGAAAGATGTCCTTCTTGCCCACCGACACGCCGCCGGTGGTGAGGAGGATGTCCGCCTCCTTCGCCGCCCGGCACAGCGCGTTCGCCACGTGCTCGGGCTCGTCGCGCTCGCTGTTGAGCGCCCGGACTTCTACGCCTAGTTCCGCAAGGCGCGCGCAGAGCGCGGCGTGGTTGGAGTCGTAAATCTTCCCCCGCGTCAGGGGGCTGCCCGGCTGTACCAGCTCGTCGCCCGTGCACAGAAGCGCCGCGCGCACGCGGCCGTAGACGGACACGCGCGTCACGCCCAAGCTCGCCAGCACGCCGATGTGCGCGCTGGTCAGCCGCTCGCCCGCCCGGACGATCAGGCTGCCCGCCTTCACGTCCTCGCCGCAAAAGCAGATGTTCTGGTGGTGCGAAAGCTCCGCGTAGATCCGGACCTGCTCCATGCCCTCGTCGGTGTCCTCCTGACGGATCACGCAGTCGCACCCGTCCGGAATCTGCGCGCCCGTCATCACGCGCACCGCCTCGCCCGGGCCGGGGCAGAATACCTCCCCGCTGCCCGCGCAGACCTCCCCGATCACGCGCAGCGTGCGGGGAGCTTCGCGCGAAACCCCGACGATGTCCGCGCTTCTTTGCGCGTAACCGTCCAGCGGCGAGCGGTCAAAGGGGGGCACGTTCATGGGCGAGAGGATGTCCTTTGCCGCGACGCGGCCCAGGGCGTCGAGGAGCGAAACCTCCTCCGAGCGCCCAATTGGTTTGGTATGGGATAAGAGAAGCGACAGCGCGCTTTCCAGTGTTTCCATCGCGTCCTCACTTTCCAAATCCGCAGTTGGGATAGGTGCAGGTCGGGCAGGAGAGGCAAAGGCCGCCCTCGCCGAACGCCACGATGTCCCGGCGTTCCAGCTTCTGCCCCGCGGCAATGCGCGGCAATACCAGGTCGAACACCGTGCGTTTCGCGTACATCACGCAGCCCGGAAGCCCCAGAATCGGCACGCCGTCCTTCGTGTAGGCCAGCAGCATCATGGCGCCCGGCAGCACCGGCGCGCCGTAGGTGACGACGCTCGCGCCGGTAGCGCGAATCGCGCTGGGCGTCCGGTCGTCGGGGTCGACGCTCATGCCGCCGGTGGTGAGGATCAGCTCCGCCCCCTGCATAAGCAGGCGCTCAATCGCGGCGGTAATCTTCTCCTGATCGTCCGGGCAGGTTTCGTGTCCCATGATTTCGATGCCGTACTCCGCGACCTTCTGCTCGATGACGGGCGTGAACGTATCCTTGATGCGGCCGTAGAAGACCTCGTTGCCCGTGGTCACGATGCCGCAGCGCATCTTCCGATAGGGCAGCACGTTCAGGAGGGGCTTGTCCCCCGCCGCTTCGCGCGCGGCCTCCATCTTTTCCT
Source organism: Bacillota bacterium (assembly GCA_023402355.1). GTDB lineage: Bacteria > Bacillota > Clostridia > Christensenellales > Aristaeellaceae > Beduinella. The sequence goes on along the minus strand of JAEXCG010000088.1, from coordinate 4,158 downwards.
TTTTGATGACCAGCGGGATCACGCGCGTGCCCGCCAGCTTGTCCCCCTTTTTTACCGGCGTGTTGCCGTGACGGGTGGCGATCATCAGCTCCTCGATGTCGTTGACCGCGTACAGGCGCGCAGAATCGATGGTCAGCAGGCCGTCGCAGTCCGCAACCAGCTCGATCTTGCCTTCCTGCGGGGCGGTGCCGTGCATGTTCTCGCCCTTGCAGATCGTGTAAAGGATCTCCGCCGCCTCGTTTTCGTGCAGCATGGTGTCGTCCTTTTCCCAGACGTACAGGTGATCCTTGCCCAGCTTCAGGAGCTCGGGGATGTCCGCTTCCGTCACGACGTGGCCCTTTTTAAAGGCGACGCCCTTCTTGACGTCCTTGACGATGACCGTTATGTCGTGGCAGAGGACGTGTCCGGCTGCCTGTGTCGTTTCAATACATTTCATCTGTTTTTTCCTCCGTTTGGCATTGGGTCAATTATAGCACACGTATGCCGCCCACATCAAGGACGAGTTGCTGCCAGTGCACACGGCCGCCGTTCCATAGGAAGCGCCCTTTAGCGTGCTGCGCGGCCAAGACGAGCCTTCATCGCCCCGCGCGGTGGTTCTGCTCGTAAAATTCCCGCTTGAGCCGCAGGAAGTCCTCCATCCTGCAAAGGATATAGTACAGCAGCGCCCGGCTCTCGAACTCGTCGCGGGATGCCGGAAGCCGCTGCTCCCGCATGCGCGAAAGCAGTTCGTCCAGTTCCCGCAGCAAATCGCTCACATCGTTATCTATGCGGTATTCCTGCGACACCCGCGTAAAGAAGGAGCGCACCTCCCCATGCTGCGGCGGCACGTAGCGGATTTTCTTCATCGCCGTGTAAATCTGCCCGAGAATCCGCCGCTGGTGCGCGCGCATCTGCAAATAGCGGATTTCGTAGTACGACCGCTTGAAGAGCTGATTGTTGGCGTTGTTCATCGCGGCGACGCCCGCGCGCTGAATGTCCTGCTCCAGCGTTTCGAGTCCCCGCGCGACGTCCTCCGACCGGTCGCCATCGTCCAGCACGCGCCCGGTCAGCAGCAAAAGCCGCTTCATCTCTCCGTCGATGCGCTCTAGCAGCAGCGCCATCTTGCGCTCGTCGGAGCGAAGGTGCAGGTTGACGAGTATGCTGCACGCGGTGCCGACGCCAAAGAGCAGCGCTTCGTTGTAGATCACCGGCAGGGCCATCGAACGCTCCGTCAGGAAGTGCGAAATAAGCACGGAGATCATGGCGATGGAGTAATTCCAGCCGAACGTGTAACACACGACGGAGAAGATGAACAGGTACAGGGAAAAGCCCGCGATCGTGTACCCCAGCGCACCGTAACAGACGAAGGCGATCAGCAGCGCCGCGAGAAACGATAGGAGCTTGAAGCCCGCGATGACGAGGGTTTCCTTTTTGGTGCCGAGAATGCCCAGCACCGTGATGATGCCCGCCGTCGAGCTATAGGAAAGGCACAAAAAATTCGCAAGCACGATGGCCGCCGTAGCCCCAAGCGCCACCTTGATGCCCTGCACGATGTAGGCCCTCTCCAGCCGCCTCATCTCCATCGCCCTCCTTTGGGTCTGAATTTGCCCGTTTATGCCATAAAAAAATCCGTCGGCTTCAAAAGCCGGCGGATTTGCTGGTGCCGAAGATGTGGAACCGTCTACAAGCGCACACAAAATGACGACAATAATAATCACTAAATGCAATTTTCGATTTCCCCATTCCACTCCTTAACCACTAAAACAAAAGTTTTTGATCGCATTAATTTGTTTATGGATGTTGCACATAAGCATTGCCTATTTTGCAAATCTCATGTAGAATATTACATTTAAAAGCTCAAGCAGCATATATATCCATTCTGCACGTCTCACATATCCATGCGCTAAACATGAAGTCACCTGCGAAATATTTGGTAATAAACGGAATAATTGGCTATTAAGTGCAGATGCATTTTATCCCAAAGGTCATAGACTGGATCAACAACATTTACGCGATATCTTAGTAACTCGGTTTGATGATGGCAGAAATGGCCACAAAATTTGTCAATCCAATAAAGAGCTTTGCCTGTTGGATGGAACATCGCACGAGATAATAGCATATCCACTAGTTATTCCATTCCCCTCCGTCAATTAATAAATCAACTATTTTTCGTCCCTCTTTTTTTATACGTGAATTCGCAATCATGACGCAAGTTCCTCAATATAGTTTTATCTATTCTTCCAACGGAGGGGGGGGTAAGCGTCAAATCTTTAAATTATGATAAAATAGCTCATTAATTGCTTTTTGGATGTTCTCATTTGATGCTCCATAGTATTTTAATTGCATTGCATAGATTACATACTCCATAAAAACTAAATCCAAAAGCGAAATCCCAATAAATTCTTTATCTAAATCCCCGTGTGCGAAATGATTTCTTTGATCAGATAGCCGTTGCCCCATATCTGAATACACCAACGTTTTATTGTTCATTTCATAAAGTTTCTTACCAAAAATCCCTATAATATCATCAAAGTCCTTTCCGATTTGGATTATCTTAGATTGCAATGAATATGATTTAATCAATCTTTTCAAAAAAGAATACTTATCCTTCAGCTTTCCAGTACTACTACTTATTAATTTTTCTATAGTTTCAGAAACACTTTGCTCTGCCTTTAGGGTAGATTCGCTTTTTTTTATTCCATCTGGATATAATCGATGAAACTCCCATTCAAATGCCGCTGTTATCATAACAAAACTAGCTGCATTTTTACTCTTTCCAGACCTGTAAGTTTCCGGAAAATGACGAAGATATATTTTATTTGCAGCAATATCAGTTAATAATTTCCCTTGAATTTCGGAAATATATGTCTGCCTTATGTAACCTCCTTTTTCAAGTATTTTAGATTCATCTATTACCGTTTCCCAAACATGCATAGTAGCAAAATACTTGAATTTCCCTTCTTCATTACAGGTTGCTAATTCTGCCGAAGAAAGCTGGACATTTTCTCTGTAGCACAAAAATTTCAAAAGCCTCTTTGCAACGATCCATAATCTCCATAAAAATTCATAATTATTTGTCGGAGCAAATTCAAATTCCATAGAAGAACTTAAATGTAGTGGAGTTGCCTCATTGTTTAAGCTAAGTTTTCTTAATACGCTAAAGCTTACCATAACATCAACATCATCAACTTTAAACACCTGTTTTTCTGTTGTAGTTGATTTACCGTCAAATGTGTTTATACAAAAAACACCATTTTGCAAATTATACGAATATTCAAAGGCATTATTAACTGGATGTATATAATTAATTTCTGGACTACTAAACGAAATTTTACCAATAGCACAGCAATCATTATCGCAGTCAATATATGCAATAGTTTCTACAAAAAGTACATCGTTATAGCTTTCTACAACAGATCCTTGTCTTGTAAAAATAATTAAAGTATGGCCATTTTCATTGCAGTTCCCAATTAAGTACGGTACCTCCATTTGGATTGATTCTCCCAAGAAAGAATCATAAATCCATTTCATAACTTCATGTTCCTTATCTTGAGGCATAATCAATCTAAGTTCCTCACGATTAAGGATAAAAACAAAATTTATATTTCTAAACTTTAATATGCCCGTATACAGATTGCTATCATTTTTCATATGTAAGTATTCTCCTACAGCATCGACATTTGCACTATTACGTTAGTTTTCCATACATCTTTTGCATAATTTACACAATCAAAGTAAAATTCCTGCTTTTTTATCAAATAATTAGCAAACTTATTTAAAACAAAAAATGCCCCCGGCAAAATGCTTCCATTGCATTCTGCCGGGGGCTTCTCTGTATTCATCTGTTCAGCTTACATCGCCGCGGGCGGTTCCCCGCCGTCGCCGTTCCCGATGGCGTCCAGCGCGTCGCGCAGCTTCTTGGGCCACGGCACGCCCAGCAGCGAGGTGTTTTCCAGAATCGAGATGCCCTCGTTCGCCACGTAGAAGCACACCACGGCATTGTGCAGCACCGCCGTCCCCATCGCCCGGTCGAGCTGCCACGCGATAAACGTCACCAGCACCATCACGCCCTTCTTGAGCAGCCCCTCAAAGCCCGCCTTGCTCGACAGCGCGCCGTTCTCGCTCTTCCCGGACACTCCCTTCGCCGCGCAGATCAGCCCGGTCACGTAGTCCACCGCC
>JAEXCG010000063.1 GCA_023402355.1 Bacillota bacterium | reverse complement strand
CTTTATCTCCTCTTGGTGTTCCGGTTTGCACCGACTCACACAAGATTCAAAACTCTTTTCAGAATCAACTGTCTTTTCCTTGCTTTGCGTTTCTTTTCTCTATTCTGTATCGTTTTCAAGGATCGTTCCCGCCGTTTTGAGCGCACAAAACGTGCTCTCTCGCGGCGACGTTGATTAGTATATCATGCAAGCCCGATTCTGTCAACCGTTTTTTCGCAAAAAATTTGAATTTTTGCGTCTCTTTTGCAATCACCGAACGATTGAAACACCGCTGTCTAAAACATCCGTCACTACAGCCCCGCCCAGGCAAACCTCTCCCTCGTAAAATACGACGGATTGCCCCGGTGTGATCGCCCTTTGCGGCTCAACGGCCCGTACGATCAAATGATCCGCTTCTATTTGAACGTTCACCTTTTGATCTGCCTGCCTGTAGCGAAACTTCGCCGTACAGTCGAAAGCTGTCCCTTGCTGTCGGGGCGCCTCGCCCGCAATCCACGTCGCCTGCTCCGCCCGCGCCGTGCGCGCGTACAGCCGGGGATGATCCTCTCCCTGCTCGACAATCAGTACATTTCGCTCCAAATCCTTCGCCAGCACAAACCAGCGGCGCCCGTCGCCGCCGCCCCCGATACCGAGACCGCGTCGCTGTCCCAGCGTATAGTACATCAGCCCATCGTGATGCCCCACCACCTTGCCGGACAGCGTCTGCATTTCTCCGGGACGTGCGGGCAGAAACTGCTGCAGAAACGGCTTAAAATGCCGTTCTCCGATGAAGCACACGCCCGTCGAATCCTTCTTGGCGTACGTCGGCAGCCCCGCTTCTTCGGCAATTGCCCGCACCTGCGCCTTCGTCAGATCGCCGACCGGGAACATAGCCTTTTGCAGCGGGGGCTGCGTGAGCATATAGAGGAAGTAGCTCTGATCCTTATTGGGATCTACGCCGCGCAGCAGCTGCACTCGCCCATTCGATTCCTGCAATTTTGCAAAGTGGCCCGTCGCCAGCTTGTCCGCGCCGAGCTTCATGGCAAAATCAAGAAACGCCTTGAACTTGATTTCCCGGTTGCACAGCACGTCCGGGTTCGGCGTACGCCCCGCGCGATACTCGTCCAGAAAGTACGCAAACACGCGATCGCGGTATTCCCTCGCAAAATTGACGGAATAATAGGGAATGCCGATCACGTCGCAAACCGAACGCACGTCCGCCCAATCCTGCTCCGACGTGCAGACGCCGTTTTCATCTTGCTCTTCCCAGTTCTTCATGAACACGCCGATGACCTCGTGCCCCGCTCTTTTAAGCAGCAGCGCAGCGACGGACGAGTCTACGCCGCCCGACATGCCGACCACGATTCGCGCCATGCTTTCATTTCCCTCCTTCGCTTTACCTTCTGTCCATGACCGCGTCCACGGCCGCCGCCGCGTCGCGCGCGATCTCGTCGATGGACTGCGACGCGTCAATACGAACGATCCGCCCCGGCGCCCGGCGCGCGAGCTCTTCATAGGCTTCGTAGACGCGCTCGTGAAAGTCCAGCTTTTCCTGTTCGATCCGATCCAACGCCCGTTCGCCGCTGCGCCGCGCCATCGCCGTGCGCGGCTCCACCGCGAAATAGAGCGTCGCGTCCGGCATCGTGCCGTCGATCGCCGGCGCGTTCATCTCCATCACCGCGTCGAGCCCCAAGCCGCGCGCCGCGCCCTGATACACCGCGCTGGAATCCACAAACCGATCGCAGACCAGCACCTTGCCCGCCTCAAGCGCCGGACGGACGATCTGCCGCACGTGCTGCGCCCGCCCCGCCGCGTAGAGCAGCGCCTCCGCCTGCGCGCACATCTCGCCGTGCGCGGGGTCGAGCACGAGCCTGCGAATTTCCTCCGCGATCGGGCAGCCGCCCGGTTCCCGCGAACGCACCACGTCGTACCCGCGCGCGCGCAGGTGCTCGCAAAGCCTTTCGATCTGCGAGGACTTGCCCGAGCCGTCGAGCCCTTCAATGGAAAGGAAAAAACCCGGCTCCGTTCTGACGCCCGGCAGCAGGATTCGTTGCAGCGCGTCCACGCTCTCCGCGATATGCGTCGCGCCCGCGGCCACGAGCTCCTCCCTCGACCCGTATCCGTACAGCACGCCGATGGTGTCGATGCCGTTCTGCCTGCCGCCCGTCACGTCATAGTGGCGGTCGCCGACCATGACCGGGCGCTCGCAGCCCTCCGGCAGCGCATCGTGCACGATTGCCGCCTTATCCGCGTGATGGTCGCTCATCGTGATGCCGACCGCGCGGTCGAAGAAGCGCCACAGGCCGAAATGCCGTAAAATGCGCTCTGCAAACAAAATCGGCTTCGCTGTGGCCAGACAAATTTGAATGCCCTCACGCTTCAGAGAGCGGAGCAGGGCCGGGATGCCCGTATACACGGCGTTCACCGACCAGCCGATCGCGTCAAAATCCTCCCGATAATATTCGACGGCTTTTGCCGCCTGCGCGTCGTCCATCCCAAAGATTTGCTGGAACGACTCAAAGAGCGGCGGGCCGATAAAGCGCCGCAGCACCTCCGGATCAAAGTCCTCGTAGCCCATCTTTCGAGCCGCATAGCCCGCGGAGCGCATGATTCCCGGCGCGGACTCCGTCAGCGTACCATCCAGATCAAACAGCACAGCGTCATATGGAAACATATTTTTCTCCTCAGCATTCGTTCAAAGCGGCCGACACGCCGCGGCCTTACATCGTTCATGTGCGTACGCACAGCAGCTTTCCGTCCTCCAAGCCAAATCGCCAGCGCGGCGCGGCGCGCAGCAGCGCCTCCGTTACGGATTCGCCGACGACCTCTCCCGGGGTCACGAGCGGCACGCCCGGCGGATAGAGCCCCGCGCTGACGGCCGCGATGCGTCCGACCGCCTGATGCGGCGAAACCGCCTCCTGCGGCGAAAGCGCGGCCTCCCGGACGGAGAGCGCCCGTTTGGGCAGCGCCTGCAGCGCGGGCGCGTCGGCAAACACAGCCTCGCCCCGCGGCAGCGCGCACAGCGCCTGTGCGGCGCGCGTCAGCCAGTCCGGTTCATCCAGAATCGACGGAATGAACACGACGCGCCGGTCGTCCGCCATCTCCGCGTCGATCCCCTGCGTCGCCAAAGCTTCCTGCACGTTCCAGCCCGTGCGTCCCTGCGCGGCGCAATCCACGACGACCCGCAGCGGATCGCAGGCGATACCCGCCGCGCGCCAGGCTTCCTGCGCGTCTTGATAACCCGCAGGAATCACGAGCCCCCAAAATGCGTCGATTCGCGCCTTGAGTCCCTCCAGCTCCGCACGCCCCTGCTCGTCCATCATCGCCCGTGCGCTGTCGAGCGTCTCCATGATGAGAAAGGAGGGGCTGGAAGAATGCACCATGCGCAAGGTACGAAGCAACCGCTCCGCATCCACCGACTGCGCGGCATGCAGCACCGCGCCTCCAGTCAGCGCGGGCAGCGTCTTGTGCGCGCTTTGCACCCACAGGTCCGCGCCAAGCGCACCCGCGCTCTGCGGCGCTTTTCGCCAAGGCAGGTGCGCGCCGTGCGCCTCGTCCACGCACAGCAGCATCCCCATATCACGGCACGCCCGCGCGATGGGCCCGACGTCCGCGCAGATGCCGAAGTAATCCGGCCGCGTAAGCAAAACCGCGCGCGCCGCCGGGTGGCTGCGCATCGCCGCAAGGACGTCTTCCGGCAAAAAGTACGGCGCGCCGTCCCGCGTCAGCCTCGGCTGAACGAAGACCGGCCGCAGCCCACCCCATACGCACGCGGAAATCGCGCTATGGTGCGCATTGCGCGGCAAAATCACCTCTCCATCCGGCGCGGCCGCGTAGAGCAGCATCGCGAGCATGCCGCTGGTCGAGCCGCCCGTCAGAAAGATCGTATGCGCCGCCCCGCACGAGGCGGCATACAGGGCCTGTGCGCGCGCGATGCCGCTGTATGGCGAAAAGAGATCGTCCGTCGGGGCGATCTCCGTCGTGTCTAAAGCGCTATTTATCCATTCCGTGGGCAGGCGTCCCTTGTGCCCGGGCATGTGCAGCCGAACGCGCCCGGATGCCCTGTGCAGCATGTCGAGCATCGGCTTCTCACTTCGCATGCGGCACGGCCTCCTCGATTTGACCGCAGAACACGGCCGAGGGCGCGAAGACCGCCGCGTGCTCCCTGCCCGCCTGGCGGTAGATGAGCACGTGCGAGGCGCGCCTTGCCGGACAAAAGCGGGTCACCGTCCGATACGTCCGCTTCAAGCGCTCGCCCTTTGTAAAGGCACGAATGCCCGAAATATCCTCCGGTCGAACCTCGATCAGGGAATTCACCTTGTCGCCGTAATCCTTTTCCAGCACGAGCGATCCGTCGTCCCGCAGCGTATAGGCGTATCCGACGACCGTTCCGCGCATCAGCGCAAAGACGACGCAGACCGCGCAAACGAGAAAAAGGACGTCAAACGCGCCGATGCCCGTGAGCCGCGCCAGCAGGCGGCTCACGGAAAGCGACGCCGTCAGCACGGCGATGACGAGGGCCACGATGCCGGCGAAGCGCACGCCGGTCACCTTGGCGGGCGCAATTTTTTCCTGCACCATCATTCCCACTCCAGAAGGCCCGCGGATTCCATGTAGCCCTGCTGCGCGTCCATGTAGTCGTCCACAAAGGCGCCCAGGCGCACCGCCATCTCCTCGTCGTAGCCGTGCAGCCGCGCAAGTCCCTCGAGGATGTACTCAAAGGCTTCGTCGTCGTCGTAAAAGGCTTCGCCGCTCATGCCGTCCTCCGCCACCGCGCCGGATTCCCGCATGAACCGCAGGTCGAGCGCGATCGCTTCCCGAACGAGCACGTCCAGAACGTCCATAAATTCCTTGTGGTCGAAGCGGTCGATCGCGCTGAGGATGTACTTCTCGGCCGCTTTTTCGTCGTATCCCTGCATCGTCTTCACTCCTTTGTGAAAGAGGCCGCAACTTTACGCCTTTTGCAGCGAGGAAAGTCGGTCGATCAGCTCTTCAAAGTAACACAGCGCGGATTCGACCGGGGCCGGGGTGGACATGTCGATGCCCACCAGCTTCAGTTCCTCGATCGGGGGCATGCTGCCGCCCGTCGTCAGGAAATGACGGTAGGCCTTCACGGCGCTCTCCCCCTCCTCGCGAATGCGGCGCGCGATCGCCACGGCCGCGCAGAAGCTGGTCGCGTACTTGTAGACGTAGAACGCGTTGTAGAAATGCGGAATGCGCATCCATTCGTTCGCGATCTCCTCATCCACGAAAGCCTGCTGGCCGTAGTAGAGGTCGTTTAAGCTCTTATACATCGCGCACAGCGACTCGCGCGTGAGCGCTTCGCCCTTTTCCGCCATTCGGTGCGCCTTGTGCTCGAACTCCGCGAACATGGTCTGGCGGAAGACCGTCGTGCGGAAATTTTCGAGCAGGTGGTTGCAAAGCGCCGCCTGCGCACGCTGATCGTCCTTGTACGTCTCGCGCAGGTATTCGATCGTCAGCACTTCGTTGACCGTGGAAGCCACCTCCGCCACGAAGATGGCGTAGTCGCTCTTCGCGAAGGGCTGCGTCTTGTTCGAGTAGTACGAGTGCATCGTGTGCCCCAGCTCGTGCGCGAGGGTCAGCATGCTGTCCAGCGTGTCGACATAGTTGGTCAGGATGTACGGATGCACGTCGTACGCGCCGCCGTTGGAGTATGCGCCGCTCGTCTTGCCGCGGTTTTCGTACACGTCGATCCACCGCTCGTCCTTGGCGCGGCAGAGCACCTGCACGTAGTCGTCGCCCAGCACGGCAAGCGCCTTTTTGATGATCTCAAAGCCCTTGTCGTAGGGGACCTCCAGCTCGAAATCCTTCACCATCGGCGTGTACAGGTCGTACATGTGCACTTCCTTCAGATCAAGCACCTCGCCGCGCAGCGCAACGTAGCGCGCGAGCCCCGGCAGATGCGCGTGCATCGCGTCGATCAGGCTGTCGTACACGCTCTCCGGCACCTCGTCTGGGAACAGCGCCGCCGCGCGCGCGGACGGAAAATGCCGCACCGTGGCGTAGAACAAATCCTTCTTTACGTTGCCCGCATAGGCCGCGGCAAACGTGTTGCCAAAGCCGCCATACGTGTTCATCATGCGCTCAAAGGCCGCCTTGCGCACGGCGCGGTCGCGGCTCTCGATGTAGGCGCGGTAGTTCGCGTCCGTCAGCTCGACCTCTTCGCCCTGCTCGTCCCGGATCGTGCCAAAGCGCATGTCCACATCGGTGAGCATTTCGACCGTGTTTTCCACGCCCTGCGCCATGTCCTGCGTCGCCGCGACGAGCTGCTCCATCTCGCTGGAGAGCGTATGGGCCTTCTGGCGCAGCAAATCCTTCAAAAACACGTCGTAATCGGCAAACGCGGGGTCGGCGGCGTATGCCACCAGCGTCTCCTCCGGCAGCGCGAGCAGCTCAGGGCTCAGGAACGCACTCGCCGTCGCATTCTTCGTCCACAGCGTCATCGCGCGGTCCTGCAGCGCCTGATAGACCGGGTCGCCGTTGTCGCCGTTGCGGCTCATGGAGGCGTAGCAGAACAGGCGCGTCATGCGCTTGGCCGCGTCGAAGTAGGCGTTCAAAGCCTCCAGCACGACCGCCTTGCCCTCGCCAAGGCGTCCCGCGAAGCCCGCAAAATCCCCGCCCTGCGCCTTCGCCTTTTCAAAGTCCTTTTCCCACGCGTCGTTCGTCTCGTAGATGTCCTTCAGGTTCCACTTAAAGCGCTCTTCCATTTCGGCGCGCGTGCACGTCTTCACCTGTCCCATGAAGCGTTCCGTCCTTTCCGTCTGTCGAATATTGCACGGGGAAAGCCGTTGCCTTCCTCAGTTTTTCAGGCTCTGCAGCGGCGCGGGGATGCGCCCGCCGCGCGCGATGAACGTCTCCGCCGAATAGCGGCTGACCGGCATGATGGGCGCGCGGCCAAAGAGTCCGCCGAACTCCACGCCGTCCCCGACCTGTTTGCCGGGCGCGGGGATCACGCGAACCGCCGTCGTCTTGCTGTTGACCATGCCGATCGCCGCCTCGTCCGCGATGATCGCGGAAAGGGTGGACGCGGGCGTGTCGCCGGGCACCGCGATCATGTCCAGGCCGACGGAGCACACGCAGGTCATCGCCTCCAGCTTTTCCAGCGAGAGCGCGCCGCACTCCGCCGCTTCGATCATGCCGATGTCCTCGCTCACCGGGATGAACGCGCCGGACAGGCCGCCCACGTGCGAGGAGGCCATGACGCCGCCCTTCTTCACCGCGTCGTTGAGCAGCGCCAGCGCCGCGGTCGTGCCGTGGCAGCCGCAGCGCTCCAGCCCCATTTCCTCCAGGATATGCGCCACGCTGTCGCCCATGGCGGGCGTCGGCGCGAGCGAGAGATCGACGATGCCGAACGGCACGTCGAGCCGCGCGGACGCTTCGCGCGCGATGAGCTGCCCCACGCGCGTAATTTTAAACGCCGTGCGCTTGATCGTCTCCGCCACCACGTCGAAGGGCTTGTCCTTGGCGCTGATCTCCAGCGCGCGCTTCACGACGCCCGGCCCCGAGATGCCCACGTTGATGCAGCAATCGCCCTCGCCCGGCCCGTGGAAAGCGCCAGCCATGAAGGGATTGTCCTCCACCGCGTTGGAAAAGACGACGAGCTTCATGCAGCCCATGCCGTCCTTCGTGCAGGCCGCGATTTGCTTGATGACCTCGCCGCACATGCGCACGGCGTCCATGTCGATGCCCGCGCGCGTGGAGGCCACGTTCACGCTGGCGCATACGCGCTCCGTGGTCGACAGCGCCTCCGGCAGCGAGAGGATGAGCGCCCTGTCCGAAGGGGTCATGCCCTTTTGCACCAGCGCGCTGTAGCCGCCGATGAAGTTGACGCCCGTCGCCTTCGCCGCCTCGTCCATGGCGCGCGCGGCGGGCAGCGGGTCGCCCGCCGCGGCCGCCACCAGCGCGATGGGGGTGACGGAGATGCGCTTGTTGACGATCGGGATGCCGTATTCCCGCTCCAGCGCCTCGCCCACCGAAACGAGGTGCTCCGCCTTCTTCGTAATGCGGTCGTAGATGCGCCGCCCTATCTCCTTGGGATCGGGGTGCGCGCACTCAAACAGGGAAATGCCCATGGTGATCGTGCGGATGTCCAGCTTTTCCTCCGCAATCATGTGCACCGTTTGGAGGATGTCAGACGTATTGAACATGCTGCTCCTCCTTAAATCCGATGCATCGCGTCGAAGATTTCGTAGCGCTGAATCATGATCTGTACGTTGATTCGCTGCTCCAGTTCCTTCAGCGCGTCGGCCAGCACCCCGAAGTCCGCGTTTGAAATGTCCACCATCATCACCATGTTGAACATGTCGGTAAGCACGGTCTGCGCGATGTCCAGAATGTTTGCGTTTCTGTCCGTGAGCACGGCGCTCACGGCTGCGATGATGCCGGTGCGGTCGCGGCCGAGCACCGTCACGACGGCGGTATTTTTCTTGTCCATGGGATTTCCCTCCTTATTTTCTGCCTTCAGACTGTCTTCTTATTCCTGTCCGTCCCGAAGATTGGCGGACTTGATCGAATGCACGTGATCGGGCGCGCCGTAGGGGTCGCTTGCGCCCCGCCCCTGGCCGCCCGCGCGCACGTACAGCACCGCGCTGAGCGCGCAGGTCACCGGCAGGAAGACCGCCCGCACGATCGGCTCCGCAAGCTGCAGCAAGCGGATCGGCGCGCCGCCCCGGAAGAACGCGACGGTCCAGAGTATCGTAATGAGCGCCGACAGCACAAAGCCGGCCGCCGCCACCGCGAGGTTTGAAAGCGCCACGACGCCGATGCGGCGAAGGCAAACCTGCGCGGAGCGCGTCACGGCCGCCATCCCCCGCGCCCCTTCCCCCATGGCCGTAAGCCAGATGAAGGAGAGCAGCAGCGTCATGAAGAAGTCGAACGCCGTCTGCAATAGCATCATCAGCAGCACGCCGATCAGCGCCGCGGCGCCGCCAATCCCCGGAATCATCGCAAGCAGACCGCTTACAAAGGATAGCACCATCGCCGCGAAGTACGGCAGAAAGGAAAGCACCCGCGTGACGATCATGCTGATGAACGCCAGGAACAGCAGGCTCTTCCAACTGCGCAGCGTCTCCGCCGCCGCATCGTTCGCGGACAGGCGCGTGCGCGCGTTGAGCTGCGCCAGGTTCATGCGCGCAAGGGACGCCTGCAGAAGCGGCACGAGGAAGAAGGAAGAGAGCAGGGAAAGAAGCCCTGTCCGCAGCATCGTCTCCGACGAGCCCTCCATCGTGCGGAGCAGCAGCTCCGTGAGCTCCTCCGCGCCGACGGAGCCCGCCGTCATTCCGTGCAGGAAGTCCTCCCACGCCGCGAAGAGCGGCGCGGTCACCTGCCACGCGGATATGGACGCGAGCAGCGCGGGCAGCAAATACAGCAGCGCGCAAAGCGCAAAGGCGCTCGCCGCGTTTTCCCGCAGCAGCGCAAGCGCCTCCTTCAGGCACGCCCGCGCGTCGCCCGCCGCCTGCCGAAACGTTCTTTTCATCGAATCGACCTCCTAGCGTATCATTGTAGCGTATTTGTCCGCCAGCCGCAAGCTTTTGCCGGGGTTTCCGCTAAAAAAGCGATTGTGTTTCGCAGGCGACGGCGCTATACTACCTTCATAAAAGCCAGGAAAGCGTGATCTTCTTGCTCGACATCAGGCCAATCGCTCCGGATCGCTTCGCCTTATATGAAAACGCCGCCTATGCAGGCGGCGTTACGGTTTATCGCACGGGGGACGTGTTTTCCATCGGCATCCTGATCGTCCCTGCCAAGCGAAAGCAGGGGCTCGCGCTCGCGGCGCTGCGCCAAATCACTTCGCTCTACTTTGAAACCGGCTTTGCGCTGTGCCGAAACTTTGTCGCGCCCGAAAATGCCGCGTCGATCCGGCTGCACGACCGCGCGGGCTTCACCCTCACCGGCCGCACCGCTGTCGACGGAAAAGCCGCGCTCGTCTTTGAAAAGCGCGCCTGATCCCGTCAGTCGTTGAGCACGCGCTCGATGATGAAGCGCGGGCGCGCCTTTGTCTCGTTGTACACCTTGCCGACGTACTCGCCGATGATTCCCAAACTCAGAAGCTGAATGCCGCCGATCATCCAGATCGAGGCCATCAAAGAAGTCCAGCCCGCCTGCGCCGACCCCATCAGCTTGGAAACCAGCGCCCAGATCAGCGCGATGATGCTCGCGATGAAGATGACGAAGCCGACCGTCAGAATCATGCGGATGGGCTTCACGCTGAACGACGTGATGCCGTCGAAGGCAAAGGACAGCATCTTCTTGAGCGGATACTTGCTTTCGCCCGCGAAGCGCTCCGCGCGCTCGTATTCCACCGTCGTCCACGGGTAGCCGATCTGGGGCACGATGCCGCGCAGGAACAGGTTGACCTCCTTGAACTGCGAAAGCCCCTCCACCGCGCGCCGGGACATCAGGCGGTAGTCCGCGTGGTTGAACACGATGTCCACGCCCAAATGCTGCATGACCTTGTAAAAGCCCTCCGCAGTGAAGCGCTTGAAGAACGTGTCCGACTTTCGCGCGCTGCGCACGCCGTACACGACGTCATAGCCGTTATGGTAAGCGTCCACCATCGCGTCCACCGCGTTCACGTCGTCCTGCAGGTCCGCGTCCATGGAAATGATCATGTCGGCATAGTTCACCGCCGTCATCAGCCCCGCCAGCAGCGCGTTTTGATGGCCGCGATTGCGCGAGAGGTTGACGCCGGAGAAGAGCTTGTCCTCTTCGTGAAGCTTTTCGATTATCTCCCAGGTCTTGTCCTTCGAGCCGTCGTTGACGAACATGATCCGGCTCTTCTCCGACACCTTGCCCGCCGCCAGCAGCGCGTGCATCTTTTCGCGCAGCCGCTTGGACGTTTCCGGCAGCACCGCCTCTTCCTTATAGCAGGGAACGACAATGTAAAGCGTCTTTTCGTCTTTCATCCTGAATCATTCCTTTCTTTCGCATGCCTTCATGTACGAGGAGAACCTTGCGCAAGGTCCTAAAACTTGTAACTCGCAGGCAAATCGCTGCGTCCGCAGCCGTGTTTACATGGGCCGCGCCTGGCCGGATGGGCTGATGCGCTCGCTGTTTGCAAAGCGAAAAAGCGTCAAAAACAAGATCTTCAGGTCAAATCCAAACGTCCAGTTCTCGATGTAATAGATGTCGTGCTCGATGCGTTTGGCGATCGAGGTATCGCCGCGATACCCGCAGACCTGCGCCCAGCCGGTAATGCCGGGGCGCACGTAGTGCTTAATCATGTACAGCGGCACTTCTTCCTTGAACTTGTCCACATAAAAGGGAATTTCGGGACGGGGGCCTACGAGGCTCATGTCCCCCTTCAGCACGTTTACGAACTGCGGCAGCTCGTCGATGCTGAACTTTCGCAGGAATGCGCCGAACTTCGTCTTCCGCGCATCTTCATTTCTGCTCCACGCCGAGTCCGACTCCGCGTTCATGCACATGGAGCGGAACTTGTACATGACGAACGCCCGCTTGTTTTTGCCCACCCGTTTCTGTTTGAAGATGACCGGTCCCGGCGAGGTGAGCTTGATGCCGACGGCTGCGAGCAGCATCAGCGGCGAGGTGAGGACGAGCAGGACGAGCGCGCCCACGATGTCCGTCGCCCGCTTGAGCGCCGCGTTCATCAGGTTGTCGAGCGGGATCGAACGAATGCCCACCATGTTGAGGCCGTCGACCTCCTCCACCTGCATGCACGAGCTGATGTAACGGTCGTAGCAGGGAATGATCGACAGGTGCGTGCCGGTTTTCTCGCAGGCCTGAATCACGCTTTCCATGTGCACGTAGTCTTCCGCGCCCATCGCCACGACCACCTCATCCGGCTGCTTGCGCTGCAGGATGCCCTCCAGCTCCTCATAGGCTCCAAGGTAGCCGGCCTGCTGCCATCCCGGGTCGGCCGATACGTAGCCCATGATGCGATAGCCGTATTCCTCGTGTGTATCGATGACGCCGAGGTAATCCGCCGCGACGCTTCCGCTCCCGACGAGCACCACGTGCTTTTGGTTGTACCCGCGCTTGCGGTAAGCCCGCAGCGCCAGGCGAACCGTCATTCTTTTGCCGATACACAGCCCCATGCCGAACAGGTAGCTGTACCCCAGCATCGCACGGGAAAAGTCCGCCAGGCGCACGATGTAAAAAGCGCTCATTAATAATGCGTAACAGAGACTTTCGGCCACGACGATATGCCAAATTTCCTTATAATACCGCGTGCTGCGCATGGACTTGTAAAAACCCATCGCTGCGTAGACAACCACGTGCAGCACGGCGTTTACCAGCGCAAGCAGCACGTGAAACGCCACGCCGTAGCTGATGACCCCGTCGTCCATCCAATAAAAACGCACGACAAAGGCGAGCATCATCGCCACAAACGCGACGAGCGCATCCAGCACGCCGTTCAGCTGATTGAGCTGACGCTGGTTTTGCTTAATCATTTCTTTTTCTCCGCTCCCTGTCGCTTCTGTGCCCTTCGCCCCGAACGCTTGGCCTCCGTCATGGAAACGAAGGAGCTACGCCATTTGCTTCATGCCGCTTACATTTTTGTGCAAAGGCCCCGTTTAAAATGGATTGATCGGCATTCCATACGGACATTATCATTTATTATAGCCGAATCTGTCTTTGATAGCAAGAAGGCGCCGCCCGCAAAAGCGAGCGGCGCAAAATTTGTCATTTTTTTGTCTTGGGACTGAAGATCACCGAAGCCAAATACCCGAACAAGATCGCGGCCGCGATGCCGCCCGCGCAGGCGGTAATCCCGCCGGTGAACGCGCCGAGCAGGCCGTCCTTTTGAATGCCCTCGATCGCACCCTTCGCGAGCGCGTACCCAAAGCCGGTCAGAGGAACGGTCGCGCCCGCGCCCGCAAACTCCGCGATCGGCTTATAGATGCCGATCGCCCCCAGGATGACGCCCGTCGTCACATAACCCACGAGGATGCGCGCGCTGGTGAGCTGTGTCCTGAGCAGGAGCGCTTCACCGATCATGCACAGGACGCCGCCGACGATAAACGCCTTGATGTACATCAGCATGCGTTAGTTCCCCCCTTCCGGCCGTCTCCGACGTGCTCCAGCACCACCGCCTGCGCGATGGACGGGATGCTCTCGCCCTGCATGGTCGTCGTGGGGCTGAGCAACGCCCCGGTCGCCATGAACAGAATCCGATGGAGCTGGCCGCTGGCTATCTCGCCCAACAGCTTGCCGCAGAGCACGGAGGCTGAACAGCCGCATCCGCTTCCGCCCGCATGTACGTCCTGTTCGGGCGCGTAGATCTGCATGCCGCAGTCCATGCTGCGCTCCGGCGATATCGGGTGCTTTTCCTGACGCAAAAGCTCAAGCATCAGTTCGCGTCCCAGGCTGCCGAGGTCGCCGGAGACGACGAGGTCGTAATCCTTGTCCGTGCGTCCCGTATCGCGAAAGTGCGCCAGCAGCGTATCCGTCGCGGCGGGCGCCATCGCCGCCCCCATGTTGTTGGCGTCCTTGACGCCCAGGTCGACGACCTTGCCGGTCGTCACGTGGGTGACGCAAACCCGCGCGCTTTGTGCCGCCGCAGCCTCGCACACGAGGGCGCTGCCCGCACCGGTCACCGTCCACTGCGCGGTCGGCGTGCGCTGTGTGCCCATCTCCAAGGGCGTGCGGTATTGCCGCTCTGCCGTGGAAAAATGGCTGCTCGTCGCGCATAACACGCGCGCGCAGTGCTGTCCATCCACCAGCATGCTGCCGATCGCGAGGCTTTCCGCCATCGTCGAGCACGCGCCGTACAGCCCGTAAAACGGGATCGCCAGCTGCCTGGCCGCAAAGCCCGCGGAAATGATCTGATTGAGCAAATCCCCGCCGAGAAGCGCGTGTACGTCCTTAGGCAGCACCTTCGCCTTCTCCATGGTCAGACGCACGCAGGACTCGAAGAGCTTGCATTCCGCCTTTTCAAAGCTCTTCTGCCCCAGCATGTCGTCCGACTCCACCCGGTCAAAGCAGCCGCCGAGCGGCCCTTCCCCCTCTTTGGGGCCCACGATCGCCGACCACGCCGCGATGCGCGGCCGGGTTCCAAGTTCAATCGTCTGCGCGCCTACACGCTTTCCTGCCATCTTTCCTACCTCCCGATGAAGAAGTAGATGAGTCCCACGATGATGGACGACCCGATGCCGTACACCAGCACCGGCCCCGCGATGGAAAACATCTTCGCACCCACGCCCATGACATAACCCTCGCGCTTAAATTCCATCGCCGGCGCGACGACGGAATTGGCAAAACCCGTGATGGGCACGATAGAACCGGCGCCCGCATACTTTCCAATGCGGTCGTATACGCCCAAGCCTGTCAGCAGCGCGCTCAAAAAGACGAGCGTGATCGAGCAGACCGTGCCCGCCGCCTGCTGATCGAGCGACAGCACGTTTTTCGCGAAGTCCGTTATCCCCTGGCCCAGCACACAGATCAGGCCGCCGACCCAAAACGCGCGCACGAGCCCCTTGCCCATATCGGATTTCGGCGCGAGACGCATGACAAGCTGCGCGTACTCCTTCATCTTGTGATTTTGATTCGATTGGCTCACGCCTGCTCCCCCCGTTCATTTCGCATCGGATTTTCTGCGCGAGGCGGACGCATGCGCGTCTCCCGCGAGCCCGGCCTCGGCTGCGCCTCCAGCGCATAGGTCGGAATGGTATGCTTTTCTTCCATACCGTTCATCCTCTCCTTTGTCCGCCAAAGCGGCAACTGACGCCATCTTGCGTGAGGTTAGTATGGCCTGCGCGTCAAAAAACATACAAAAATCCGGCACTATACGGCGCCGGACAGAACGAAAAACGAATTAGAAAATCGTCTTCGCTGCGGGAATCGGGTTGTTTAACAAGAAAAACGCTCAGTCTCTGAAATACAGATCGCGCGTATAGACCTTGTCCAATACGTCGGCAATTTCTTCGCTGTAGCGGTTAGCGACGATCACATCGCATTGACGCTTAAAATCTTCCAAACTCCGAATGACGCGGCTGCTGAAAAACATCTCGTCCTTGAGCGCAGGCTCGTAAACCACTACCTCGACGCCTTTTGCTTTGATCCGCTTCATCACGCCCTGAATGCTGCTCTGGCGGAAATTATCGCTGCCCGCCTTCATCGTCAGCCGATAGATGCCCACCACCGGATGCGCTTTTTCCGGGAACCCGGCGAGCTGCAAAATTCGTTTGGCGATATAGTCCTTTCTTGTGCGGTTGGCCTCCACGATGGCGCCAATGATGTTGTTGGGCACGTTATCGTAGTTCGCCAGCAGCTGCTTGGTGTCCTTGGGCAGGCAATAGCCGCCATAACCAAACGAAGGGTTGTTGTAGTGCGTGCCGATGCGCGGATCGAGCCCCACCCCTTCGATGATCGACTTGGTATCGAGGCCGCGAACCTCCGCATAGGTGTCAAGCTCGTTAAAGAAGCTGACGCGCAGCGCCAAATAGGTGTTGGCAAACAGTTTCACAGCCTCCGCCTCCGTCGGCTTCATGAAGAGCGTCGGGATGTCCTGCTTGAGCGCCCCCGCTTGCAGCATGTGCGCGAACATCTCCGCCGCCTTTTCAAGATGCGCATTTCCCGCTGGCACGCCCACGATAATCCGGCTTGGGTAAAGATTGTCCTGCAGCGCATGGCCTTCGCGCAAAAATTCAGGGCTGAACAAGATATTTTCGCAGCCAAATCGCTTGCCGACGCTTTCCGTATACCCCACCGGCACGGTCGACTTGATGACGATCACCGCTTCGGGATTGACGGCCATCACCTGTTTGATGACCGACTCCACAGACGACGTATCGAAATAATTCTTTTCCGGCTCATAGTCGGTAGGTGTCGAAATGATGACGTAATCGGCGTTCCGGTAGGCCGCCTCGCCGTCCGTCGTAGCTGTCAGCGAAAGCCTTCTGTTCGCCAAGTACGCCTCTATTTCCTTATCTACGATCGGCGATTTGCGCGCGTTGATTCTCTCCACCTTTTCGGGGATGATGTCCACCGCCGTTACCTCGTGGTGCTGCGAAAGCAGCACCGCGTTGGATAAGCCGACGTAACCTGTTCCAGCCACCGCTATCTTCACCGTATATCACATACTCTCTTTTTTTGCATTCTACCGCAGGCAATAAATCAAACTGCTGACTGCAAAGAAAAGTATATCATTTCTTTAGGCAATCTTCAACCGCGGTTTGGGCCCTTTTCATTGCCGTTCACCTGTCTAAAAACGTCATCTGCACCGCATCTTTTTCGTTATCCGCGGCAGCCGAAAGAACGCCCAATGCCTTAAAGAGGGCCCAAACATACGGCGCGCCAAAGACATTCAGCGTCTTAGGGCCGACGATTTCTCCATGCTCGTCCGAACAAATCTTCAGATATGCGGACTCAAACGTGGCACGTGTGATAGATTTCTTCTTTCGATCGATAAAAACCTCCCCACCTCGAACATTATAGGTAAAGGGGAGCTGCTTAGCGGTATAGAACGTCTCCCCCTGCCGGGCCTCGATTTCCCGCCAAACCGCTTTAAAAGCATAACCCTGTTCCGTTGTATTCCACTGCCCAACCACCGTCTTGTCTTGTGCCTTGCCCTTTACTTGTTTCATCAAATCAGTCCTAACATACTTCCATACATCCTTCGTCCTCTTTGGTGTTTTGATAGGCTCCCGACACACCGTACTGGTAAGCACTGGGGACAAAGTCCAGATCGGCAAAGCGCCCCGTCAACTCTGACAGACACTCCAACCCGGTGCGGATGACGGTATATGGGTTGATGAGCGCCACATCTCCGCTCCCTCCCGGAAGTCTGTGCGCATGGCAGCGGTAAAGCGACATCCCGCCACGATAGCGGAGACTGCCACCGTCAGCAGCAGCCCCGCAAGAATCCTCTTGGTCTGTGGACGGAGTTTCTTCTTTCGCTTGGCATCGATCATCTCGACGAGAATGGGCAGTTCGTAATTGTTTTTTGTGGTCTCCAAGAACCCTGGGCGCTCCTTGATGACGTCTGAAAGAGCCTGTCCCACAAAGGAACCGCTGGCGATATGGCTGAAACCGTCCATGTGCGTGGAACGCTCCCGCGTTTCCCCCCAGCGGGGTCATGTCCACATCTTTGGCGAAATCGGCCTTCATCCGGGTTCTTCCCCACAAGTAATCCTTCCCTGCCGAAGACAGCAGAAACGGTCCGTAATTATGCATCGGTGTATTTCTTCTTGTCATGAACAGTAATCTCCTTGCCCAGTTGTACCTCAATGAGCTTAAGTTCCGTCACCGCATGGACCGTGTGGCGGCACCCTGCCTGCATAGTGACCACATCCCCAGCTTTGACCGGCTGCTTCATGCCTTCTACTGTCACCGTTCCCTCACCAGCGATGACGTTCCAAATCTCGTCTCTCATCTGGTGGCTGTGATAGTTCATACCATGGCCGGGATTCAGCGTGACCTTGATGGTCAGACTCTCGTCCTCCACATCCAACACCCGGAAGCTGCCCCAGGATTTCTCTGCAAACATGATCTGCTGCTCGATCTGAGCCACAAAGGGCTTGATGTAGCTGGACTGCTCCTTATCGGAAACAAGGATGCCCTCCGGGGAGGCCGAGACAACCACGTCCTTCAGCCCCATGCAGACGATTGGCACATTCAGCTCATTGACCACATGGACATCCTCGCAGGTCTCGTTGAGGATTGCCTCGCCGATCACCGCTTCATCCATCGCTTCCGTCAGGGTGTTCCAGGTACCCAGGTCCTTCCACTGACCAGCAAAACGCATGACCTGAATATTGTCCTCTTTTTCCACGACCGCATAGTCAAAGGAGATTTTCTGCAGGGTGGCATAGTTGGCGAACAGGGTCGCGTAATCGTTGTATCCAAACACCTGTTGGCTAATATCCAGCACATATTTCAGCTTATAGGCGAACACGCCGCCATTCCACAAAGCACCTTGGCTGATATACTGTTGCGCCGTCTTCTCGTCCGGCTTTTCCTTGAAGGTGGATACTCGACTGGTAGATTCCTCCGTTTTCGGGATGATATAGCCGTACTTCCCGCTGGGATAAGTCGGCTCAATGCCCATCAGCACGAGGTTGGCTTCCCCTTTTTTCGCCTGTTCTCCCAGCGCCCTCAGCGCCACAAAGTAGTCGTCCTCCACATACGGGTCAACAGGGCATACGACCACAGCCTCCTCACGGTCTAGCCCCTTCACGTCATGCAGATAAGCAGTGGCCAGCGCAATGGCCGGGAATGTGTCACGGCGGCAAGGCTCCACGCTGATGCCCACATCATCCCCCAGTTGGTTGTGAATAGCTGATACCTGAGTCTTGGACGTGGCAATGGTTACCAAGGCATCGGAATCCACCGTCTTGATCTGACGGTAAACGCGCTGCACCATGGATTCGTAGCTTCCATCCGCTGTCTTGAAAATTTTGATAAACTGCTTTGAACGGATGTCGTTGGACAACGGCCACAGGCGTTCCCCGGAACCGCCTGACAATAGTACAATGTTCATAGTGTTTCTCCAGTCTGTTTGTTTATGAAAAGAACCGCCCATGCGAAATTGGAAGGGCGGTTCACTTGGTTTATCGTTCAGCCCTCATCGGGTTATTCAGGAAATCTTCGTAGGACAGGCGGATGCCATCCTCAAGATCTGTCTTATAGGTCCAGCCAAGGTTGGTCGCCTTGGAAACATCCAGCAGCTTTCTCGGCGTACCGTTGGGCTTGGTGGTATCCCAGCGAATCTCCCCCGTATAGCCGATCACCTGCGCCACAATCTCCGTCAGGTCTTTAATGGTGATCTCCTTGCCGGTGCCGGCATTGACCGTCTCGTTCCCAGAATAGTTGTTCATCAGGTACACGCACAGGTTTGCCAGGTCGTCCACATACAGGAACTCACGCAGCGGGCTGCCGTCTCCCCAGCATGTCACATACTCCGCTCCGCTCTCCTTCGCCTCATGGAAACGGCGGATCAGGGCAGGCAGCACATGGCTATGGGTCGGGTGGTAGTTGTCGTGGGGACCGTACAGGTTGGTCGGCATCACGCTAATGTAATCCGTACCATACTGACGGTTGAGGTATTCACAGTATTTCAATCCGCTGATTTTTGCCAGAGCGTAAGCCTCGTTGGTCTTTTCTAGCTCAGAGGTCAGCAGGCAGCTCTCAGGCATGGGCTGCGGAGCCATGCGCGGGTAAATGCACGACGAGCCGAGGAACTCCAGTTTTTTACATCCGTTCATCCACGCAGAGTGGATGACATTCATCTCCAGAATCATGTTGTCGTACATGAAATCTGCCAGCGCCTCGGAGTTCGCCACGATACCGCCGACTTTTGCTGCTGCAAGGAACACATAGTCGGGTTTCTCCTCCTCGAAGAACTTCTCGACCGCATCCTGATGGCACAGGTCAAGCTCCTTATGGGTGCGGGTGATGATGTTGGTATAGCCCTGACCCTCCAGCTCCCGCACGATGGCAGAACCGACCATGCCCCGGTGTCCTGCTACATATATTTTATCATTCTTTTCCATCATGTTGATTTCCCCCTAGTCAAACTATTTTCTCTGCAATTTCCACGGACGCATCGTAGAACGAACCTAAAATGGCTGCACAGCAATCCATCTAATCGCCGGATGACCGCCGGATTGTCGCCCAAATCCTCCTGTGAGATCGAAACGGCATAACCCAGCGATTCCAGAAGACGTATCATGGTAAGGTCCTCCAAAACGAGTCCCTCAAAACGAGCGCTATCGGCTTCTTCGCAAGATGCGTCTCAGCGGCCGTTCCCCGGTCTGCCTTTGTGATCACATAATCACTCGCAAGGACTTAATCCTGCATGTTGCTGGTGTTCCCGTCCAACCGCTCCACATTGGAGCCGCTCAGCGGCACTCCCGGATTGGCAATGAAGTCATATGGAATGCCCCCACACAGACGTCCTCGGAGGAGGAGGCTGACATACCCAGCACCACGAATACCAGCGGGTGCTTGTGTCTGCTCCAAATCGCCTGTGATTCCCTCTCGTGGAACGGTCTACAAACCAGCGATGTCTTTTTCAGGTCTTCTGCGTTTCCGACAAACTCCATCATTTCTTCATTGTGGAGCGCATAAAGCAATGTGTGCTCCAGCTTCCTGTATTCCTCCGCATATCGTTTCCAGATACGGTCCGGCAGACACTCCCGGTATAACTCCGTCCAAGTGAAATTACCTATGTACAAAAGAGGAACGTCTGCCAGCCTGCACGCCTCAATGCGCCAAAGCGGCATATCGCACATAGCGGCATCCATCCTGTGCTTTTCAGCTAGTCCGCTACCGTGCGGCTTCGTTCCGAATACGCAGCTAGAAACAGCTCTGTTTCCTTCACCATCTGCATTTCATCCGGACAAAGTGTCCCATCCTTCAGGATCAACCCCACATCGGTGTGTTCTGTGCGGAATCTCGTCCTCCCTATTTGTTTCTGCGTCAGGTTTGCATCTATAAAAACAATCTGTCTTTTCCAGCACACAACCGTGATGTGAACCGCCTCGTTTTCCAGAAGCCTCATAATAGCGGAGAGATTTCTCGCAGCATGCCCAAAGTCATGATCTGACAGATAAAAGCAGATCTGTCGTCCCATTACTTTGTAACTTCTTTCAAGGCGCGCTCTCTCTTTGCAAGCTCTCTGTCATGCTTCGCCATGATCTCCACTAGCTCGGCGTAGGTGGTCTTCTGGGGGTTCCAGTTCAGCACAGTCTTCGCCTTGGTGGGGTCACCCCAGAGGTTGTCTACATCGGTGGGACGGAACCATGCGGGATTTACGCACACCATCATCTTGCCGGTAGCCACATCGTAGCCTTTCTCGTCCAGCCCGCTGCCCTCCCAGCGAAGGGTGATGCCGTTGGCGGCAAACGCCTTATCGGTGAAGTCACGCACGGTGTGCTGTTCGCCGGTGGCAATGACAAAGTCCTCGGGGGTCTCGTGCTGGAGGATTAGCCACATACACTCCACATAGTCCTTAGCATAGCCCCAGTCACGGAGGGAATCCATATTGCCAAGCTCCAGATGATCCTGCAGCCCTTCGGCAATACGGCCCGCCGCCAGCGTGATCTTTCTTGTTACAAAGTTCTCGCCACGGCGCTCGGACTCGTGATTGAACAGGATGCCGTTCACGGCGAACATCCCGTAAGCCTCGCGGTATTCCTTGGTGATCCAGAAGCCGTACTGCTTGGCAACGGCATAGGGGCTGTAGGGGTGGAACGGCGTGGTCTCACGCTGCGGGACCTCCTCTACCTTGCCATACAACTCAGAGGTGGATGCCTGATAGACCTTAGTCTTCTTCGTCAGGCCGAGAATGCGCACGGCCTCCAGAACACGGAGCACACCCAGCGCGTCCACGTCGCCGGAGTACTCCGGCACGTCAAAGGAAACCTGCACATGGCTCTGTGCGGCGAGGTTGTAAATTTCATCCGGCTGCACAAGGCTGATGATTCGGACGAGGGAGCTACTATCGGTCAAGTCTCCGTCATGCAGCGTGATCTGGTCCTTGATATGATCGATTCGAGCGGTATTAGAAATAGATGCACGGCGGGTGATGCCATGCACCGCGTATCCTTTCTCAAGCAAGAACTCAGCCAGATAGCTGCCATCCTGACCAGTGATTCCGGTAATCAAAGCTTTCTTCATCGTTGATTCTCCTTGTTTATATTTGAAGTTCATTATTATATTTTAGCAAGGAAACTTTCCTGACAGAACAAACGATAGCATGGTGTAATAGCACAATAGTCGTTTTTATTTCTTGATGTAGCGCAGTAAATTAATTCTTTCAAACAACGCTTTTTTTCTTTTCACAAAGGGGAGTCCTGCCGGGTGACCGCACAATGTTTCCCAGTGCCATAAATCAGTCCGTGAGTAACTGCGTAAATTCCGGTGTCATGGTCTGAACGACGTTCTCCCCCTTTCCCTCGTCGATCATGTCATACATGCTGCGTCCCACGTCCGTACCTGCCCATTCATCGCCTAGCGAGTTCCGAGCCGCCCCGACCGCGATATCAATCATAGCGTCAAGCTGTGGTCCGTTAATGTCCGCCTGCGCCACGTGGCCGGCACACAGTGGAGCAACAAGAAATACATGAACATGAAGCACTTGGAGGCTACCCTGCAGGACGCCTCTGTTGCCGGCTGACTTCGTTTTCACGAGATCTGTTAACTAATTTGCGCATAACTCTTGACGGTACCCTCCATACAGTCCAATGACTGCTGAAAACTTCTGTCTATATATAAACTCAAAGCCATATTTTGATTCTGTAATCTCGCCATCTCAACTTGAGCATTTATTCTTACTTCTTCTAAATGAGATACATATTTTATCGCCTTAACGCGATATTTCATTTCTTGTACCATACCGTAATTTTGTATCGCACCATCAACTGTATGTGCAATTATTGAAACAGGCTCATGCTCAAGAAGTAATCTGGCCACCTCTATAGATTTTTCAAATATACCATTCTTTTTTGGCGGCATCAATTCTGCCACAGCTTGTACAGCTGGAAGTAATTCGCTCTTCATCTATGTATCCTCCTTATTTCCCTTGGTAGTGTCAACATGGCGGTGCTTTCAACTTCGATTCATTTTTGGTTATAATTCATAGTTTTAGCGGCTAGAATTGACATATTGAAAGCCCTGCCACAGCATGAGTTGTCCTCCTGGTTGGTGATAATAAGCGTAGTATCAGCAAGTGATTCTCAGCAACTGCGCCTTGCCGTGGATATGCACCTCCGCTGAGTTGGCTGGCAAAAAGACACAGTCGCCTTTGTAGAAATTCAGGCTTTCATTCTCGCCGCAGAAGTAGACGCCGCAACCCTCTGTACAAAGCAGCACCTCAAAACTGTTTGCCCCTGCCTGTACCACCGCCATCTTACGGCACGCCTCGGTGTTGAACAGCATCCGCTCCACCGAAAATACTGGCACCGGCACAGAAGGTCATAGGCCACGCCGTTCTTGAAGCGCATCATGCGCATCGGCTGCCTTGGCGCTACGCTCCCTTTCAGGTTGGCGACAGCCAGCGCCTTTTCAATATGCAGCTCACGCGGCTTGCCGTTCTTATCCAGCCGCCCGTAGTCGTACATCCGATAGGTCAGGTTGGAGCTTTGCTGCACCTCCGCAACCAGCGCCCTTTGCCCGATGGCGTGAACCTGCCCCGCCGGAATGAAAAAGGCGTCGTTCTTGTGGATAGGTACGCGCTGGAGATAGCGTTCCACAGTCTCATCCTGTATCGCTCTACGCAGTTTTTCCTTGGTGATGTCGTTGTAAAAGCCGTAGATGAGGGAAGCCCCTGGTGCGGCATCCACCACATACCACATCTCGCTCTTGCCCTGCTGACCGTTCTCGTATTTCTCCGCATAGGCATCATCAGGATGCACCTGCACCGAGAGATCCTGCCTTGCATCGATCAGCTTGACGAGGATGGGCAGTTCCCCTTTGCTTTTGGGGTGGGTTCCCAAAAACTCTGGGTGTTCCCTGATGACATCTGAAAGCGACTGCCCCGCAAAAGGACCGCTGACAACATGGCTGAAGCCGTCCGGGTGCGTGGAGCACTCCCATGTTTCCGCCAGTGGGGTCATATCCACATCCTTGGCGAAATCATCCTTCAGTCGGGTTCCTCCCCACAGATAATCCTTCCCTGCCGGAGACAACAGGAACGGTCCGTAATTATGCTTCGGTGTATTTCTTCTTGTCATGGACAGTAATCTCCTTGCCCAGCTGTACCTCGATGAGCTTGAGTTCCGTCACTGCATGGATCGTATGGCGGCATCCCGCCTGCATGGTGACTACATCCCCGACTTTCACCGGCTGCTCCATGCCGTCCACCGTCACCGTTCCCTCACCGGCGATGACGTTCCAAATCTCGTTTCTCATCTGGTGGCTGTGATAGTTCATGCCATGACCGGGATTCAACGTGACCTTGATGGTCAGGCACTCCTCCTCCACATCCAGTACCCGGCCCCAGGATTTCTCCGCGAACATGATCTGCTGATCGATCTTATCCACAAAGGGCTTGATGTAACTGGACTGCTCCTTATCCGAAACCAAGATGCCCTCCGGGGACGCGGAAACGACTACGTCCTTCAGACCCATGCAGACTATTGGCACATTCAGCTCATTGACCACATGGACGCCATCGCAGTTCTCGTTGAGGATTGCCTCACCGATTACCGATTCATCCATCGCCTCCGTAAGGGTGTTCCAAGTGCCCATGTCCTTCCACTGACCCGCAAAGCGCATGACCTGAATCTTATCCTCTTTTTCCACCACAGCATAGTCGAAGGAAATCTTCTGCAGTGTGGCATAATTGGCAAACAGGGTCGCGTAGTCGTTGTAGCCAAACACCTGCTGGGCAATGTCCAGCACATATTTCAGCTTATAGGCAAAAACGCCGCCGTTCCACAGAGCGCCCTGACTGATATACTGCTCCGCTGTTTTTGCGTCCGGCTTCCCCTTGAAGGTGGATACCCGGCTGGTGGCATCTGCGGTTTCCGGGATGATATATCCGTACTTTTCGCTGGGATAGGTCGGCTCAATGCCCATCAGCACAAGGTTAGCCTCCCCTTTTTCCGCCTGCTCCCCCAGCGCCTTCAACGCCGCGAAATAGTCATCCTCCACATAGGGGTCAACCGGGCACACAACCACAGCCTCCTCGCGGTCAAGCCCCTTCACATCGTGCAGATAGGCCGTGGCGAGTGCGATAGCCGGGAAGGTGTCACGGCGGCAGGGTTCCACGCTAATCCCCACATCCTCCTCCAGCTGATTATGGATGGCGGATACCTGTGTTTTGGATGTGGCAATGGTCACTGTGGCATCGGAATCTACCGTCTTGATCTGGCGGTAGACGCGCTGCACCATGGACTCGTAGCGTCCATCCTCCATCTTGAAAAATTTGATAAACTGTTTTGAGCGGATGTCGTTGGACAGTGGCCATAGCCGCTTTCCAGAGCCACCCGACAGTAGTATTATCTTCATTGTTTATTCCTTCTATAGCATAGTGATATCCATAAAAGCAAACGCCACGTGTACACATGACATTATAAGTATTCTATTACGTTCATTCTTGTTTTGGTGGTTGTTATTGACGTTTTCAAACACCTTTGCTTTACTCAAACGACGGTTTAAGTACAGAAGGATTGCTTTTGTATGGAATCCGCCGTTTCTTCTTTGCCAAAAACCGAAATACAAAATATACCTTTAACTTCAATTTATCTTTGGTTATTATTCATAGTTTAAGCGGTTAGTATTGATATGTTGAAAGCCCTGCCACAGTTTCAGCTATTATATTTGATAAGTTGTAAATCAGCATCAGTACACATTGCAGATTCAATACAGCAGTTTCAGCAGACGACGAGCGAACTCATTATTGGATGTAAGCAGAATAGAATATCCCAATAGGATGGTACTTGTAATGAAAAATACCACCGTTTCCACGCCTTTATAACTGCCTGTCTGCAACATAAAACCCAATTCCACGAACATGATCACCGCAATATGTGTAAAATAGATGATGCTGCTCATAAGCCGAATTCTGGTCGTATCATATGATTCAATGCCCGACCCTAGGGAATACCATACCATCATCACTGCATAATTATAAACCAGTACACAAATGGAACCTATTAGCGGCACATTCCCTGTACAAATTCTCATCAGAAGAGCCAGCAGGAGAACAACCACGGATGTCTTGAAGGTGTATTTATCCCTCGTGTAAAAAAACGCAATTCCAAACACATACCAAATCCCATAAAATAAGAAGTTTCTATTAGAAAGAAAAATAGCTATGTATACCTTGCCGATTAACTCCCACACACCATCAGAAAATAGCGAAAGTTCGGCAAAGATCGGTATAAATCCAAGCGCTACAAATACACCACCCATAAAAAACATTTTCCTGCGATAAGTCTGGCGATCTCTGGCAATCCGGTTGTGGATCAGTTCCAGAATAATAAGTGCCGAAACATACCACATTCCTCCACCGGGTGCCAGGATCAGCATATTGTGAATCGTATCAGTTACAATCGCTTCCGTTGGATCTCCCATAAGAAACCGTTTCCCCACTGATAAAAGGATATACAGATAGCCCCAAATACAAAAAACCTTCAGCAGATGTAAAATATTGTTTTTTAAGGTGGGGCGCCCCGCCCCCCGGGGGTGGGGTGTT
>JAEXCG010000054.1 GCA_023402355.1 Bacillota bacterium | reverse complement strand
CTCACACAAGATTCAAAACTCTTTTCAGAATCAACTGTCTTTTCCTTGCTTTGCGTTTCTTTTCTCTATTCTGTATCGTTTTCAAGGATCGTTTCTGTGCAGCTTGCGAGAAGTTTTTCTCGCTTTTCTCGCGCTCGCTGACAGCTTGATTAGTATACCAAACGTCAGCTCCTTTGTCAACGCTTTTTCAAGGCTTTTTTCACCTTTTTTGCCGTCTTTTCGCGCCTTCGGCACCCTGTACATTCCGCCCTTGCTTCTCATAGACAACTTGCCTAAAGAAACGGGGCTGCCGCTTCCGCGGCAGCCCCGTAGCAGGCGCTTTAGTCGATCGGGATCGGCGTAGAACCGTCCACGACGTCCTCAAAGCCGCTCCCGAAGTCCTGTTGTTCCTCCTCGCCCATCGCCAGCGCGGCGATCTCTTCCTCCGTCAGACCCGCAAGCGGATCGTCCGCGTTCGGATCGACGCCTTCGGGATTATAGGACGGAATGTCCGTCACCGCAGGGGAGGGCGACGGCAGCGGCACCTCGGGGCTCGAGGGCTTCAGCAGGAAGATCGCGCTGATCGTGGCGACCAGCAGCACGACGAGCACGACCAGCAGGATGATGAGATTCCGATTCAACGGCGTCGCCTCCTCTCAGCGTTTCCATTTTAGGGGCAGGGAATCAGCCAATTTCGATCAGGCCATAATCGCCGTCGTTGCGGCGATAGACCGTGCAGACCTGCTTGATGTCCGCATTGAAGAACGTGAAGAACGTATGTCCCAGCAGGTTCATTTCCAATATAGCGTCCTGCACGCTCATGGGCTTGCTCTCATAACGCTTGATCTTGACCACGGCATAGGGCTCGTCCGGCTCCTCCGCGGCGGCGTCCGGCGCAAGCTCCGGCACCTCGCGCAGGCGGCGATTGATGCGGGTCTTGTGCTTCTTGATCTGGCGCTCCAGAATATCGACGCCCTTATCCAGGGCGGGCAGCGAAAGATCGCGTTCCTCGTTCTCCGTGCGCATCTGATGACCGCCGTACGGCATGGTGATCTCCACCTTATAGATCCCCTTGCGTTCGGTGATCTTTACCACAATCGTGGAGGCATCCTCTTCCTCGCTGCGGTAGTAAGCGTCCAGGCGCTGATGCAGCTTTTTTTCCATCGTGTCCAGAACATTCTGGGGAACGTGGGCATCCTTTGTGACGAAACGAACGATCATTTGAAAGCCTCCTTCGGGAATCATGTTGCGGCATCTTTCTTTATGCCAGCTTTCAAAGCCTCTTCGATTTGCTTTTATTATACCGTATCGCCAGACGAAAAGCAACTGACTTGTCCACAGTTCATAAAGAAGCCACAATCCGCGCTTGACGCATGCCCGGGGACGTGATAAACTGAATGGACATTGTCGTAGGGAAAGGGGGGAGACGCATGCGGCGCGTGTTCAAGCAGTCGGTCCTTTGGCAGAACATCGCTTATATTGCCATTCAGACAGGTAATCTGGCCGGGTCCTTATTAAAGTGCGCCCAAATTGCATCCGCAACGCGTCCCGGCCCCTCAAGCGCAGCCTGATTCGGTCTGCCTTTGCGTGCCCGGTGCGTCCTTTTGCGGTGCACCGGGCATTTTTCTGCCCAAATGTCAAGGAGGGAATCCCCATGAAACGTTTTTTCGCTACAGCCTCGCTGTGCGCGCGCCAGGTGCTGGACGGCAACCTGCTCGGCGTGGGCGGCGAATACGCCGTGCGCTTTTTGCAGTTTCTGCTGCTCACGCTCATCTGGCGCGCCCTCGCGGCGAGCGGTGCGGACCTGGGCGGCATGACGCTGCCCGCGCTGCTCACCTACTCGCTGATGGCCTCCGTCTGGCGCCAACAGCTCAACATCCTCACCCCCGCCACCTCCGCGCTCTGGGAGGGTTCGCTCATCGGGCGCTTTACGCGCCCCATGTCCATCCTGCAGAGCCTGGCCGCCGAGACCATCGGCCGCTGGTGGGTGCCCGTCTTCCTCTTTTACGGTCTGCCCGTCTGGCTGCTCTCCCCGCTGATCGGCATCTCGCCGCTGCCGCGGAGTATCTCCTGCGGCCTGCTCTCCCTTCTCAGTCTCGCCCTGAGCGCCTCGCTCGGGTTCGCCCTCGATCTGTGCTTCTCCGCGCTGGCGATGCGGCTTAAAAACGGCTGCTGGGCCGCGACGCAGGTGCGCGAGGCGATCTACGAGCTCTGCTCCGGCGCGGTCATCCCCTTCGCGCTGATGCCCGCGTCCGTCGGACGGGTGTTTGCGCTGCTGCCTCTGGGCTCCATCGCCAGCGCCCCGCTCTCCATCTACATCGGGAGCGCCAGTCCGCTGCCGCTGCTCGCGCTGCAGGCCTTGTGGAATCTCATCCTCTGGCCGCTCGCGCTCTTCGTCTTCAGAAAAAGCCAGGAAAGGATGGTGTCCTATGGCGGCTAAGATCCGAACGCTGCTGCGCCTCTACCGCGTGTACGCGCGCATGGACATCCTGTGGTTTCTGCGCGATACGCGCTATTGCCTGCTTCAAATGGCCGCGGATACCGTGAGCGCGGCCGCGTGCGTGTCCGGCGTCTTCCTGCTCGCGGCCCGCTTTGACGGGCTGGGCGGCATGAGCCGCGCGGAGGTGCTCTTCCTGCTCGGCTACGCGACGATCGTGGACGGCCTGTACATGCTGCTGTTTGCAAACAACAACATCGGCCAGATCAGCCGCGTCATCGGGCGCGGTCAGCTCGACCACTGCGTGCTGCAGCCCGTTCCCATCTGGATGCAGCTGCTTTCCTCCGGCTTTGCGCCGGTCTCCGGGTGCAGCATGCTGCTGTGCGGGGCGGCGCTGAGCGCTTACGCCGCGCACGCGGGCGGCCTTCAGGTAAACGTCCTGCTGCTCGCGCTGTGCGCGCTGTGCTCGTGCGCGATCATCATCAGCGCCGTTTTCCTCATCTCCTGCCTCGCGTTTTACGCTCCCGCCGCCGCGGAGGAAATCGCCTCGGACGCGCGCGGCCTCTTCGGCGAAATGAAGGGGTACCCGCTGGGCGGCCTGGCCCCCGCGCTTCAGGCGCTGCTGTGCACGGCGCTCCCCATCGGGCTGACCGGCTGGCTGCCCGCGCAGGCGCTGCTCGGCCGCGCCGGGGCGCCCGCCTACCTGCTTCTCTTCGCGGTTTGCGCAATCCTGATTTTTCTTACACAGTGCGTCTTTCGGAAAGGAATGAACTATTATGCAACCAATGGCTGCAGCCGTTACTCCGGCTTTGGACATCGCTGACGTCAGCAAGGTCTACCAGCAATGGCAGCGCACGGGCCGCATGCGCGACATCGTAAAAAACCTGATTCACCCCGAAAAGCGGGAGGTCGCCGCCCTCTCCCACCTGTCGCTTCGCGTGATGCCGGGCGAGTTCGTCGCCTACGCGGGCGCAAACGGCGCGGGCAAGTCCACGACGATCAAGCTGCTTTCCGGCATCCTTTCGCCCACGTCCGGCACGGTGCGCGTGCTGGGGTTGGACCCCGCAAAAAATCGCGTGGAGCTGATGCGCCGCATCGGCGTGTGCTTCGGCCAGCGCACGGAGCTGTGGTGGGATCACCCGATCATCACTAGCTTTGAATGGAAGCGCGACGTATGGGCAATTCCCGCGGACGTCTACGCGCACAATTTGGCGCTGGTGACCGAACTTCTGGACCTGAAGGAAATCCTGCACACGTTCGCGCGCGAGCTCAGCCTCGGCCAGCGCATGCGCGCGGACCTGGGCATGCTGCTGCTGCACTCGCCCTCCGTGGTGTTCCTGGACGAGCCGACGCTGGGGCTGGACGTGCTCGCCAAGCAGCAGATGATCGCCTTTCTGCGGCGCATCAACCGCGAGGCGGGCGTGACGATCGTGGTCACCAGCCACGACATGGACGATCTGGAGGCCATGGCGCAGCGCATCGTGCTGCTGCGGAGCGGCGAAATCGCCTTCGACGGGGACTTCGCCGCGCTGCGCAGAGCGGCGGGCGGGTACGCGCGCATTCGCGTGCGCGCGCCGGGCGACGCCCCCGCCGTCGCCGGAGCCGCGTATCTGTCCACGCAGGGCGGCGTGCACGAATACGCCTTCGACCGCGCGCAGGTGGGCGTGCACGACCTGCTCGCTTCCCTCGCCGGCTGCGCCGGAATCGAGGACGTCGAGATCGGCAAAGCCCCCATCGAGGACATCATCGCGGGAATGTACCGGGAATGGAAGGGCGAAAAACGATAGCGCCCGTTCCCATGTAACAGGTAAATCCCGCCGGCAGGACGCACGTCCTGCCGGCGGGATCTTTGTCTTTTCGGTTCCTTATCGTATGTTACAGGGTGGCTGCGATCAGGCTCTTCTGGTCGCCCTTAGCCAGCTCCGTCACCTTTTTCATGTCGAGCCCGAGCGCCTCCGTCATGCGCTCGCCGTACGCCTTGTCCGCCCAATAGCAATGCACGGCATGGCGGTACTTGACGTTTTCCGTCACGGGGGCGATGTTTCGCGCCGTGTTCTCGATGAGCAGCGCGCGCTGCGCTTCCGTCATGACGCGCCACAGGTCGCCGCCCGCGCGGAAGCAATCGTCCGTGGGGTCGTCCTGCGGGTCGTAGGCGTACATCGCGCCGGATAGGTCGAGCGGCGGCTCCATCACGTCCGGCTGCGCCGCCCAAACGCCCTGGCTGTTGGGCGTGTAAGCCGGCGCGCCGCCGTAGTTGCCATCCACGCGCATGAGGCCGTCGCGGTGATAATCGTTTACCTCGCAGCGCGCGCGATTGACGGGAATCTGGTTGTAGTTGACGCCGAGACGATAGCGCTGCGCGTCGCCGTAGACGAACAGGCGGCCCTGGAGGAACTTGTCCGGCGAAAAACCGATGCCCGGAACGACGTGCGCGGGCGTAAACGCCGCCTGCTCGACCTCCGCGAAGTAGTTTTCGGGATTCCGGTTGAGCTCCAGCACGCCGACCTCGTGCAGCGGATACTCCGCGTGCCGCCAGATCTTCGTGATGTCGAACGGGTTCTCGTAGTGCTTCCTTGCCTGCTCCTCGGTCATGATCTGCACGTACATCGTCCAACGCGGGAAGTCGCCCTTTTCGATGGCCTCGTACAGGTCGCGGCCGTGACTCTCGCGGTCGTTTGCGATCAGCTCCGCCGCCTGCGCGTCGGTCAGGTTCCTGATCCCCTGCTGCGTCTTAAAATGGAATTTGCACCAGACGCGCTCGTTCTTTTCGTTGTACAGACTGAACGTATGCTCGCCGTAAAAGTGCATGTTTCTGAAAGAAGCCGGGATGCCGCGGTCGGACATCACGATCGTCGTCTGGTGGAACGTCTCGGGCAGCAGCGTCCAGAAATCCCAGTTGTTCTGGGCCGATCGCATGCCCGTCCTCGGGTCGCGCTTGACCGCGCGGTTGAGGTCCGGGAAGTTGTGCACGTCGCGCAGGAAGAAGGTCGGCGTGTTGTTGCCTACCAAGTCCCAGTTGCCCTCCTCCGTGTAAAACTTGACCGCCACGCCCCGGATGTCGCGTTCGGCGTCCGCCGCGCCGCGCTCGCCCGCGACGGTCGAAAACCGCAGGAACAGATCCGTCTTCGCGCCCTTTTGCAGGACCTTTGCGCGCGTCCATCTTGAAATGTCCTGCGTGACGGTGAGGCTGCCGTAAGCGCCCCAGCCCTTGGCGTGCATGCGGCGCTCCGGAATGACCTCTCGGTCAAAGTGCGCCAGCTTCTCCAGCAGCCACACGTCCTGCAGCATGACCGGGCCGCGCGGCCCGGCGGTCAGAGAGTGCTCGTTTTCCGCGACCGGCGCGCCCGCCTCGTTCGTCAGCTTGCGTTCCATTTTGTCCATCTAAAAATCCTCCTCTGTCGTAGTCGGTCGGTTAACGCCTTCGCGCCGTCTCCTTTGTTCTTTACTGTAACTATAGTCGTTACATTTTGATTTGTCAAGCGTTTTGGAAAAATAATTGAGAATTATTATCAATTAATTCCTCATATCAAAATTGTTCTTCAGAACCATTCCCAAAACGAAAAAAGTCACGCTTTTCTGCGTGACCTCGATCGCCCAGAAGCTCCCCGAAGCTTTTATGCGGCCGGATAAATGATAGATGGCGGCTTATTCGCTCTCTTCCCATCGTGCCCTTCACGCAAAGCGGCTAGGCGGCACCGCAAGTCCCAATACGGCAACACGTCGCGCTGCGCGGGGGCAAGGGCATCAAAAAGGAGAAGCTGCGTCGTAAGATTGGAACGGGACGACCCCTTCCGGGTTCAAGACGGACATCTCCTTATACATTTTGATTTTCTCATAGGCCTCTTCTTCCGATATCCGGGTATCGTTGCCGGTATCCAAATCCTTATCCCTCGTAAAATACCAGACCTCTGCCTGTTTCTCCTCGTCGTAGTCGCTGACAACGCCTTCCCGCACGACAAGCTCCCCTCCGGCGAGATCGAGGAGGGTTTCCCTTGAATACGAAGCGCCGTCAGAGCTGTGGTTGACAAAGCCTCCATCGCTGCTCAGGTAGTACGAATTTCTTGCCCATCCCTCCGCCACCCAAACAGGTTTCCCGTTCACCAGGGTGTACAGCTCGTATACTTCGCCGCCCAGTCCCATGATGAGCAGCTCCTCCGTTCCATCTCCATCCACATCTTTCAGCATGTATCCCGTCTGCTCCATGTCCGCCTGATAGGGCTCGCAAAAGAGCTTGAGCATGGATTCCAGCTCCCAGTCGTCACGGAGCGCCTCATAGTACGTATCGAGAATCTGCGCATAGGAATCCCAGGTTCTATCTTCTTTGGATAGCATCGCCTGGTTTTCAAGCGCGCCACCCGTGGCTTCCTCCTTCTCGGCTTTGTCGGCCGCCGCGCCCATCGCAAGCGCCAAAGCGAGAATCGTCGTGACGATGAAAACTGCCCGCTTCATCCGCACGCCCCCTCTTTCTCTTCGTTTCGGATGGCTCCATCCCTATTGAAAAAGGACATGAGTTCTGAAAGTCGTCCTCATGCCCCTTTGTCGTGCCCTGTCGTCGTATGACGCCTGATCGAACGGCGTGTTTCCGCTGTGCTTTTACCTGACCGGCAGCACGTAGCCGATCTTCTTCATGACCTTTTGCAGCGTGCGGTTCGCGATGCGTCCGGCGCGCTCCGCACCGTCCTTCATGACGCCCTCGAGGTACGCCTTGTCCTTGACGACGCGGTTATACTCCGCCTGAATGGGCGAAAGCGCTTCGATGACCGCGTCCGTGACGGTCTGCTTGAGCTCGCCGTAGCCCTTGCCCGCGAGCTGCTCGCCCACTTCCTCCGGCTTTTTGCCGTTCAGCGCGGCGAGAATCGCCAGCAGGTTGGAAACCCCCGGCTTGTTTTCGGGGTCGAAGCGGATCTCCGCGTCGGAGTCGGTCACCGCGCGCTTGATCTTGCGGCGCACGTCGTCCGGGCCGTCGAGCATGCTGATGAAGCACTCGTCCGGGTCCGACTTGGACATCTTGCGCGTGGGCTCCTGCAGGGACATGACGCGCCCACCGGTCTTGGGGATGAAGCCCTCGGGAATGGTGAACACGTCGCCGTACAGGCCGTTGAAGCGCTGGGCGATGTCGCGGCAAATCTCGATGTGCTGCTTCTGGTCCGCGCCCACGGGCACGAGGTTCGTCTGGTAGAGCAGGATGTCCGCGGCCATCAGCACGGGATAGGTAAGCAGGCCCGCGTTGACGTTGTCCGCGTGCTTCTGGCTCTTGTCCTTAAACTGAGTCATGCGCGAGAGCTCGCCCATGTAGGTGTAGCAGTTGAGCAGCCACGCGAGCTCCGCGTGCGCGGGCACGTGCGACTGTAAATAGATGATGTTCTTCTGCGGGTCCAGACCGATGGCCAGCAGCAGCGCCGTCAGCTCCTGGGTCTGCCTGCGCAGCTTCGCCGGCTCCTGGCGCACGGTAATGGCGTGCAGGTCGACGACCGAATAGATGCAGTCGTACTCGTCCTCCAGCAGCTTCCAGTTGCGCATCGCGCCGATATAATTGCCCAGCGTCGGCGTGCCCGACGGCTGAATGCCGGAATAAATGCGCTTTTTCGGCGCCGCAACCGTTTGGTTCTCCATGAAACGCCCTCCCAACTTCTACCGGGATTCATCATCACAAATTTTATCACATCATAGGCAGAACCGCAAGGGCTCATGCTATAATAGAAGAACAGCACCTTTTTCTCACTCAGTCCCCAAAGGAGATGCATGCATGAAACGCAAATTCGCCTTTTCCGCGCTGCTTTCAGCGCTTCTGCTCGTGCCGTCGCTTGCCCTCGCCGCCTTTCCCTCCGTTCGGGCCTCCTGCTACCCGGTCTACCTCGCCTGCGTCATGGCCGGATGCGACCCGCAGACGACGGACATGTTCCTCATGCCGCAGGCCGGATACATGGAGGATTACGCGATCAGCGAGCCGGACTTCGCCCGCTCGCAGGAGGGGGACATCGTCGTATTGCTCGGCGGCGGCCTGGAAAGCTTCACGCCCTTTCTGTACCAGAGCGGGCTCAAGCCGCTGATCGTCGCGGGCGAGCACATCGAGCGCGTCGAGGGGCGCGTGCTCGACCCGGACGAGGACACCGGGCCCGCCGACAACCCCTACGTCTGGCTCTCGCCTGCGCGCTGGGGCGAAATGGTGCACGGCATCAGCGCCGCGCTGTGCCAGCTCGACCCCGCGAACGAAGCGGCCTACACGCGCGCCAACGACGAGGCGCAGGCCGCGGCTGACCGCGTGAAGGAAGCGCTTTCCAGCGAGCTTTCCTTTTACGCCGGGCGGCAGGTCATCGCTCTGCACCCGGCGCTGACCTATCTCGCGCTGGACGCGGGGCTCGACGTGGTGATGACCCTCGAGCGCGACCCGTCCGTGCAGCCGCTCGAAGGGGACGAAGCGGAACTGCTCTCGCTGTTGGCGCCGTATCCGGACGCCGTCCTGCTCGTGGAGGACACCGCGCCGAGGCTGCTCCAGACGCTTCCGGGTCGCGTCACCGCATCGCTTGACGTGCTGCTGAACGGCCCGCGCGGCGACGCGACCGTGTGGGAGCGCGCGATGAATCAAAACATCGAGGCGCTCAAGGCGGCGCTCTCTCAATAACCCACGGGCGTTCCGCCTGCCCGGCGCCCCTTCCCATGAACACGATTCGCATTGAGGTAACGCAAATGGACGATCTTTTTTCCGCATCGAGCGAAAAGCTGAAACCGCTCGCCGACCGCATGCGCCCGCGCACGCTCGACGAATTCATCGGCCAGCGGCACATCGTGGGCCCCGGCAGGCTGCTGCGCCGCGCCATCGAGGCCGACCGCATGACCTCCTGCATCTTCTACGGCCCGCCGGGCTGCGGCAAGACGACGCTCGCCTCCATCATCGCCAACACCACGCGCGCCGCCTTCGTGCAGCTCAACGCCGTCACCTGCGGCGTGGGCGAGGTGCGCGAGGTCGTGAAGGAAGCGCAAAACCGCCTTTCCCTCTACGGGCAGGCGACCTATCTGCTGCTGGACGAGTGCCACCGCTGGAGCAAGTCGCAGTCCGACTCCATCCTCCCGGCCATCGAAAAGGGCACCATCCGCTTCATCGGCTCGACGACCGAAAACCCCTACATCGCCATGACGCCCGCCATCGTCAGCCGCTGCCGCGTGTTCCAGTTCGAGGCGCTCGGGCAATCCGACGTCGAAACCGCGATGCGGCGCGCGCTTTCGGACGCGGAGCGCGGCTTCGGCCTGCAAAAAATCGACCTTTCCCCCGACGCGCTGCACCACATCGCCAAGATCGCAAACGGCGACGTGCGCTCGGCCCTCGGCGCGCTGGAGCTCGGCGTGCTCACAACACCTCCGGACGCGGAGGGCGTCATAAGATTTACGCTCGCGGTCGCGGAGGAATCCATCCAAAAGCCGGTTATCCGCTGCGACGAATCGCTCTACTACGACATGCTCTCGGCGTTCTGCAAGAGCCTGCGCGGTTCGGACAGCGACGCGGCGCTCGCCTGGTTCGCGCGCCTGATCTACGCGGGCGTCGACCCGCGGCTGGTCGTGCGGCGCATCATCGCCCACGCCAGCGAGGACGTGGGCCTCGCCAACCCCATCGCCATGCTGCAGGCCGTCGCCGCCGGGCAGGCGCTGGAGATGGTCGGCATGCCGGAGGCGCGCCTGTCCATCGCGCAGGCGATCTGCGCCATCTGCGAAAGCCCCAAGTCCAACAGCGTCTGCGTGGCGGTGGACGCCGCCATGCAGGACGCCCAGCAGGGCGGTTTCGGCCCGGTGCCCGTGCACCTGCGCGACACGCATTACAAGGGGAGCGCCAAGCTGGGCTCCGGCGCGAACTACAAGTACCCCCACGACTTCCCGGGGCACTGGGTCGCGCAGGAGTACATGCCGCCCGAGGTGAAGGGCAGGCGCTACTACCTGCCCAGCGACCAGGGAAACGAGCTCAAGATCCGCGAGCGCCAGCGGGCGCGGGGGAAGGAATAGCACAGCGCGCCGCGGCATCTCGACAAAGTGGCATACGCCGCTTTGTCGAGATTACGGGTAATTTTTTCGCTCCGCAAAACTGCGTTTTGCTGCGGAAAAAAGCCCCGCCCGCCCGGCAAAGCCGGGCGATACGATTGAAGTCTTGCAGACGGCTTATGGTTTATCTATCTTCGATAGTTTTTTTGACAATACGCAGCGCGCCGCCCGAAGGGAGCGGCGCGCCGTTTTTTTCAGATGGGGGTCTAAGAGGGAATGGGCCCTTGCACAGACTGCCCGCACCCTCGAAGGCCTCACTTCTCCTGAATGCTCTTCTTGAGGTCGTCGATGGTGGAGGCCATCTCCGACGTGGTCTTTACCATCTCCGCGATCTTGTCGCAGGAGTGCATGATCGTCGAGTGGTCGCGCTTGAAGGCGTCGCCGATGCGGGGCAGCGACATCTCCGTCATCTCGCGGGTGAGGTAAATCGCCACCTGACGCGGCAGGGCGATTTCGCGCTTGCGCTTCTGGCCGACGATGTCCTGCACGGAAACGCCGTAGTACTCCGCGACGGCCTGCTGAATCAGCTCGCAGGTGATGCGCTTGGGGTCGCGCACGGAGAGGATGTCGCGCAGCGCCTCCGCGGCGAGCGAGGCGTCCACGGAGCGGCCGGTGAGCGACGCGTAGGCGATCACGCGCGTGAGTGCGCCCTCGAGCTCGCGGATGTTCGACTCGATGCGCGTAGCGATGAGCTCGAGCACCTCGTCGTCCACGGTGATGCGCTCGCTGTCCGCCTTCTTGCGCAGGATGGCGACGCGCGTCTCGATGTCCGGCTTTTGAATGTCCGCGATGAGGCCCCACTCGAAGCGGGAGCGCAGGCGTTCCTCGAGCCGGGCGATCTCCTTGGGCGGCTTGTCCGAGGAAATGATGATCTGCTTGCCCGCGCCGTGCAGGGCGTTGAACGTATGGAAGAACTCCTCCTGCGTGGATTCGCGGCCCGCGATGAACTGGATGTCGTCGACCATCAGCACGTCCACGTTGCGGAAGCGGTTCCGAAACTCGACGTTTTTGTTGTTCTTGATCGCCTGGATCAGCTCGTTCGTGAACGTCTCGCTGGAAAGGTACAGCAGACGCATGGCCGGGAACTGCTGCTGAATGTAATGGCCGATCGCGTGCATCAGGTGCGTCTTGCCCAGGCCCACGCCGCCGTACAGGAACAGCGGGTTATAAGCCTCGCCCGGCGCCTCCGCGACCGCCAGGGAGGCGGCGTGCGCGAAGCGGTTGGAATTGCCCACGACGAACGTGTCGAAGGTGGACTTGGGGTTGAACATGTTGACGCCCGAAATCTCCAGGCCGTCCTTCCCGTCCTTGCGCTGGCCCTGCCACTCCGCGCGCTCCTGCGGGGTCAGGTACTCGAGGGTGAGGGGCTTATGGCAGACCTCCAGCACCGCGTTGTTGATGAGCTCCTGATAGCGGCCGAGGATCGTCTTGCGCATGAAGTCGCTGACCACCTCCAGGTACAGGTGGTCGTCCTCCATCGCAAACGGCTTTAGGGAAGAGGCAATCCACGTCTTATATGAAACCTCCGGAAGGTCCTCGCGCAGCAGCACGGTCGTTTTCTCCCAGATCTCTTCATATTCCATCAAAGATGTCCTCCTCATATCCTGCCTGCCCCGGCGCTTTTCTGTCTGCACAAGAATACAGCGGCTGCCCGGCCTGTAATCCTATGCACACCTGGCCGTGCGAATCCGCTCGAAATGTGGAATGTGTGGAAATTTTGCACAGGTATTTCCACAGCCTGTGGAAAGTTTCCGCGAAACCACGTCTATAATACCAAAAAACCATTGTGTTTTCAAGCTTTTTTCTGTCCGCGTTCTGCACACTTTCCTGCACTTTTACACAGGATGACCCGAAATTGTTGAAAACCCTCTCCCCCACCGCTGGTAGTTTTTCGACGGATTCTGCACAAGGCTTGGGTTTTTTCCACGAATCCTGTGCAAAAGCAATCGCGCTATGATGAATACAAATTCATCATAGCGCGATTTTTATGAATATTATTCACAAAAGTTTCCTGAGGAGACTTTCAGCGCAGCGCGTCGTCCTCGACGCGCCAGCCCGTGCCCGAGGGGGTCAGCGTGAGGCGCGCCGCAGCGAGCACCTGGGCGTCGTCGCTCTCCCCCAACACCTCGATGGAAAGGACCGGTGAATCGGCGTACACATCGGTGGTCAGCGGCTGGTCCGACCAATAGCAGGGCCTGCCGTCGTTGATGAGGGTGACGCCCACGTCGCTGTTGCGGGCGCGCAGCGCGTCCCAGGCGATGAACCCGCCCGAGGAGGCCGTATAGCGGAACCGGCAGGCGACCGGCAAGCCCTCCGCGTCCGTCAGGCTCAGTTCGAGCAGCAGCCCCGGCTGGGCGGAATCCAGCGGCGTGTAGCTGCGCATGGTGTCGACCCAGAGCGTGCCCGCCGGCGTCTCAAGGGACAGGCGGATCATCGTGTCCTCCTCGCGCACGTACTCCAGCAGGTCCGGGGTGTACATGGCGGCGATCATCCCGTAGCCCCCGTTTTGAAAGAAGTCGCCCAGCTGATACATGCGCCACTCCTCCCGCTGGCTCTCGTCCAGCAGCCCTTTTTCGACGATCAGGTCCTCCAGCTCGTCCAGAAAGGCCTCATAGGACTCGCGAAGCTCGCCCAGCTCCTCCGCGTTGAGCAGCGGGTCCCCCTCGTTTGCCAGCGCGCCCAGGGGCAGTGCGAGCAGTACGAGCAGCAGGCATAACGTGCGTCTCACGGCGCATCCCTCCTTGTCCTTCCTCGCCGCGGGGGA
Source organism: Bacillota bacterium (assembly GCA_023402355.1). Classification (GTDB taxonomy): domain Bacteria; phylum Bacillota; class Clostridia; order Christensenellales; family Aristaeellaceae; genus Beduinella. The sequence continues at coordinate 22,988 of JAEXCG010000054.1, read as the reverse complement.
GCGCCAAACGGCTCCGCGCCTTCCCTTACGGCACAAAATACACGATGTCGCTGACGCGGCGCTGCCCGCCGCCCGCGGGCTTGTTGATGATCTCGCCGTTGTAGTAGAGCGTCGCGGAGCCGCCGCCGTCCAGGTTGTAGGCGGTGACGCAGCCCTGCTCCACGAAGACCTGCGCCAGCTCCTGAAGCGTCATGCCCTTGTCCGACCAGCCGTCGCGCCGTCCGTCCGCGACGACGACCACGTAATCCCCGTCGGCGGTCTGGCCGATCGCGGTGCGCGGCTCGCGGATGCGGTCGTTGGTGGTGATGATGTACTTGCTGGGCATCTCCAGCGCCTCCCCGTCGCGCACGAGCGCGGGGCCGAACTCAAACGCCTGCACCACGCCTTCGAGCATCAGGTCCTCCGCAGGGATGGGCGTCTCCTCGCGCTCGGACTTGAGGTAGGTCTCCATCAGGCCGTTGCGGTCGATGGTCATCAAGTCGCGCGTGCTCTTCTTTTCGCGGTATAATTCGCCGTTGCGGATGATGATGCCCACGTTGTCCTTGTGGTTGTAATAGTCGCCGTTAAAGGCCAGCACCGCGCCGTTGCGCTCGGCGATGGACTCGGTGTCCTCCACCATCTTTTTGTCGTACACGTCGCCCGCAAACGCCGTGCGAAGCTGGGCCGGGTCCTCGACGTGCACGCGGGCGACCAGGAACTTGAGCTTGTGGGACTTGAACGTCCACTCCTCCCGCGTGATGTCGATCGTCAGCGTGTCGGAGGTGTAGGTGTCGTAGTGTTCGGACGTGCGCGCCTTCGGCGTCTCCGCGGCGAGGGCAAGGGTGGATAAAAACATCAGGCAAAGCGCAAGCAGCGCGCATAAGCCCCGCTTGAATGTGTGCATCTGTCCATTCCTCTCTATTGTATATATGTAGGTTCTGTAAAAATCATTCCGCTGCGCCCGCCTCTTCGTCCGGCAGCGCCGCCGCGTCCACGAACATCACGATGTCCGATACGCGCCGCTCGTCGCCCGAGGAGGGCATGTTCACGACCTCGCCCTGAAAGTACAGCGTCGTGGAGCCGCCGCCGTCCAGGTTGAAGGCGAACTGCGCGCCGTGCTTGACGAACAACTGCTGGAACTCCGGCAGCGTCATGCCCTCGGAGTATCCGTCGCGCCGTCCATCCACGACGATCAGGATGTAGTGCAGCGGGCCGAGCTGTCCGATGCCCGTGCGCGGCTCCCGGTAGGCCGGGTCGTCCGCCGTGCGGATGAAAAAGCTCTTGGGCAGCGTGGTGGCCTCTCCGTCCTTGACGAGCACCGGGCCGAACTCAAACGTCTGCCAGGTGCCCTCCTTTTCGAGCTTGTTGGCGACCACGCCCTGCTTCTCCCGCCGGTCGGTCAGGGCGGACATGTTGCCCTCGCCGTCCACGATCAGCAGGTGACGCTGGCTGTTCTGCTTGCGGTACAGCTCGCCGTTTCGCAGGATGATGCCGTTCTTGTGAAACTTGTAAAAATCCGCGTTCGTCGCGATGACCGGCTGATGGCGGTCCGCGATGTCGGAGACCGTCTCATAGGACGCGTTGCCGTACTTCTCGCCCGCGAAGGCCGTCCGCAGCTGCCGGGGATCGGACACCTGAATGTCCGCGAGGAAGTAGGTGACGCCGTCCTCCTGAATCTGTTCGATGGAGACGGAAAGCGAGTCGCTCTCGTAGGAAAGCTCGCCGGGCTCGTAGTGCTTGAAGCGGCTGGGCTCCTGCGTCGCCTCGGGCTTCGGCGTCGCGGCGGCCGCGGCGCTCGGCGCGGGGCCCTGCGGCTCGCTTTCCTCCTTTTGCAGGATGGCGGCCAGCGTGGAGCCCGGTTCGATTGTCGGCCCCGGCAGGGCCTTCACGGTCAGGTCGTTCTGCGTCTTAACCCAGTCTTCAAAGCGTTCCTGCACGGTGGGCAGCGGCTCGAGCGGCGCGCTTGACTGCGCACAGACGGTCAGCAGCAGCAGCCCCGCCGCGATCAGCGCCGGGGGACGCGGGTTGAAGTGCACGCCCGGCTTGGGCAATTCAAAATGCCGCTTGGGCAGGCTCTGCGTCTCGCGCCGCTTGGCAAAGCGCCGCCGATCCTGCGGCGCCTCGCCGCCTTCCTTCGGTTCGGGCGCCGGCTCCTCGCGCGCGGCGTCGTACCGGCGGCGGCGCGGCGTACGGTCCAGTCGATCCAAGTGCGTTTCCTCCAGCTTATCGGCGTCCGATGACGGGGACGCCCATTTTCGTCGTCAATAGCGCAATCGCCCCAAGGGGCGTCGATGGCGGTTTCAGCCAACGGTCAAAAAATTCGTGTTTACCTATCCAACCCTCTAAATGCCCGGAATGGTGCTATAGTATCTTGACCAGTTTCTTACAAAGCGTCACAAGGTCATAGCGAATTCCCTCTCGGCTATGCCAGCCCCTGTCGCTCCATTCAATCTGCGAAACATCATCCCCGCCGTAGATCAGTGCCCCATATTCAAAGCCTCTGAATTGTGAAACGGCTATGCACCCTGCCTGCTCCATTTCTACAATCTTTGCACCTTCATTTTTTCTCCGTGCTATTCTGTCGGCAGTTTCTCTGAATATTGCATCCGTTGTCCAAGTCAATCCGCGGGTGTATGAAATTGAGTGATCCTCCAAATACTGAGTGATTTTTTCGGTGGTTGCGGGATTTGTAAAGATATATCTTGAAGGTTCTATGTAATGGTATGAGAAACCTTCATCCCGAATTGCCCCGTCCACTACCAATAGCTGGCCCACTTCAATATTTTCATCAAGAACTCCGCCGCCGCCACAGAACATAACCTTTGTAATCCCCATCGCATTCAATAGATCCAAATTTCCAGCACAAGCCGGACATCCTATTTGACCCAATGTAATCAGAATATCATCGTCTAAGAAGCGGTATATTAAAATCGGGTTTTCACCGGCAATCGTTCTTTCATGGGTAATCTTGCCTTCGTTCGCCAACTTATCCATAACCTCGGGGAAAAAAGTTATAATTAAGCGGTCTGTTTCAAACGATTGGTCTGCAAAAGACGTGGGATTTATTTTTGCAACTTTGTTCTCATCAAACTCGAATATTGGATATGTATTTTCCATCAGCATTCTATTTCCCTGACCCCCTAAATATCAAACGCATGCGCTGAATCCCATTTCGCTTTATCCGCTCCACGAGCTGTACAAAGCGTCGCCTATAGCTTGTTAAAATAAGCTTTTGTGAAACCGTAAAAGGGAATAAGGCGAACACATTGCGATAAATCCTTTGCTTTCAATGCTTTTGGGTTCTCTGCTTTCGATGGATTTTTCGATAACCTGTAACCCCTTATAAAATCGTGATGCTTAAATCCTTGATTTATCATAATAGAGGCGACCTGCCAAATTGTCAATACGCCCGTTTTCCGCCGCAGACCCGCCGAATAGAAGTTCGGTGGAGTAAGCCTGTCGAATAATGACGTTTTTTTGATCTCAAATGGATTGTCTCGCCCATATTTTTGCGCATTTTTCTTGACAAGTGGCGCAAAGCGTGTAAAATATGGCTTAGATCAGGCGTGCAAAAGAAAAAGCGCAGGAAAGGAAGCGAATGCAATGCAGGAAATTCAGGTGACGTACCTGAACCACAGCGGGTTCCGCGTGGTCGTGGACGGCCTGTGCATGGTGTTCGACTATTGGCCTGGGGAAACGGGAGAATCCGGCCGCCTCACTCGGGCCGACCTCGCGGGATATGAACAGGTCATCGTCTTCGTCAGCCACAGCCACCCGGATCACTTCACCCCGGATATCTACGACTGGATGGAGCCGCAGCGCGTGCATTACGTGCTCGGGGACGACGTGCCGGAGCCTTACATCGGAAAGCGCATGCAGCCGGGCGCGGAAACGCGCATCGGCGGCGCGTTCATCACCGCGTACGACTCGACCGATCTGGGCGTATCGTTCCTCGTTCGCTACCACGGGGCGACCGTGTTCCACGCGGGCGACCTCAACCTCTGGCACTGGCGCGACGTCTCCACGACGAAGGAAATCGAGGACGCGGAGCGCGCCTTTAACCGGGCCGTCAAGCCCCTGGAGGGGCTCGACATCGACGTCGCCTTCTTCCCTGTCGACCCGCGTCAGGGCAGCCTGTACGACGCGGGGGCCGGGTACTTCGCCATGGCCGTCAAGCCCCATCTGATGATCCCCATGCACTGGCAGGGACGCGTGGACGTGGCGCAGGAGTTCGTGCGCCTCAACCGGTCGCGCCGCACGGAAATGGTGGCGCTCACCCGTCCCTTTGAAAGCACGATCTACTACCGGCAGGAAAACGAGGCGCAAAGCGCGAACGTTCCCTTCAAGCCGGAGCAGGCGGCGCAGCAGCCGGACGCGCCGGAAAGCGCGCCGAATCCGCCTCCGGAGGAAGAAAGCCCCAATGAGGCTCCGGAGAGCTGATCGACCGGCCGCGCCCTCGACCGCAGGCCGCGGCCAAACTTCACATGGGAGGATTGAGCATGAACTTTACCATGGCGCACGCGAACCTGAACGTCCTCGACCTCGATCGCAGTCTCGCCTTTTACAAGGAAGCGCTGGGCCTTAGCGTGCAGCGCGACAAGACCGCCGACGACGGAAGCTTCCGCATCGTCTTTCTCGCGGACGGCCGGTCCGGAAGCTGTCTGGAGCTGACGTGGCTGCGGGATAAGGGGACGCCCTACAACCTGGGCGACAACGAATCGCACATCTGCTACACGGTGGACGATTATGAAGCCGCCCACGCAAAGCACGCAGAAATGGGCTGCATCTGCTTTGAAAACGAGAAGATGGGGCTGTACTTCATCAATGATCCTGACGGATACTGGATTGAAATTGTTCCCGAGAAGCGCTGAAAAACCCATCCAATTTATAGAGGGCCGGTGCGGCGCGAGCCGCACCGGCTTTTTTGCACCCATAACATGCCTTCCATTTTTTTATTCAAACCTCTTGCTTTTCCGTGCTAAAGCGATCATAATGATCGATAACCCGTCGACGGGTCCAACTCATCATCATCATCAGAAAGAGGGGGCTTATTTCATGAAACGCGTATTCAATTTCTCGCCCGGTCCTTCCATGCTCGCCCTTCCCGTCCTGGAACAGGTTCAAAAAGACCTCGTTTCCTACGGCTCTACGGGCATGTCCGTGATGGAGATGAGTCATCGATCGAAAATGTACCAGGAGATTTTCGATCAGGCCGTCGAATTGCTGAAAGAACTTATGCACGTGCCGGATCACTACAGGGTGCTGTTCCTGCAGGGCGGCGCGACGCAGCAGTTCTCCGCGGTGCCGCTCAACCTGATGAAGACGGGCAGGGCGGACTACGTGGACAGCGGCAACTTCGCGCACCTCGCGGCCGAGGAGGCGCGCCGCTACGGCGAAGTGCGCGTCGCGGGCTCCTCGCGCGCGGAAAATTACACCTTCGTGCCGGAAGCCGACGTCTCCCCGGAGGCGGATTACGTGCACATCACCACGAACAACACGATTTACGGCACGCGCTATACGACGCTTCCGGACACGAGGGGCGTTCCGCTGGTCGCGGACATGTCCTCGAACATCCTCTCCGAGCCCTACGACGTCTCCCGGTTCGGCGTCATCTACGCCGGCGCGCAGAAGAACATCGGCCCGGCGGGCCTGTGCGTGCTGATCGTGCGCGAGGATCTGCTCGGCCGGGCCAACCCGCTCTGCCCCAAGCTGCTGAACTGGCAGGTCGAGGCGGAGGCGCAATCCATGTACAACACCCCGAATACGTTCGCCATCTACGTGGCGAAGCTGGGCTTTGAATGGCTGCGCTCGCTGGGCGGGGTGGAGGCGATCGAAAAGGTCAACGTCGAAAAGGCGAACCTGCTCTACGACTACCTGGACGAGAGCCGTCTTTTCAAGCCTACGGCGCAAAAGGCGTTCCGCTCGCGCATGAACGTGACCTTCGTCACCGGCGATCCGGACAAGGACGCGCTCTTCGTCAAGGAAGCCGCCGCCGCGGGGCTCGTAAATCTCAAGGGGCACCGCACGGTCGGCGGCATGCGCGCGAGCCTTTACAACGCCATGCCCGTGGAGGGCGTGCAGGCGCTGGTCGACTTCATGAAACAGTTTGAGGCAAGGAACGCGTAAGGAGGCGGCGATATGTACAAGATTCAAACGCTCAATGCGATTTCGGACGTGATCTTCGGGCAGCTCGGCGAGCGCTATGCCGTCTCGCCCGACGAACCGGCGCCGGACGCCGTCCTCGTGCGCAGCGCCGCAATGCACGACGCCCCCCTACCGGATTCGCTGCTCTGCATCGCGCGGGCAGGCGCGGGCGTCAACAACATCTCCGTGGACAGGTGCTCGCGCCTCGGCATCTGCGTGTTCAACACGCCGGGCGCGAATGCGGGCGCGGTCTGCGAGCTGACGCTCGCGGGCCTGCTGCTCTCCGGCCGCGACGTGACGGGCGGCGTGGAGTGGGCCAAGACGCTCAAGGGCCAGGGCGAGGCGGTCGAAAAGCTGGTTGAAAAGGGGAAGGGGCAGTTCGTCGGCCCGGAAATCGCGGGCAAGCGGCTGGGCGTCGTGGGCCTGGGCGCGATCGGCCTGCGCGTCGCCAACGCGGCGGCGGCGCTGGGCATGAACGTGGTGGGCTTCGATCCGGCGATCACGGTCGAACACGCCTGGCTGCTTTCCCGCCAGATCCAGCGCGCGGGCTCGCTGGACGAGCTTCTCGCCGCCTGCGACTACGTGACGCTGCACGTTCCGCTGACGGACGGCACGCGCGGCATGATCGGGACCGACGCGCTTTGCAAGGTGAAGCGGGGCGTGCGCATCCTGAACTTCTCGCGCGGGGGCCTAGTGGACAGCGCGGCGATGCTCTCCGCCCTCGCGGACGGCAGGGTCGCCCGCTACGTTACGGACTTCCCCTCCGACGAGCTGCTGTGCGCAAAGAACGTCCTGTGCATCCCGCATTTGGGCGCCTCGACGCCCGAGTCCGAGGAAAACTGCGCGGTCATGGCCGCCCGCCAGACGCGCGAGTATCTGGAAAACGGGTCGATTCAAAACAGCGTCAACCTGCCGGACGTGGCGCTAGCACCGGTGAGCAAGCCGCGCATCTGCCTGATCCACCAGAACATCCCCAACGTGCTGGGCGCGGTCACGGCGGCGGTCTCCGCGCAGCGCCTGAACATCTCCGACCTCGTGAACCGTTCGCGTGCGGCGCTGGCCTATACCGTCGTCGACCTGGACGAAACGCCGCAAAACCCCGAGGCGCTGCAGGCTTCGCTCGCCGCCATCGGGGGGATGCTGCGCGTCCGCAGGCTGGGCATGTAATATCTCCTCAAAAAAGAAGCTCCGGAAGCGATGTCTCTCGCCTTCGGAGCTTCTTCGTCTTACTTGACCGGCCCGCCCTTGTGGCAAAGGAGCGCGCCGCCCGTGACCGGACGAACGCCCTTTCCGCCCTTCGGGGGCGCGTCGTAGGAGCTGTCGTGCAGGTGCGGCCCGTGCATCTCCTGAAGGGGCGCTTCGGGCTTTCCCTTGAGCTGCGCCGGGGTGAGCACGTGCGCGCGGTAGAGCGCGAGCTTGGCACAGGCGGGGCCCGCCAGCTCGTAGAGCACCGCGGAGGACAGGATGACCGTGGAGAGCAGCGCGCCCATCTCCGGGGAGAGGATGCGCTCGCCCAGCGCCGCCAGGCCGATGGACACGCCCGCGTTCGGAATCAGCGCGAGGCCCAGGTAGCGGCGGACCTCCGGCGTGTCGCGGATGATCGCCGCGCCCATGCTCGCGCCCAGGAACTTGCCCGCGATGCGCACGAAGAAGTACGCGATGCCGATGACTCCCGCCGTCGCCAAGGCGGGCACGTTGAGGCGCATGCCGGACACGACGAAGAAGATCGTCAGGATCGGCGGCGTAAACCGGTCCACCTTCTTGAACAGCGTCTCGCCCTTGGAGATGTTGGCGTGCACCGCGCCGAGCACCATGCACGAGAGCAGGGGCGAAATGTTTACCGCCGAGCACACGCCCGACAGCTCCAACAGCATGATGACCACCAGCAGCAGGCGGTTGTAGGAGGAATGCACGTGGCGCAGCAGCGCCTTGAGCAGCAGCGCGAGCCCCACGCCCAGCGCGATAGCGACGACGTTGTACACGATGGGCAGAACCACCGTCGCCATCATGGAACCTGACGTGCTTTCGGACATCTGGGCAATCGCCGCGCATACGCTGAAGGCGAGCAGCGAAACCGCGTCGTCCAGCGCGACCACCTGCAAAAGCGTATCCACAAAGTGGCCCTTGGCCTTGTACTGGCGGATGGTCATCAGCGTGGAGGCCGGGGCGGTGGCGGAGGCGATCGCGCCCAGAAGCAGCGAGAAGGCCAGCGGCAGGTGGAAGATGAGGAGCATCGACAGCGTCACCAGGAGCGCGGCGACCAGCGATTCCATCGCCGTCAGGAAGAAGATTTTGCCGCCGCTGCGCTTGAGGGACGACCACTTGAAGTAGCGCCCCGTGCCAAAGGCGATGAAGGCCAGCGCGATATCCGTGACGAAGCTCATCGAGTTCACCATGGGCACGTCCACCAGCTTGAGGCAATACGGCCCGATGAAGATGCCCGCGAGGATATAGCCCGTCACGTTCGGCAGGTGCATCAGCTTGGTCACCCTGCTGAACGCAAAGGCAGCCAGAAGCGTCGTCCCGAGGCAGAGGATCACCCTCGCCGTATCGTTTAGCTGCAAAGCGAATTGCATGGGAAGTCGTCTCCTTTCTCCCCCTGTCCGCACAGGGGTTTGCACGGCGCAGTCGCGCCAAACGGCCTAAAAACAGGGCATCCCTTTCGGGATGCCACAGCTCTCCTTCGATTGCTCTTGATTATAGGCCGCGAAAATGCTAAAATCAAATTATAGTTTTTTGCCTCTTTATAAATTTAACTGATAATAAAGGGTGTGCAAGATGGTCGATCCCAAAATTCGGACGCTGCTCAAGCTGGAAGAGCTCGGCTCCTTTTCCAAGACGGCGCAGGCGCTCTCCCTGACCCAGCCCGCGGTGAGTCACCACATAAAACTGCTGGAACAAGAATTCGGCATCCAGATTTTTGTAAAAGGAAAGCGAAAATTGAAGCCCACGCCCGAGGGTGAGGTCCTCTTGAAGTACGCGCACCGCGCCATCGCCCTCTCCGACAAGGTGCATCAGGCCATCGAGGATTGCAAGCACGCCGTGCATACGCTCACGGTCGGCATCACGCCGACCGCGAGCGACATCTTCGTGCCGCAGGTTTTGGCCGCCTATTGCCACCAGCATCCGGGAACGCACGTCCAAATTGTGCGCGGAACTATAAAAAAAATTGATACAATGCTAAAATTTTATGAAATAGATTTTGCGATCGTGGACGGGATTCTGCCGGGGGATCACTACCGGCAGGTGCTGATGGGCACGGACCACCTGTGCCTGATCGTCTCGCCCAAGCATCCCTTCGCCGCGCGCCTGAGCGTGACGCTCGACGAGCTGCAGAAGGAAAACCTCGTGCTGCGCCCCAAGTCGACCGGCACGCGCAAGCTGATCGAAAGCTATCTCATCAGCAACGGCTACAACATCCAGAATTTCAACGTCATGATGGAGGTCGACAGCGTCTCCACGATCAAGGAAATCGTCGAGGCCAACCTCGGCATCTCGATCATCTCCTACAGCGTCTGCCGCGAGGAGCAGCAACAGGGGCGTCTGATCGTGCGCCCTATCGAAAACTGCCGCATGGTGCGCCAGGTCAACATGGTCTATCCGCAGGACTTCGAGCACCCGGAGATCCTGCAGGAGATTCAGCAGGAATACCACAACCGGGTGGAATGAGCAGACAAAAAGACGCCGCGTCAGGAGAACCGATACCTGACGCGGCGTCTTTTTGTCTGCCGGGCTCACGCCCGGTATTTTTTGGTTTAGCGCTCCACGCGGCCGGAGCCGGACCCCTTCTTGAGGGCCTCGACCTCGGCGACGGAGACGAGGTTGAAGTCGCCGTTGATGGTGTGCTTGAGGCAGGAGGCGGCCACCGCGAACTCCAGCGCGTCGCGCTGGTTGTCGTAGGCGTTCAGACCGTAGATCAGGCCGCCGCCGAAGGAATCGCCGCCGCCGACGCGGTCCACGATGTCGGTGATCGCGTACTTGCGGGAGACGTAGAACTCCTTGCCGTCGTAGATGCAGGCCGCCCAGTAGTTGGTGTCCGCGCTCTTGGACTCGCGCAGGGTGATCGCCACGCGCTTGATGTTCGGGTATTTGTCCATCGCCATCTTGGCGATCTTCTCGTAGACGCTCGTGTCCAGCTCGCCGCTCTCCACGTCGCTCTCGGCCTTGATGCCCAGGGACTTCTGGAAGTCCTCCTCATTGGCGATGACGGTGTCGACGTACTTCACCAGCTCGCTCATCACCTCGTCCGCGCGCTTGCCGTACTTCCACAGGTTCTTGCGGTAGTTGAGGTCGCAGGAGACGTGCACGCCCTTCGCCTTGGCGGCCTTCACCGCCGCGAGCGACAGGTCCGCCGCGCTCTGGGAGATCGCCGGGGTGATGCCGGTGACGTGGAACCACGTCGCGCCGTCAAGCACCTTGTCCCAGTCGATCGCGTCGGACGCGGCCTTGGCGATGCAGGAATCGGCGCGGTCGTAGATGACCTTGGAGGGGCGCTGGTTGGAGCCGGTCTCCAGGAAGTAGATGCCCATGCGGCCGAGGACCATCTGGATGTTCGACACGTCCACGCCGTAGCCGCGCACCGTGCGCAGGCAAGCCTTGCCGATGTCGTTGTCCGGCAGCAGGGTCACAAACGCGGTATCCATGCCGTAATTGGCCAGCGAGACAGCCACGTTCGCTTCGCCGCCGCCAAAGGTGGCTTCCAGCGAGGGGCTTTGGAAAAAACGTTCGAGCGCCGGGCTCTTGAGGCGGAGCATAATTTCGCCGAAGGTTACTACTCGAGACATGGGAATCTCTCCTTTTTACACGGCTCTATGCCTTTATACGATCACATTATACGGCATAAATGGAAACAAGGCAATAGATAGTCGCGTTCATCGTTCATAAATAAGAACGATGAACATATTTGTAAACGAACTCGGCAAAAAATACATAAAGGAACTTGACATAAACCGGGATATTCTGTAAACTGTTCATATATTATGGGAGTAAATCTGTGGAATTTATGGATGGATGCGGAGGTGAACGCAGGCCCTGCGCGGGGCGCCCGGTTTCTCTAGGATTTCCAGTAAAAAAACGGGAGGTATGCAAAGCTATGTTGGTAAACCTGCATGAGACGGGCCTTGCCAAAGTCCTTCGCGGAATCGACAGCGTCATCCACATGATCATGCTGATCGTCGCGGAAATCGCGCTGGTCGTAATGGTCGCCATCGTTACCGCGAACGTCTTCGTCCGCCTCTTCATCCCGAAGATGGGTGGTTTCGTCTGGATTGAAGAGGTCGCCTTCATCCTGATTTCGCTCTTTACGTTCCTCGCCTGCGCGATGGGCGTGCGCGACCGCTTCCACATCGGCATTTCTATTCTTTACAACCGCTTTCCGGAGGGAAGCACCGGCCGGCGCGTGCTCGACATCGTCAGCAAGGTCGCGACGCTGGCCGTGGGCCTCATCATGGTCTACTTCGGCTGGCAGCTCTGCCAGAAGCTGGGCCGCTTCCCCATGACCAACACGCGCTGGCCCCGCTGGGTTCAGTACATGTCCATGCCCATCGCCGGATCCGTCATCATCTATGACTCCATCCTTCAGCTTCTGGGCGTGCTGCACGACGACGACCTGCTCTACTCCGAACCCGAAGTACAGTACGAAGTCGAACACGAGAAAAAGAAGTAAGGAGGGGGCGCAAGTATGGATCCGAATACGTTGGCCATCGTGGTCCTCGTCGTCACGTTCGTCGGCATGCTGGCGATCCGCATCCCGGTTTCCTTCTGCCTGCTGCTGTCCGCGATCTTCAGCGCGCTGGCCTGCGGGCAGGGCATCATGTCCCTCATTCAGGCCATGGCCAAGGGCGTGTGCGACTTTAACATGCTCGCCATTCCGTTCTTCATCGTCATGGGCGAATTCATGAACGTCGGCGGCATGTCCGAGCGCGTGCTCGACCTGGCGAACCTGCTGGTCGGCCGCTTCAAGGGCGGCCTCGCCTACATCAACGTCCTTTCCTCGATGATGTTCGGCCACCTGTCCGGCTCCGCCGTCGCGGACGTCTCGTCCCTGGGCTCCATCGTCGTGCCGATGATGAAGAAGCAGGGCTATGACGACGACTTCGCCGTGGGCCTGACTGTCACCACCGCCTGTCAGGGCGTGCTGATTCCCCCGAGCCACAACATGGTGCTGTACGCGCTGGCCGCGGACGCGGGCGGACTCATCGCCGCGCTGCTCTACGGCGGCCTCGTCCCGGGCGTGCTGCTGGGCATCAACTTCTGCATCCTCGTCTTCTTCCTGGCGAAGATGAAGAACTTCCCCAAGTGCGACCCCGTCCCCAAGGGCCAGCGCGGCAAGGTCGTGCTCAACGCGATCCTTCCGCTGATGATCTTCGTCATCATCATGGGCGGCATCGGCCTGGGCCTTTGCACCGCGACCGAGGCGGCCTCCATCGCCTGTATCTACACCTTCGTCATCGTCTTCCTCGTGCTGCGCACGGCCAAGTTCCGGGTGCTGCCGCAGGTGCTCAAGAACGCGCTGAAGACCCTGGCGACCGTGCTGACGCTGATCGCCGCCGCGAAGGCGTTCTCCTTCATGATGACCTACCTGCACATCCCGCAGCTTCTCATCTCCGCGCTGGGCGGCCTGGCGCACAGCCGCGTGCTGCTGCTGCTGGTCATCAACGTGCTGCTGCTCCTGCTCGGCTGCTTCATGGACATGGCCCCGCTGATCCTCATCATGACCCCCATCCTGCTGCCCGTCGTTCAAGCCGTGGGCATGAACACCGTGCACTTTGGCGTCATGATGATCTTCAACCTCGCCTGCGGCCTTTGCACGCCGCCCGTCGGCACGGCGCTGTTCGTGGGCTGCGCCATCGGCAAGACGCCCATCGAGCGCACCAGCCGCCACATGCTCCCTCTCTACGCGGTCATGATCGTGACCCTGCTCATGGTCACCTTCATCCCCGGGCTGAGCACCTGGCTGCCCTCCGCGCTGCACATGATGTAAGCCCTCTTTTCTCCGCCGCGAGCAGTCGCGGCGGATTTTTTGTTCCCCGATACAGCCTTTGAATCCCCGCGCGGCTGGACAAAGCGCGCGCAGCCTGCTAAAATACGTCCAACGCGCAAAGGAAGTTTGAGGGGGCATTTGCTTGGACGTATTGATCGGCACGACGAATCCGTCAAAGGTCAGGCGGTTTGAACGCCTGCTCGAGGGGCGGGGCGTGCATTTTCTCACGCTGAGGGACGTATGCGTCGGGGAGGAACCGGCGGAGACGGGGAACACGCCCGAGGAAAACGCGCGCATCAAGGCCGCGTTTTACGGACGCTTTTTTGAACCCGTGATCTGCAACGATTCCGGCCTCTATTTTGATGGCCTGCCGCTGGACGATCCCCGCCAGCCGGGGCTGCACGTCCGCACCCCGCAGGGAAGACGCCTGGGCGACGACGAGATGATCGAATACTACGCCGCGCTCGTGCACAGCCTGGGCGGGAAGGTGCTCGCCTATTATCTGGACGGCCTCGCCGTGTGCAGGGGCGGCCGCGTCGTATCGTGCGCGGAAAACGACCCGACAGACAGGAGCGGCGCCTTCTACATGGTGGACCGGGTATCGCCCCTGCGACACCCCGGCTGGCCGCTGGACTCCCTCTCGATCGACCGGCGCACGAACGCCTACTTCGTCGATCCCGCGCCCGCCGGGGCCGCGCAGGCGCCCGAAGGGCAAGGCGCTGCGGCGCGCCATCGGCGGGTGAGCGCCTTTCTCTCGCAGGCGCTGGGGCTATAAATGCCACACCACCCCAGCGGCAGAAGGCGCGCGGGCTGGTTGAAACGCCGCCCGCAGAACGCCGTTTTTCGGAATGCAAAAGGAGCATGGCCCTTGCCATGCTCCAGCGTGTCGACAAAGTGGCGTACGCCACTTTGTCGAGTTTACGGGTGATTTTTTCGCTCCGCAAAACTTCGTTTTGCTCCGGAAAAAGCCCCGCCCGCCCGGCAAAGCCGGGCGATACGATTGCAGTCTTGCAGACGGCTTTTGGTTTCTCTGCCTTCGATAGGTTTGTCATCGGTCTGGAGCATGGCCCTTGCCATGCTCCTTTATTTGTCCGGACTGATTAGAACTGCTCGCCCAGCGTCTTGATCGCTTCGATGACGTCCTCGTAGCCAGCGCCATAGATGTCGTACAGGCTCTTGCCCTTCAGTACGTCGCTCGGCTCGGTCATCGCGGACTGGAACTCCGCAAACGCTTCGGGGGTCAATTCGACCGCCTGCGCGCCGCCCTCGAGCACGATCTTCTCGGACTCGACTTCGCGGGCCTTCCACGCCTCGATCTCGAACTCCTGCGTTTCCTTCGCGCAGGCCTTGATGATCTCGATGTCTTCCGCGCTCACGCCGGCGGACGCCAGCGCCGCTTCGGAGGCCAGCAGGACTTCCGGCACGCGGGTGTGATGGTCGAGCGTGTAGTAGGGAGCGGCTTTGAAGTCGCCCTTGGACTCGTAAGTGGGCCAGTTGTTCTCAGCGCCGTCGATGACGCCGGAGGTGATGTTCTGAGACACTTCGTTGGGGCCGATGCCGGTCACGGGGGAAGCGCCGAGGACCTTCACCAGGTCGCACATGAGCGAGTTGTCCTGCATGCGGATCTTCAGGCCCGCCAGGTCGGCGACCTTCTCGACCTTCTTGGTGGTGTAGAAGCAGCGGGATCCGCCGTCGTAGAAGCACAGGCCGATCATGCCGGAGCCGGAGGACTGAACCTCGTCCAGCATCTTCTGGCCGATCTCTTCGCTGTTCAGCGCGGCCCACATGTGATCCGCGTTCTTGTACAGGTAGGGAAGCTGAATCGCGTTCATCGCGGGCACGAAGTCCGCGACCGGGGAAGCGGACACGCGCGCAAACGCCAGATCGCCTACAACCATCGCCTCGATGGCGAGAGGCTCAGCGCCGTAAAGCGTTCCGCCCGGATACACGGTGATCTCGATGCGCCCGTCGGTGCGCTCCTTCACGAGCTCGGCAAAGTGCTCATCCGCCATCGTCGTCGGGTAGCCTTCGACGTGAACTTCGCTCAGGTTGAGCTTGATCGCGTCAGCGGATACGGAGCACGCAAGGCCCAGCACCAGCATGAGGGCGACCGCGAGGGTCAAAAACTTTTTCATGGGAAACGACCTCCTTGTTGTTCGTCACACCCGTGACCTTATCTTTAGTATACCTTGATACGATCACCGTTGTCAATAAGATTTGCAGGCAAAAAGTAGGAAACTTCGACAATTTGCTTCCAAAGACTTCCGGATATTGGGGCGCGCTTACTTCTGCACGAGGTGCACGGCAAAGCCGGCGATTTCGTCCTTCAGGTAGATGGCGATCTGCTTTCCTTCCTTCACGACGAGGGAGCTTTCGTCGAACGCGAAGCCCTGGCGCTCCAGATAGGCGCGTCCGCGCGCGAGGAAGTTGGTGCGGATGGCGATGTGGCCCTTCTGCCCGCGGCCGCTCTTCTTCATGACCTCGATCGCGCTGCCCGCGAAGACGGAGGAGTTGCCGACCTTGACCGGCCAGCCGAACAGCTTGCAGAAGGCCTCGGCGGTCTTCACGGCCTCGTCCTCCCCCTCGCAGTTGACGCCGATGTGCGCCAGCTCGAAGCCGAGCATTAGCTTGACGGCGGAGGCGGTCAGCTCGCGAATCTTATCCCAATCCTTGGCCTTCACCGCGTCCTTGGGCACCATCCAGCTTCCGCCGCAGCAGAGGATCTTTCCAAAGGACAGGTAGTCGAGCAGGTTCTTTTCGTTCACGCCGCCGGTGGGCATGAAGGTCACGTCCACGTAGGGCGCCGCGATGGACTTGATGTACTTGAGGCCGCCCGCCGCCTCCGCCGGGAAGAACTTGACGGTCTTCAGGCCCAGAGAGAGCGCCGTCTCGATGTCGGAGGGGTTGGAGGTGCCCGGCGTCACGGGGATGCCGACCTGCTGGCAGTGCTTTACGACCTCGGGGTTGAGGCCGGGGGAGACGATGAACTTGGCGCCCGCGGCGACCGCGCGATCGACCTGCTCGCAGGTCAGCACCGTGCCCGCGCCCACCAGCACGTCCGGCAGCTCGCGGCTGACGTTTGAAATGGCCTCGGCGGCGGCGGCGGTGCGGAAGGTGATCTCCGCGCAGGGCAAACCGCCCTCGGACAGGGCCCGGCACAGCGGCACGGCGTCCGCCGCGTCGTCGATGGCGATGACCGGCACGATGCCGATCAGCGAAAGCTTTTCAAGAATTTCCATGAATCGTTCCTCCTTAGAAAGATCGGGGCTTTATCGGAAGCGCGATGCGCGCCGCCTTACTTGAGAAAATCCTCGCGCATGGGGGAAAACACGTCCAGCAGCGTGCCGGCCTTCACAGCCCGGCAGCCGTGCACCGCGCCGGAGGGGAAGACGAGGGTATCGCCCGCCCGGAGGGTGTACGCCTTTTCCCCGATGTGAAAGGCGAATTCGCCCTCGAGGCAGTAGGTGATCTGGGTGTGCGGGTGCGCGTGGTCCGCGCCGACGCCGCCCTCGTCGAAGGCTACCTCGACCATCATCATCTGATCATTGTAGGAGCGGATGCGCCTGCGCGAGCCGCCGCCCAGCTCCTGCCAGGGCGCTTCGGGCTTCGTGTACGTTTCCATCGGAAGACACCTCCTTGTTCAGTTCCATCCCCTCCCCGCGCCGCAGCGCGAAAAGGGGATGCCCAAGGGACAAGTCCTTTGGACGTGGGGGCCAGGGAAACAGCGTCCCCCCGGTCAGTCTACCTTGATGCCGAAATACTCCGCGGCGTTGTTGAAGCAGATGCCGCGCACCAGCTCTTTGAGCGTATCCATGTCCGCCGGGTACTCGCCGTTTTCCACCCACTTGCCGATCAGGTCGCACAGGATGCGGCGGAAGTACTCGTGGCGCGGATAGGAGATGAAGGAGCGGCTGTCGGTCAGCATGCCGACGAAGCGGCCCAGCAGACCGAGGTTCGCCAGCGCCGTCATCTGGTCGATCATGCCCTGCTTCTGGTCGTTGAACCACCAGCCGGAGCCGAACTGTATCTTGCCCGGGATCTCGCCGTCCTGGAAGTTGCCGATCATCGTGCCGAGCACGAAGTTGTCCTTCGGGTTCAGGTTATAGAGGATCGTCTTGGGCAGCGACTTTTCGGTATCGAGCATATCCAGCAGGCGGGAGAGCTTCGCGGCGATCTCCGTGTCGCTGACGGAGTCGAAGCCCACGTCCGCGCCGTAGCGCTCGAACATGCGGGTGTTGTTGTTGCGCATCGCGCCGATGTGGTACTGCATCACCCAGCCGCGGTCCGCGTACATCTTGCCCAGGGAGCGCAGCAGGCAAGTCTTGTACGTCTCCGTCTCCAGCGCGGTGAGCGCCTCGCCGCACAGCGCCTTGCGGTACGCCTCCTGCGCCACGGCGTAATCCGGCGCGGCGAAGGGCACCGTGTCCAGCGCGTGGTCGCTGACGCGCGCGCCGACCTCGTGGAAGTACTGCACGCGGCTTTCGAGCGCCTGCAGCATGTCCTGGAAGTTCAGCGTGTTCTTGCCGGAGACGCGGCCCAGCAGCGACGCGTACTGCACGAAGCCCGGGCGGTCGATGTTGATGACCTTGTCCGGCCGGAAGGCGGGCAGCACCTTGACCTTAAAGGACTTGTCTTCCGCCAGCAGCTTGTGGTAATGCAGGTCGTCGCACGGGTCGTCCGTGGTGCAGATGACCTTGACGTTGAACTTTTCGATCAGGCGGCGGCAGCGGAATTCGTCCGTCTTCAGCATGGCGTTAGCCTTGTCCCAGACATCCTTTGCCGTCTTTTCGGAAAGCACCTCGTCGATGCCGAAGACGCGCTTTAATTCCAGGTGCGTCCAGTGGAACAGCGGGTTTCCGATCGCGTACTTGAGCGTGCCGGCGAAGGCGTAAAACTTATCCCAATCGCTCGCCTCGCCGCGGCACAGCGCGTCGGGCACGCCGTTGGAAAGCATCGCGCGCCACTTGTAATGGTCGCCGCCCAGCATCAGGTGGCCGAGATTGCGAAACTGGATGTTCTCGTAAATTTCACGCGGGTTGAGATGGCAGTGATAGTCGAAAATCGGCATTTCACGGGCTGCCTTGTACAGCTTACGCGCGGTGTCGGTCGAGAGCAGGAAGTCTTTGTCCATGAATTCCTTCATAATCGCACCTCCGTTTTTTTGTAAAGCCCTTTATAGCGTGACGCCGTCCTTGAAGATGGCGATTTCACGATACCCAAAGTGCTCGTTGCACGTCTCCTCGCCCGAGGCGACCGAGAGCGCCTTGTCGAGGAAGGCGCGCGCCGTCTCCCCCATCGACGCGCCGCGCACCAGGACGCCCGCGTCGAAGTCGATCCAGTTCCGCTTCTTTTCCGCGAGCGCGCTGTTGGTCGCGACCTTGATCGTCGGCACGGGCGCGCCGACCGGCGTGCCCCGGCCGGTGGTGAACAGCACCATCTGCGCGCCGGAGGCCATCAGCGCCGTGATCGCGCAAAGGTCGTTGCCCGGGCCCTGCACCAAATTCAGCCCGCGCTCCCGCACCGGCTGCGCGTAGGACAGCACGTCCATCACCTGCGCCGTGCCGCCCTTTTGCGTGCAGCCGAGCGACTTGTCCTCAAGCGTGGTGATGCCGCCCGCCTTGTTCCCCGGCGAGGGGTTCTCGTAGACCTCCTGCCCGTGGCGCAGGAAGTACTCCTTGAAGTCGTTGATGAGGCGCACCGTCTTTTCAAACGTCTCCCGATCCCGGCAGCGGTTCATCAGCAGCGTCTCCGCGCCGAACATCTCCGGCACCTCGGTGAGCAGGGTCGTGCCGCCGCAGCGGGCGAGCAGGTCCGAAAAGCTGCCCAGCAGCGGGTTGGCCGTGATGCCGGACAGGCCGTCCGAGCCGCCGCACTTGAGTCCGACGATCAGCCGGGAGGCGTCCACCGTCTCGCGCCGAAAGGCCGACGCGTAGTCCGCGAGCTCACTGAGCAGCTCCATGCCCGCCTCGATCTCGTCCTCGACGCTCTGCGTCGTCAGGAACTTCACCCGGCGTTCGTCTACCGGGCCCAGCACCTGCCGGAACGCTTCGATGTGGTTGTTTTCGCACCCGAGCCCCAGCACCAGCACGCCGCCCGCGTTCGGGTGGCGCACCATGGCGGCGAGCAGGCGCTGCGTGTTTTCGTGATCCTCGCCCAACTGCGAGCAGCCGTAGGGGTGGGTGAAGCAGTATACGCCGTCCACCCTGCCTTTAAAAGCCTCGTTTGCCCTGCGCGCGAGAATCTGCGACGTGCCGTTGACGCACCCGACGGTGTTCACGATCCAGATCTCGTTTCGGATGCCCACGCTCCCGTCCTCGCGCACGTAGCCCTCGAACGTGCGGTGCATGTCCCGTTCGGTCGGCTTGCCGCTCGGCCGGTAGGCGTACTCCAGCGTGCCCGAAAGGTTCGTCTTCACGTTGTGCGTGTGCACCCACGCGCCGGGCGCGATGTCCGCCGTCGCGTGGCCGATGGGGAACGCGTACTTGATCACGTCCTCGCCCGCCGCGATGGGAAGAAGCGCGAACTTATGGCCCGCCGGAATGTCCTGCGTGAGCGTCACGCCGCAGGCCTCCTCGCCCGCGCGAAGGGCCTCGACCGCGACCGCCACGTTGTCGCGCGCGCTGATGCGGATAAATCTCGTCTTTTCCATGTCAGCCGCCCTTCAGCGAACGAGGGCGTCGATCGCCGCGCGCGCGCCCTTTTCGCGGATGTCCGAGAGCGCGGCCGACACCGCGGCCTCAAAGCCCGGCAGCTCCGTCAGGTCCTCGCCCCAGAAGTCCGTGTTTTTGAGCACCGCGCTCGAGGTTTCAGCGGCGCTTTGGCCGCGCAGCCCCTCGAAGAACGCGAGCACGGATTCGTCGTCCGCGATGGGGTAGGCGCCGTCCTTTTCGCGCGCGCCCTCCATGGTGCCGTCCGCCTTCCTGGCGCCGCAGTAAAACGCGATGAACGCGGCCATGGAGAAGGTCAGCACCTTCGGAAGCTCGCCCCTGCGGCGCTGGTACTCCTTGATCGTGGGAAGCACGCGCGCCCGGAACTTGGACTGCGAGTTGAGGGCGATGGAGAGCAGATAGTGCTTGTTGAAGGGGTTTTCAAAGCGCTCAAAGATCGCCGAAGCGAACGCCTCGAGGTCCTCCCTCGGCAGGTCGAGCGTGGGCATGATCTCGTCAAACAGAGCGCTGTGCATGTACCGGCGCACCGAGGGGTCGGCCATGCATTCGCCGACGGTGTCCAGACCCGCGAGGTACGCGCCCAGCACCATGGAGGTGTGCGCGCCGTTGAGCATGCGCACCTTGCGCAGCTTGTAGGGCTTCACGTCCTGCGTGAAGACGACGTTGCAGCCCGCCTTTTTAAAGGGCAGCTCCTGCTCGATCCAGGCAGGCCCCTCGATGACCCAAAGGCCGAAGGGTTCCGCCGCGTCCAGCAGAAAATCGTCGTAGCCGAGGCCTTCCAAAATCTCCTTTGCGTCGTCGCGCGGGTAGCCCGTCACGATGCGATCCACCAGCGTAGAGGTAAAGACGCACTCGCGCTCGATCCACGCCGTAAACGCCTCGCCGAGGTTCCACTGCGCCGCGGTCTTCAGCACGCATTCCTTCAGGTGCGCGCCGTTGTCGTCGATCAGCTCCACCGGCAGAAGGATGAAGCCCTTTCCTTCCTCCTCGCCGAAGGCGAGGAAGCGCTCGTAGAGCAGGCGGGTCAGCTTGCCGGGGTAGGAGGCCTGGGGCCTGTCGTCAAACGAATCCTTGCCCGTGTAGACGATGCCCGCCTCCGTGGTGTTGGAGACGATGAAGCGCAGATCCGGGTTGTGCGCCAGGGCCAGATAGCCCTCGAAGTCCTGATAGGGGTTCAGACCGCGGCGCACGCAGGTGACGACGCGCGTGTCCTTCACCACCTGGCCCGCCTCCTTGCCGCGCAGGATCAGCGTGTACAGCCCGTCCTGCTCGTTCAGCTTGTCCACGAGGCCCCGCTCGATGGGCTGCACGATTACGACGCCCGCGTCCATGTCCGCCGCCTCGTTGGACCTGTCGATCATCCAGTCGACGAACGCGCGCAGGAATCCGCCCTCGCCGAATTGCAGGACGCGCTCGCGCGCAGGCACGCGGCCGTGGTTTACGGCCAGGGAAGGTAGAGTCTCTTTGCAAAGTTTCGTCATGTCACAGCCTCCTATGTAAAATGCTCGATGTTACAGGACGTGCAAAAAGCGCTCGATGCGCCGCTGGGCGTCGAGCAATAGCTGAATGCACCGCTGGGTCGCCTCCTCGCTCGCGCGAAAGAGCGGCATCGACACGCTGACCGCGTACACGGGCTTTCCCACGCGGTCGCGGATGGCGACGGCGAAGCAGCAGACGTTTTCGTTGCTTTCCTCGTATTCCGCCGCGTAGCCCTGCTGGCGCACGCGGGCGATTTCCTTAAAGAGCGCCTCCATGGAGTTCACCGTCCGCGGCGTCAGCTTCTGAAAGTCGTAGCTGCGGTACAATTCGCGCACGTGCTCCTCCGGCCAGCAGGCCAGCACCGCCCGGCCCATGGCCGTGCAGTACAGCGGAAAGCGCGCGCCGATGCGCGAGGTCATGCGGATGGAGTGCGTGCTTTCCAGCTTGTCCACGTACACCATGTCCGTGCCGTCCGGCACGCCGCAGTGCACCGTCTCGTTGCAGCCCGCGTAGACGCGCTGCATGTACTGGTGCACGACCGACTGCTCCGTCACGTCCTTGACGGCGGCGGAGCCCATTTCAAACATGCGCAGCGAGAGCGCGTAGCGCGCCGTCGCCTCGTCGTAGGTCACGTAGCGCTTGTCCAGCAGCGTATGGATGAGGTTGAACGCGCTCGACTTGGGGATGTCCAGCGCCTTGGCGATCCTGTGCAGCTCCAGGCCCGCGGGTTCCTCGCTGAGCAGCTCCAGAATGTCCAGCCCGCGCGCCAGGGATCGGTTGAGGGTTTCGGCCACGCATTCCGCCTCCTTTGCGGCCAGGGAATAAAGCCACGGAAACGTCATTCATAATGATGAACGAGATTCCCTATTGCGAACAGTATAGCATTCTCCCTTGCGAACGTCAAGCAGGCTGGTGAAAAAACCCGCTGTTCCTTTGTTCGACATGCCCACCTTCATTCCCTTTTTTCCCCATCAGCCTCGGACGAATTCCCTTCCCAGAAGGCGGAGAGGAGCCGCGCCAGCGCCGCGTCGGTGGACGCCTCGTACAGCGGGAAGAAGTGCGGGGGGAGCAGCCCCTCGTACGACGCGTCGAAAAAGCGCGTGTCGATGAGCAGCGCCGCGCCGAGGTCCCGCTCGGTGCGGATGACGCGCCCGACGGACTGCAGCACCTTCGTCATGCCGGGAATGCGGTAGGCGAGGCCGAAACCGTCGCGCCCCGCGCCGTCGAAGTACGCGCGTAGGGTGTCGCGCTCCGCGCAGATCTGCGGCAGGCCCACGCCGACCACCGCCACCCCGGAGAGCCGCTCACCCGGCAGGTCGATGCCCTCGGCGAAGACCCCGCCCATCACGCAAAAACCGACGAGGCGCTGCCCCGGCTCGAAGCGGGCGATGAAGGCGTCGCGCGCGGCCTCGTCCATGCCGCTTTCCTGGGTGATGAGCGAAACGCCGGTCGAAAGGTCCTCAAAGCAGCTCTTCACGAGGTTCATATATGTATAAGAGGGAAACAGGGCAAGATAGTTGCCGGGATGCCCTTTCACCAGCGCGGCGATCGCCCGGGCGACCTGCGGCGCGGTGCGATCGCGCACGGCGTAGCGCGTGTCGATGGGCATGCGCACGACCCGCAGGCGCTCCGGCGGAAAGGGCGAGGGCAGCGAGAGCATGGCGTCCTCCTCCTCGCCGCCGAGCAGCGCGCGGAGCTGAGGGAGGGGGGAGAGGGTCGCGGAGAAGTACACCACC
>JAEXCG010000130.1 GCA_023402355.1 Bacillota bacterium | reverse complement strand
AGCCGGGCGTCGGCAAGACGGCCATCGCGGAGGGGCTGGCGCAGCGCATCGTGCGCGGCGACGTGCCGGACAGCCTGAAGGAGCGCCACATCTTCTCCTTGGACATGGGCGCGCTGATCGCGGGCGCCAAGTTCCGCGGCGAGTTCGAGGAGCGGCTCAAGGCCGTGCTGGAGGAGGTCAATAAGAGCGAGGGGCGGATCATCCTCTTCATCGACGAGCTGCACACGATCGTGGGCGCGGGCAAGACCGAGGGCTCCATGGACGCGGGCAACCTGCTCAAGCCCCTGCTGGCGCGCGGCGAGCTGCACTGCATCGGCGCGACGACGCTGAACGAATACCGCCAGTACATCGAAAAGGACGCCGCGCTGGAGCGCCGCTTCCAGCCCGTGATGGTGGACGAACCGACGGTGGAGGACACCATCTCCATCCTGCGCGGGCTCAAGGAGCGCTACGAGGTCTTCCACGGCGTCAAGATTCAGGATCAGGCGCTGATCGCCGCGGCGACGCTTTCCAACCGGTACATTTCCGACCGCTTCCTGCCCGACAAGGCCATCGACCTGGTGGACGAGGCCTGCGCAATGATCCGCACCGAAATGGACTCCATGCCGCAGGAGCTGGACGACATTCGCCGCAAGATCATGCTGCACGAGATCGAGGAGGCGGCCCTCAAGAAGGAGACGGACCAGATATCGCAGGAACATCTGGCCGACATCCAAAAGGAGCTGGCCGACATGCGCGCCCAGTTCAGCGAGATGAAGGCCAAGTGGGAAAACGAAAAGCAGTCCATCGGCAAGGTGCAGAGGCTGCGCGAGGAAATCGAGCAGGTGAGCGCCGAGATCGAGCGCGCCCAGCGCGAATACGACCTCAACCGCGCGGCGGAGCTCAAGTACGGCAGGCTGCCGCAGCTCCAAAAAGAGCTGGAAGAGGAAGAGAAGATCGCCGAGAGCGAGAAGCAGCGCCGCACGCTGCTGCGCGACAAGGTGACAGAGGAGGAAATCTCCCGCATCGTCGCCCGCTGGACCGGCATCCCGGTCGCCAAGCTCATGGAGGGCGAGCGCGAAAAGCTGCTGCACCTTTGCGACGTGCTGCACGAGCGCGTGATCGGCCAGGACGAGGCGGTGGAAAAGGTGACGGAGGCCATCCTGCGCTCGCGCGCGGGCATCGCCAACCCCAACCGGCCGATCGGCTCCTTCCTGTTCCTGGGCCCGACGGGCGTAGGCAAGACGGAGCTGGCCAAGGCGCTGGCACAGGCGCTCTTCGACGACGAGAAGAACATGGTGCGCATCGACATGAGCGAGTACATGGAGAAGTACTCCGTGTCCCGCCTGATCGGAGCGCCTCCGGGATACGTCGGCTACGAGGAGGGCGGCCAGCTGACTGAGGCCGTGCGCCGCAAGCCCTACAGCGTCATCCTCTTTGACGAGGTGGAAAAGGCGCACCCGGACGTGTTCAACGTGCTGCTGCAGGTGCTGGACGACGGGCGCATCACCGACTCGCAGGGGCGCACGGTGGACTTTAAGAACACCATCATCATCCTCACCTCGAACCTGGGCTCGCAGGCGATCCTGGAGGGCTTCGACGACGCGGGCAACATCAGCGAGGAGGCCCGCGCGCAGGTGGACGCGCTGCTGCGCCATCAGTTCCGCCCGGAGTTCCTTAACCGTCTGGACGAAATCGTCTTCTACAAGCCGCTGACGAAGGAGGAAATCTACTCGATCGTCGATCTGCTGATGCAGGACCTGAACCGGAGGCTCCAGGACAAGCAGCTCACCGCGGTGCTGACGCCCGCGGCGCGGGATTACGTCGTCGATCAGGGCTACGACCCGGTCTACGGCGCGCGCCCGCTCAAGCGCTTCCTGCAGCGCAAGGTGGAGACGCTGATCGCCAGAAAGCTCATCGCGGCCGAGGTCGCCCCGCGCAGCGAGCTGATCGTCGATTACGACGGACGGGATCTCACGCTCGGAACCGAGCAGCCCTACACCGTCCGGTAAGCCGGACGCCGCAGCGTGTCGTCAAAGTGGCATACGCCACTTTGACGAGTACACGGGTGATTTTTTCGCTTCCCCAAACTGCGTTTTGCCGCGGAAAAAGTCCCGCCTACAAGGGCGCGAAGCGACTGGGCGCAGCGGGCAAAGCCGGGCGATACGATTGCAGTCTTGCAGACTGCCTGGGGTTTCTCTGTCCTTGAGGGGTTTTTCGACCATTTGAGACCGCGCACCGAAGCCATCGCCTGATGGATTCGATGCGCGGTCTTTATAGGCGCATTTTCAATTTCCGCGGATGTGAGCTGCTAAATTTTCCTCAAAAACCTTCTCGTGAACAGGGCGATCCAGAAGAGGCAGGATGCCAGACCCAAAAGAAACGATAGCAGGTCCGCTCCGCCCGTCAGCAGCCGGCCGATCCAGAAGGACGGCAGGAAGGACGCGAGCCAACGATACGGGGCGGGGACGAGCCAGGCGAAGAGAAGCCCGATGAAGCTGATCCCCATCAGCTTGGAAAGGGCGAGCCCTTCCACCCGGTTTCCCGCGATCGAAACCACCATCATCGCTAGCGCAACGCCGGTAAAGCTGCTGATGAGCGCGCCCCCAAGGATGACTTCAAAGGGGAAGGACGCCAGGGTAAAGGCGGTGGCTACGATCCACGTGGCGATAAATGCCCCTATCATGGGCAGCCCGATCCGCGCGGCCAAATAGGCGAACCCTTCCGCCGGGGTGACCTGATAAAAGGCGCTGACCCCCTGATCCCGTTCGTCCAGAAGCAAAAAGGCCGAAATCATCGCGACGAACATCGGGGTCAGGCAGATCAGCATCCCGTCTGCGAGGCCGTACCAGGGCGCGATCGAAAACGAGCATTTTGCGGTCAAAATCTGATTCGCGAGGGGCGCCGCCAGCTTTAAGAACGCCCCAATCAGGAAGGGCGCCGGGAGCAGGACGATGAGCATCCCGTCCCTCGATATTTGCCGCAGGCCGATTTGAAAGAGCTTCATCGTGTGCTTCATTTGCCGTTCCCTCCTTCTGATTGCAGGGCGGCCCCGATGCGTATATTGGCGATCCACAACAGGACGCCAAACCAGAGGAGGAGGAGAATGAACGCGCCCAGACCTGCGCTTTTTTCGGGATCGATCGAGGAGGCGATCATGTGCCATAAGGCCGTCCCCGGAAAAAGCTCTAAAAACGGGTGCGAAAAACCAAAGGCGGTCAGAACAGGGGGGATCGATAGAAACACCGCGGGAAGCGTTGCGAGGATCATATAGTGGTTGACGGAGCGGGCGTAGGAGGCGACCCAAAGCCCCACGAGGTTAAAGACGACCGCCCCGGCGAACACGCTCAAAGCCAGAAACGCCAGATGGGCCGTGCGCCCCATGGAGATGAACGCGATCAGCACGGCCGACAGCGCCGACAGGACGGCCAGCGATACGCACTTTGACAGGACGTACTCGATGGGACGGAGCGGCGAAACGCACCAGAAAAGATGCAGGCCTTCTCCTTTTTCGAGCAGCCAGATTCCGCCGATAAAGAAGACGCCGAGCATTGCGGGGTCGGACAGGACGATGAGGGAGGAGACCAATTTCCGATAGGCCGGGGGCGTCACCCCCAATACGGCGATGTAAAACACGCTGAAAAAAGCGTACAGGAAATAGAAACCGTATTTTACTTGAAAATCAATGTCGTTCTTTAGCGCGCTTAAAAACCTCATTGCAGCCGCCTTCCCGTTAGCGTGATGAACAGGTCCTCGAGCGTCGGCTCCTGTGAATGAATCCGCGTCAGCCTGCCGTCTTGCAGTGCGGACTGAAAGTCATCCGCATGGGCGAGCTCGGAGAGCTTGCAGACGTTTTGCATCTCTTTTCCGCCCGCAAAAAAGCTGTACTCCACCTTCGTGTCGGTTCCGCTTTTTTGCAGCGCGTGCGGCGCGCCGATGACCCGGATCGTCCCGTCTAAGATAAACGCAACCCGGTCGCAGAGCTCCTGTGCGTCGTGCATGTTGTGGGTCGTCAAAATGACGGTCTTTCCCCGCTTCTTTTGCTCTAAAATCATGTCCTTCACGACTCTTGCATTGGCGGGGTCCAGACCGCTGGTCGGCTCGTCGAGAAAGAGCAGCTCGGGATCGTGCAGCAGGGCGCGGACAAAGCCAAGCCGCATCTTCATGCCCTTTGAATAGCTGGAAACCCTTTTATCCGCGTCGTTTTGAAGACCTACCCTTTCCAGGAGCGCCATCGGGTCCAGCGTCCTGCCGGAATAGAGGGAAGCAAAGTACTTCAAGTTCTCGGCTGCGGTAAATTTCCCGTAGAAGTTGGGAAACTCAAAGTCCACGCCTATCTTTTCGTAATAATCCTGCGTCCGTTTTTTGATCTCCAGACCGAAGACGCGGACGCTCCCGCGATAATTCCGCAGGGTGCCCGTCAGGATCTTTTGCAGGGTGCTTTTGCCCGCGCCGGACGGGCCCAGAAACCCGAAGATTTCGCCCTGCTGCACGTCAAATGTGATCCCCTGAAGGGTGTCGTGCCTGCACGAGGGATATTTCAGGAAGACCTCTTGCACATCAATCAGCTTCATCCTGTATGATCTCCTTTAAGACGCCGTCCAAAATGAGCGACATGACGGTCTGCTGATCGGCAGCGTCGTCCTGCTGCAGGGTCAGAAAGCCGATCGCGAGGGTTTGCAGCGTCTTTGCCGCGATTTCCAGCCCGCACGTAAAATGAACGCCGTATTCCTGCAACCGGAGGAGCTCGCCGCTGTCCTCCTCCGTGTGGGCCGCGATGACCTCCGGAGGCAGTTTGCGATACAGAAAATCGGCGGTTTCTCGATCGGCTTTTTTGAGCATGGGATAGCGCTGCAGCTCGCGGAACATCCACAAAAAGCATTGCTTGCACAATTCTCTTGGCGGCAACGACCGGTTTTCGCATAAAAACGCGTCCATCTCCCGCCACATCCGGCTTTGCTGATTTCCGGCAATGTCCATATAGAGGTGTTCTTTGCTCGGGTAAAAGGCGTAAAATGTGCCTTTTGCGATGCCAGCCGCCCGCACGATTTCGTCGATAGATACCTTTTTGATCCCAAAGGTGGTGAACAGCCGCTCGCCTTCCGCCATCAGCTTTTGCCGGATCCGCTCTCTTTCAAGCTCGCTGAACCTGGGCATACCTCATCCTCCAATCCATATGACCAAATTGATTGATTTAGTCATATGGATTATAACGCCTGCCCGGCGCTTTGTCAACCAAGATCGCAGACGAATCGAGCTTTAGGACTTCGCGCAATTTTTCGTGTTTAGCGCACGCCCTTTCGGTGCATATTATCCGCATCTTCACCCCTGCGGGGGCGAAAAGGAGGCGTATGCACATGGGCATTCAGGCGGTCATCATGGCGGGCGGCGAGGGAACGCGCCTTCGCCCGCTGACGTGCGATCTGCCCAAGCCGCTGGTGCCGGTGCTCGGGCGTCCCGTGATGGCCTACACGCTGGAGCTGCTGCGGCGTCACGGCGTAAAGGACGTCGCAGCGACCATTCAATACCTGCCCGACCAGATGAAGGCGGCGTTCGGGGACGGCGGCGCTTACGGCGTCAGCCTGCGCTTTTATCGGGAGCGCACGCCGCAGGGCACGGCGGGCAGCGTCCGCATGGCGCAGGAGGGGATCGACTCGCCGTTCTTCGTGCTCTCCGGCGACGGGCTGACGGACTGCGACCTGAGCGCGGCGATGGCGTACCACAAGGCGCACGGGGCGCTGGCGACGATCGTGCTGCGCCGCGTGGAGGTGCCGCTCGAATACGGCGTGGTGATCGCGGACGGCGAGGGACGCGTGCGGCAGTTCGTGGAAAAGCCGGGCTGGAGCGAGGTGTACAGCGACACGGTGAACACGGGCATCTACGTGCTCAGCCCCGAGGTGGTCGAGTACATCCCGCGAACGGGGCCCTTCGACTTCGGGCGCGACCTGTTTCCGCTGCTGGTGCGCCAGGGCATGCCCGTGTGCGCCTACGTCATGGACGGTTACTGGTGCGACATCGGCGACCAGGCCGCCTATGTGCGCGCGCAGGAGGACATGCTGGAGG
>JAEXCG010000114.1 GCA_023402355.1 Bacillota bacterium | reverse complement strand
CTTTTGTATCTGTGCCTGAACGGGCCCGAACAGCAGGGCCGTCAGCAGCAGGGAAAGGATCATTCTTTAGGTTCCTTGGCGTCGAAGAAGGCGCGCACCGCCTCCGCCGCCGGACGGCTCATGCCCTGCACGGCGCACAGGTCGTCGATGCTGGCTTCCCGGATCGCCTCGAGGGTGCGAAAGTGCGTGAGCAGCGCGCGTCTGCGCGTGGGGCCGATGCCCGGAATGTCCTCGAGCTGGGAATGCACGCTGGCCTTGCCGCGCAGGTTGCGGTGGTGGGTGATGCCGAAGCGGTGCGCCTCGTCGCGCACGCGCTGGATGAGGTGCAGCGCGGGGCTGTGGCGGTCGAGCAGGATGGATTCCTTCTGCCCCGGCAGGAAGATTTCCTCAAGCCGCTTGGCCAGGCCGAACATGGGGATGTTAAACCCCGTCGCGAGCATCGCGCGGCGCGCGAAGTCGAGCTGCTCCGGGCCGCCGTCGATCAAGATCAGGTCCGGCAGGTCGGTAAATTTGCCCTCGGAGGGGTCGCGGCCCGCGGCCCGCAGCTCTTCCAGCTCCTTCTTGGCGTGCGAAAAGCGGCGGGTGAGGACCTCGTTCATGGAGGCGAAGTCGTTCGCGCCGACCACGGTCTTGATGCGGAAGTGGCGGTATTCCTTCTTGGCGGCCACGCCGTCGATGAAGACGACCATCGACGCGACGGAGAGCACGCCCTGCGTGTTGGAGATGTCGTAGCCCTCGATGCGGCGGGGATAGGTTTCCATGCCTACCGCCTCGCCCAGCGCCTTCGCCGCGCCCACGGTGCGCGTCTGCTGGTTTTCCAGGCGCGCGTTGCGCTTTTCCAGGGCGTCCTTGGCGTTCTTTTTGGCCATCTCGACGAGCTGATGCTTCGTGCCCCGCTGCGGCATGCGCAGCGTGACCTTCGCGCCGCGCCGGTCGGAGAGGTAGCCTTCCAGTTCGCCGGCGCCGTCGGTCAGGGACTGCACGATCAGCTCGGAGGGAATCATCTGCGCGTCCTCGTAAAACTGGGGGATGAAGCTCTCCAGCACCTCGGCCGCGGGCTGGTCGCCCGCGCGCTCCAGCGCGAAGTGCTCGCCGCCGATCATGTGTCCGCCGCGCACGAACAGCACCTGCACCATCGCGTCCAGCCCGTCCTGCCACACGGCCAGGATGTCCTGGTC
Organism: Bacillota bacterium; assembly: GCA_023402355.1. Classification (GTDB taxonomy): domain Bacteria; phylum Bacillota; class Clostridia; order Christensenellales; family Aristaeellaceae; genus Beduinella. The sequence continues at coordinate 25,591 of JAEXCG010000114.1, read as the reverse complement.
GCCGCCGCGCACGTTGATCGCCTTCTGGCGCTCCATCAGGTTTTCCACCGCGCGGATGCGGTCGCGGTAGACGCCCGCCTGCTCAAAGCGCATGGCGGCGGCGGCCTCCTGCATGCGGCTTTTCAGGTCGCGCAGGATGGGCTCGCTCTTGCCGGAGAGGAACTCGATCACCTTGTCCACGTACAGGTGGTATTCGTCGCGGGTGACGAGGCCCGCGCAGGGGGCCAGGCACTGGCCCACCTGATGGTGCAGGCAGGGGCGCTGCGGGCGGTCCGGGTTCATGGTCCGCGCGCAGGTGCGCAGCGGGAACACCTGGCGCAGCACGTCCAGCACCTCGCGCACGCTGCCGCCGCCCATGTAGGGGCCGAAGTAGCGCGCGCCGTCCTTTTCCACGCGGCGCACCATCTCCACGCGGGGAAAGTCCTCGCCGACGTCGATGCGCAGGTAGGGGTAGTGCTTGTCGTCCTTGAGCAGGATGTTATAGTATGGCTTGTGCAGCTTGATGAGGTTGCACTCCAGAATCAGCGATTCCAGGTTGGAGTCCACCAGGATGATGTCGAAATCGTCGATCTTCTCGACCATCGCGGCGACCTTGGGCGTGTGCTCGCGCGTCTGAAAGTAGGAGCGCACGCGGTTTTTCAGGTTCTTGGCCTTGCCCACGTAGATGATCTGGCCCTGGGATTTCATCATGTAGCAGCCGGGGCTGTCGGGCAGCTTTTGAATTTTCAGGCGTAGCAGGTCGTTCATGCAGCAGGTCCTTTCGTAGAGGGATCGAAAAGGGGAGCGTCCCTTTATTTAACGGTAAAAAGGAACCAAGGATTGCTATCCTTGGCTCCTTTTCAGTATGTAATTGTTGGATAGCCGGGGAGAGAAACCTCGCATTTTCGAGAAGGGATACCTATGTGCCAAACCCAGATCCAATGAGCTTTGTTTACCGGTCGGTTGATTCTGCCTCACGCTCACGAAGGGTTTCCATCGATTTAAGCGGGATAAAGGTCGATCCGTCTTGTACAAACCGTCATCTATCTCAAATTAAACCCCTGATTCGCCTTGCGAACCCTGCGGTAGATGTCACCATCGCTTCAAGCGGGAACCATCGATCCTGAAAGATAAACACCCATCTATCTGAAAATGCGTTTGGATTAGGCTTCCGGGTCCTCGTCCTCGACATCGTCGTCTTCCGTGAAACGCGTTTGAACGACCTCGATGAGTTGGTCGAGCAGAGCTTCGTCCGGGGGAATGAACTCTTCCATTTCCTCTCCGTCCTCACTCGTTGTGCTGACAACCTTCATTATATAGACCGTGTGCTCATGCTCGCAATCGCATTCACACGCGTCGTCATCACATTCGCAATCGCATGCTTCCTCGTCGGCATCGCAGAGAACTGCATACTCTTCACCGTTGTAGAAGAAGTAATCCATGACTTCCAGAAGCAGCTTATTGCCATCCTCATCGGAGAATTCGACGATGTCGCGCTCCTCTTGCTGGAGATCATCCTGGTTCATTGGAATCGCCTCCTTTTCTGGCGTCAGCGACAGGCCGGAGACTTTGCTTTAGCCCATCTCTTGTTCCGCCTTTATTATACCCGATCTCCCCATAAAATGCAAGGGGATAGAAAAATCCTTTGCAAAAATCGCACGATGTTGTACAATGGAAACCGTGCGATATTACTGTTTTTTCTTGAGCGGCGCGTAGGTGCCGTCCTGCTGCTCGACGCGCACGGCTTTCAGCGTCTCTTCCATGTTCTGGCGAAATTCCGACAGATATTGCGCGCGCAGCACCTGCTGCTCCGAAAGCTCCTGCGGCGTAAGCCCCACGGTGCGCTTCTTTCGCGCCAGCTCGTTGATGCGCAGTATTTTTTCGTGTTCCAAGGGATGACCCTCCATTCAAGGCTGGTTTTATAGGCGTATACAAAGCATTTCGACGCGCGGCGGTGTTTTCCTGCCGCCTTTTAGAAAGGATGACGCGGATGATTCGTGGCAGGTTTTTACGTCCGGGTTCGGACATTTCACAGGCGCTCCTCGTGCGTGAGGCGGTCTTCGTGCGCGAGCAGGGCTACAGCGCGGCGCTGGAGCGCGACGCGATCGACGACATCAGCTGGCACGCGCTGGTCTACGACCGGGTGGACGCCTCGGGCGAACCCGTGGGCGGCGCGTGCGGCACGGGACGCATCTGGTGGCAGGACGGCGAGTTTCACCTGGGCCGCATCGCGGTGCTCAAGGAAAAGCGCGGAGAGGGTCTGGGCGACCTGGTCATGCGCATGCTGCTCTTCAAGGCCAAGGAGCACGGCGCGCGCAGCGTCGTGCTCTCGGCGCAGCTTCAGGCGGTGCCCTTTTACGCGCGCTACGGGTTCGTTCCCTTCGGCGACCTCGTCTTGGACGAGGGCGTGCCGCACCAGCGCATGCGCGTGATGGGCGAGGATATCAACCTGGAGGGCACGTGCTGCGGGCGCTGAGCGTTCGCGGCAACGGCGGCAGACGGCAAAAGCGCGGAGCCTGGGGACGCAAGCCCGGGGCTCCACTTTTTTATTTCGGCTGTGAACCGCAGGCTCTTTGCCGCGCGTCTAACAGGCAAATGAGAAAAGGAGAATGCACGCATGAAAAAAACGCTCTTGCTCTTTGCCGCATCGCTGCTGATTCTTCTGCCCGCCTTTTCGCTCGCTGCTTCGGTCGCGGAGCGGACGGGCGCACCCCTTCGCGTGACGCTTTCGGAGACGATCGACGACGCACGCCTCGTCTTCGACGCGCCCGTACAGGCGTCATACGGCTGCCGCATCCCCCTGTTTGAGGCTTCGGCACGCGCTGTTCCGCTAAGAGAACTGCGTCGGGTTATGGACGTTTTGATCGGGAGTGGAAATTGCGGCGGTAAGATCGGCGCTCAGAATGTTTCTGTAGAGGCGGCGCTTTCGGAATACGAGGAAAAGGGAGGCCTGGGCGACGCCTGGTTTTTTCGCACCGATGCCCCGGAGTGGTCGCTCTCACCGAATCTCCATGGATGGGACTACCGGCGACAGCGCGGGTACGGCGCGCCCGACTACTCTAATTGGACGGCAAACCGCTGGCGTTGGGCGGACAAGGGCCTGACCTGCCGCAAAGGAGAGACGGAAGCGCTCGCGCTCGCGGCGGAGCTCGTGCAGCGGCTCGCTCCGGAGATGGTGCTCACGGCGCAGGCATTCACCAGGCCGGAGATCTTGCAGGATCTGCGCCTGGACGACCCGCCGGCTTATGCGGATGAGCTCGCGTACGCTTTCGTTTTTGCCCGGCCGATCCTCAGCGTACCGCAGCTTTACGATCAGGTGTACGGCATGGCGGCCAGCCTGGAACACATGGAGGTCGTCATAAGCGGCGACGGTGTAGAAAGCGTTCGATACGTCAACGCGATGAGCCTTGGGAACGAATGGGTTGAGGACGCGGAGCTGCTTGGCTTCGACCACGTGCTGGAGCGCGCGAAGGCGGAGCTTTCGCACCGCTACGGAGATCGGCGCGTCGAGGTGGAGCGGATCGCCTTCGGCTATGCCAGCGTTCCGGTCGAAAGACATGAGCGATATGGCTATGCGACGCGGTTGCAGCTGGTGCCGGTATGGGCATTTTACGGCAATGCCTATGGGCCGGATGAAGCCTATGCGGTGGATCTGGGCGCGCTTTGCGTGGTGCATGCGGTCAGCGGAATGGCGGTCCAATTCAACCGGCGATAAATTGAAAGGGGGCCGTGGCATGACGGACGAGGCGTTTGCCGAAAGGATTGTCGCCATGCGCGGGACCCTGCACCGCGTGTCCTGCGGCATTTTGCCCCGGGAATGCGACCGCGAGGACGCCGTGCAGACCTGCATCGAAAAGGCGTGGCGCAGGCGCCAACGGCTGCGCGACGAGCGCTACATGCAGACTTGGACGATCCGCATTCTCATCAACGCCTGCTACGACATCCTGCGCAGACATGCCCGGGAGACGCCTACAGCGTTATCACAGTGGGAGACGGAGCGCGACGCGGACGCCGAGGCGCGCGACCTGCTGCTATCGCTCGACGACAGCCTGCGCGTCCCCACGATGCTGTATTACATCGAACGCTACGAGGTTTCCGAAATCGCGCGCATGCTTCGCCTGCCCGCGGGCACGGTCAAGTCGCGCCTGCATCGCGCGCGGGAACAGATGCGCCGCGCATTTGAGGGGAGGGAATGAGCGATAGTGGAGTTCAAAAATGCGTTCGGCAGCGTGCCGGAGGGATTCTCGCGCCGCATGGATGAAACCCTTTTGAATTTGCGGCAAAAGCGAGGCGCACGCAGGGGGGCAGGCGGGCGGGCGCGGACGCTCGTGCTGATTGCGGCGATGCTGACCGTGCTTGCGGGAGCGGTATGCGCGGCGGAGGCTTTCGGTCTGTCCTCGTTCTTTGAAAGATTCTATCCCGGCCTGGCGCGAACGCTTCCTGTGACGCAGGTTAGTGAAAGCTGGACGGTCGGGCAGGCGGCCTTTACGGTGCAGGAGGCTTTCGCGGACGGCAGGACCGTTTACGTGAGCCTTGCCGTCCGGGCGCGGGAAGGCGCGTGCATGATGCCGGAGGCCGCCGAAATCGCGGGGGAACGCCGCGCGATGCTCACCGCTTCGGCCGCCCTGGAGGGAAGCGTTTCGCAAAGCACCGAAATCCTACGGCAGGAGGATGGAAGCTGGCAGGTCGTTTTGATCGCTCCGCTCGCAACGGAGAACAGGAAGGCGAAGCTCACGGTTTCCTGCGCGTCGCAGGCATTCATCTGGACGGACAACGGCGCCAGCCCCCTGGGCGATAGCGCCGAGTCGCAACAGGCGCTGACGATTCCGGTGACAAAAGCGTGCGAGCGCTGGACGGCAAGGGCGGTTGGCAAGGCGGAGATCGGAAAGACCGGCGCGCGCATCGCGCAGGTGAGCTTCATGAGGACGCCGATAGCGCTCTACTATGACGTGCAGGTTGAAGGGGAACTTCCTAAGAACGCGGCCTGCGCGTTCGTGGACGGGGCGGGCGAGCTCCTGACGGAGGCGCCGGGCACCCTGCGGGGACTGCTGGACGGGGCTTTGCCCGACGGCACGGCGCGCGCGGCCATGCGCCTTCGATTCTTCGACTTTGAGACGAAGGAAACGCTTGGCGTCGTGTGGGTGGAGTAAAGGATTCTGCCTTTATGCAGGAACGCCGCTCAGCGCCCGCGAATCAAGCGGCAGATGCTATCGTTGAGGAGGGCAGGCCCGCGTGAACTTTTTTGAAATGGTTTACGAGATCGTGAGATCCATCCCGCCGGGGCGCGTCATGAGTTACGGACAGGTGGCGCGTCTGGCGGGAAATCCCCGCATGGCGCGCCAGGTCGGCTGGGCGCTGCACGCGCTGCCGCCTGAAAACGACGTGCCCTGGCAGCGCGTGGTGCTGAGGACGGGACGCGTCGCCGGGCGGTTTGAGGAAGGCGGCGTGGGCCTGCAGCGCGCGCTGCTGGAAGCGGAGGGCGTACGCTTCGACGCGCAGGGGCGCATTTTGAAGGCATACTGGGTCGAGATGGGGTAAGCCGGTGCGTGGGCGCGCCCCGACAGGAAAAAAACGAAGATTCAGGTTTCAGCCAACGCCGAGACAGACGCCGCGGGATTTCCGGGCGTCTGTCTTTTTCTGCGCCTTTAGGCGTCCTGTCAGCACTTCATGTAGTTCGTGAACTTGATAACTTCGCTGCGGTAGCGGGAGATCGAGTATTCGATGGGGCGGTTTTGTTCGTCGAAGGCGAGGTTGTAGACCATGCAGATCGCCCTACCCTTGGGGATTTCCAGCATGCCGGCGTCGGCCTGGTTCGCGTTGGCGGCGCTGACCTCCCTGCGCACGACCGCTACGGGGGAGCGGTAGACCTCCTTCAGGGTGGCGTACAGCGAGACCTTGGAAAAGTCGTATTGCAGCAGCCCCGGAAAGCGGGAAGCCTGCGTGTAGGACTCCGAAAACAGCATGGGGGCGTCGTTCGCCATGCACAGGCGCACGAGGGAGTACAGCGGTTCGTCCGGCGGGAGCTGCAAAATTTCGTTGACGGCCGGCACCGGCCCCACCTCTTTGAAGGACAGCACGCGGGTAAAGGGCGTGTACCCGTACCTGCTGATGATTTCGTGGAAGCTCTCGTGCTTGGCGATGTAGTTGATCTCGATCTTCTTCTGCGAGACGAAGGTCCCTTTTCCCTTTTGGCGGGTCAGGTATCCCTCCGCGACCAGCTCCTGCATGCACTGGCGAATCGTCGGTCGGCTGATCTCCAGCGCCTCGCTCAGCTCGGCCTCCGTCGGCAGGGCGTCGCCGTGCCGGAGCCGCCCGGCGTCGATCATTTCCGTAATCAGCAGCTTGAGCTGGTAGTAGAGCGGCGTAGGAATCCCGCGGTCGATCCGCCCCTTCCACTGCTTGAGCATCTCCGGGTCAAAAGACAGCCTGTTCCTCATATGTATTCTTCCTTTCAGGGCTTGTTAGAAGCAGAACAACCTATAATGATAGGACATTATTATATTAGATGATAAATGGAAAAAGTTCAATGGCTGGGCGAAGATTCATCAAAAATAATTGAGAAAAAGGCAAAAAAATAGGTTGAATTATCGATTGATGGCTGATATAATGTAATTACAATAATACGTTATGACAAATGTCATGACGGAAAAAGGCGGACGGCCGACGAGGCTGATCCGGCAACGTTAGGAGGAATCATCGTGAAACGCAAACTGTCCGTGCTCATCTGTCTGGCGCTCCTGGGCAGCCTGCTCGCCTGCCTTCCCGCAGGTGCAGAGGCGATGGAACTCACCGTCTACTACGGCGCGACGCTCGACCAAATGACCCCCGTCCTGGACGCGTTCCAGGCCAGGTACCCGGACGTCAAGCTCAAGAGCTACCGCGCAGCGAACGAAGAGCTGGCCGCGACGATGGAGATGGAAACCCGCTCCGGCAACCCGCAGTTCGACGTGGTCGTGCAGGGGAACGGCCCCGTGATCACCCTGCAGGGGAAGTACGGCTGCTTTGAGCCCTTTACCTGCGCGTCGAGCGAGGCCGTCGCCGAGAGCCTGCGGGACCCGGACGGCATCATGACGCCCGTCGGCACCGGTTTTTACGTCATCATCTACAACACGAACCTCGTGAGCGCGCAGGAAGCGCCGAAGTCCTTTAAGGACCTGATGGACCCCAAGTGGGAAAACGCGATTACCCTGGCCGATCCGACCAGCTCCTCCTCCGTCTACACCCTCATCTGGATGATGACGCAGTATCTGGACCCGGAGACCTACGGCTGGAACTTCTTTGAAAAGATGCAGGAGCTGAACGCGAACTACGTGGCCAGCCACGGCACCATCGGGGAGCTGGTCTCCATGGGCGAGCGCAAGGTGGGCATTCAGGTGATGGCGACGGCGGGCACCTCCCTTAAAAAGGGCGACCCGATCGCGATCGTCTATCCGGAGGAGGGGATGCCCAGCGAGGTAAACGTGGCGGCGATTCGGAAGGGCACGCCCAATCAGGAGGCGGCGGAGCTGTTCGTCGACTTCCTGCTCTCGGAGGAAGGCCAGAAGATGGTGGCGGAGAACCTGGGCTGGATCCCCGTTCGCACCGACCTGACGGACTACGCGCTGGCCGACGGCACCCCGCTTTCTGAAATCAGCCTGATTTCCCGCGACGTGACCTGGGTGACCGAAAAGAAGGCCGAGGTGCTCGACAAGTTCGCGGAAATCCGCGATTGACGGACCGCTGTGCGCGTGCGCCGGTATGCCGTGCCGGCGCACGCGCAGGCAGAGAGGGTGGGGACGATGAGCGATCAGAAGCTGGAGATCAAAAACCTGGTGAAGCGTTACGGCTCGGTGACGGCGGTCGACCATATCGACCTGACCATCGGGCAGGGCAAGCTGTTTTCCTTCCTCGGCCCCAGCGGCTGCGGCAAGACGACCACGCTGCGCATGATCGCGGGGCTGGAGACGCCGACGGAGGGCGAGATCGTCGTGGGCGGCACGGTGCTGTCCGACAGCAGGCGCGTGGCGCTGCCCGAAAAGCGCAACATGGGCATGGTGTTTCAAAGCTATGCGGTCTGGCCGCACATGACGGTGTTCGACAACGTGGCCTACGGGCTGAAGATCAAGAAGAAGTCGAAGGGCGACATCGAAAAAAAGGTTCGGGAGACGCTGGGCCTGGTGGGGCTTTCGGAGTACCAGGACCGCTACCCGACCCAGCTTTCGGGCGGCCAGCAGCAACGCGTCGCCCTGGCGCGGGCGCTGGCGAACGAACCGGCCATCCTATTGCTGGACGAGCCCCTGTGCAATCTGGACGCCAAGCTGCGCGAGAACATGCGCTTTGAGATTCGGGCGCTGCAACAGCGCCTGGGCATCACGGCGGTCTACGTCACCCACTCGCAGGACGAGGCGCTGGCCGTCTCCGACGAGATCGTCATCATGCGCGAGGGGCGCATCCTGCAAAGGGGCGCGCCGGAGGAAATCTACGCGCACCCGCACAGCAGTTTTGTCGCCGGGTTCATCGGGCTGATCAACAGGCTGGAGGCGGAGGTCGTCTCCGTGGAGGGAGGCTGCTGCCGCGTGCGCCTCGTAAACGGACAGGTGCTGACGGCGGCCAAGAGCGAATGCGGACTGAAACAGGGCGAACGCTGCAACCTGCTCATCCGGCCCGAGAACATCGTCTTTGACGCCTGGAACCGGGATTTGCAGTACAACCGCCTCGAGGCGCGCATCGAAAACGTCAGCTTTACCGGCAGCATCGTCAACTACTTCGCGCAGATCGACGGCGTACCGGATAGCTGCCGCATTCAGTCCACGCCGCCGCTGCGCTATGCGGCCGGGGAAAAGGCCGTCTGCTACTTCACGCCGGACGCGTGCATCCTGACGAAGGATTGACGGGCCTGGAATTTGGCTTGGGAAGGGACAAAGCTGTATGAAGATTACGGACATTCGCACGAAGCTGCTGCATACGCCCGTTGAAACCGCGCTGATCAATCAGACGAAATCGCGCGCTTATATGGAAATCGTGCTGGTGCAGATCGATACGGACGAGGGGCTCACCGGCTATGGATATACCTACACCGACGGATTCGGGGGTCACGCGATCAAGACGCTCATCGATACGGACATCCGCGAACTGCTTCTTGGCAGGGACCCGACCGAGGTGAAGGCGCTGTCCGCCTTTCTGCTCTGGGAGCTGCGTCAGGCGGGCTTCGCGGGCGTCACCGTGCTGGGCGCGGCGGGCGTCGACCTGGCGCTGTGGGACATTTACAGTAAGGCGGCCGGGAAGCCGATCTGCGATCTGCTGGGCAGGTATCGGGACAGGGTGCCGATGTACGCCAGCGTGGCCGGGTGGATCGGCCTGCCGGTGGAGGAGATGGTGGAGCGCGCCCGGGAGCTGGTCGCGGAGCAGAAGATGCTGGGCGTCAAGATTCAGGTCGGCCGCACCGGGCTTGAGACGGACGCCCTGCGCCTTGAAAAGCTGCGCCTCGCGCTGGGAAGCGAGGCCAAGCTGTTCATCGACGCCAACACCATTCTGGACGTCCCGGCGGCGATCCGGCTGGGGAAACGCCTGCAGGAGTACGACATCTTCTGGCTGGAGGAGCCGATTTCACTGCGCAATCCGCAGGGACACCGCGCCATCGCCGGGCAGATCGACATTCCGCTCGCGACGGGCGAAAACTTTTTCGGCATTCACGACTGCGACGAGTACATCCGCGACCGTCTGGTTTCCTACATCCAGGCGGACGTGATCCGCGTGGGCGGCATCACCGAATGGATGCGCGTGGCCGCGTACTGCGACGCGCAAGGCATCCGCATTTCGCCGCACTTCGTCATGGAGGTGACGGCCCAGGTGCTCTGCTGCGTGCCCAACGCCCTGTTTGTGGAGTACATTCCCTGGTTTCAAAGGTTTCTGGAGGACCCGGTGCAGACGCGGGACGGCTTTGCGCTCGCGCGCACGACGCCGGGCCTGGGGCTGAAATTTACGCAGTCCGCCATAGACCGATACGAAGTGAAATGAAGGCGGTGAACCGTGATGGCTGACAGAAACGCCAAACCCGCAAGGAACTTTCAGGCGAGCTCCATTTTGTTTGCCGCCGTGTGCCTGATCATCGCGCTGCTCGTGCTGGTGCCGATCGGCTACATGGTCTTCGAGGGCGTCACGGACGAGGCAGGCGCCTTTACCCTGCAAAATTTTGTGAAGTACTTTCGGCGCGCAAGCATTCGGGAAGCGCTGCTCAACACGCTGCTGGTCGCGGTGGGCATCGGCGGCCTGGGAACGCTGCTGGGCGTGACGCTGGCCTTCGGCGTCAGCCGCACGAACATGCGCTTTAAGACCCTGGTCAAGAGCACCATCATCATCGCCATCATGACCCCGCCCTTTTTAATCACGCTGGCTTACATCATCCTGGCGGGGCCGAACGTGGGCTTCGTGAACCGCGCGCTGCGCTTTTTGCTTCGGCTCGACACCACGTACGGGCCGATCAACATCTACTCGGTCTGGTCGCTGGTGATCCTGGGGCTGCCGCAGGGCATCGCCACCATCTTCATGATGGTGTTTCCGGCCATGGAGAACATGGACCCTTACCTGGAGGAGGCCGCGCGCATGTCCGGCGGCAGCGCCCGGCGCGCTTCGCTGGACATCACGATACCGCTGGTCAAGCCGGCGATCCTCTCCGGGCTGATCCTCTCCTTCGGCCAGTCGCTCGCGCTCTACGGCGTGCCGCGCATGCTGAACATCAACGTGCTCACCACGAAAATTCGCGAGTCGATCACGGTCATGGACTTCAAGATGGGCGCGGTGCTCTCCGTGACCGTGACGGCGCTGTCGCTTCTGGCGGTGTTCCTGTACCGGCGCACGGTGCGCTCGAGCAAGAAGTATTCAACCATCTCCGCCAAGGGCTTTCGCCCCAGCGTGATGAAGCTGGGGCGCGCGCGCCATCTGTTTTCGGCGCTGGGGCTCGTCTACGCGCTGTTCGGCTTCGTCATCCCCTACTGCACGCTGCTGATGGCGTCCTTCATGCGCTCGGTGGGCAACGGGTTTGAGCGAAGCAACTGGACGCTGCAAAACTACACGACGCTGGTGAACAGCGACGTCGCGATCACCGCCTTTAAGAACAGCCTTTTCCTGGGCGCGATGACGGCGACCTGCGTGGTGCTGCTGGGCCTTGTCGCGGGCTACATCATCGTCCGCGCCAGGGTGCGCGGCAGGGGCGTGCTCGAATACCTGTGCAACATGCCCTCCGGCATCTCCGGCACGGCGCTGGCCATGGGCCTGATCTTCATGTACCTGAGCCGGCCCCTGAACCAACTGCACCTGTACGGCACGATCTGGCTGCTCCTGGTGGCCTACGTCACGCGCATGCTGCCCTCGGGCGTCCGCTACTGCCAGTCGGCGCTCATCCAGATCAACACGGAGCTGGAGGAGGCGAGCCGCATTTCCGGCGCTTCCTGGGGCAGGACCATGCGCAAGGTCACCATACCGCTGGCCAGGACGGGCATGCTGTACGCCTGGATTTTGACGTTCGTCATGGCGTTCCCGGAGCTGAGCAGCTCCGTCATGCTGCGAAACGCGGGCACGGACGTCGTCGCCACGGCGATTCTCGACCTGTGGGACGGCGCGGGCGGTCTGCCGCAGGCGGCGGCGTTCGGCACGGTGGTCTTCATGCTGGTGACGGGGCTGGTCATTCTGGCGCAGAAGGTCACCGGGCACTCCATGATCGACAGGGCATAGGAGGAAAAAGATGGGACTTATCAACAACCAAAAGGCTTACGATGCGTTTCTGGTCTGGCCCAAGGGCGCGGAAAATATCGAGGTGTGCGGGCAGAAGATCGGCTATCGCTTTCAGGTGCGCATGCCGAATTTCAGGGGAAACTACCTGTCCTGTATCGAGGAGCTGCGCTTTACCCTGGACGGCGAGCCGGTGGACCCAGGCAGGACGGAGCTGCTGCTCAACGACAAGCGGTTTCGCATCGAGGAGCTGCCGCAGATGTACAAGGAGTACTGGAACGTAAGCGACTGCGGCGTGGTGGAGGTGCTGCGCGAGGGCGGTCTCGAGGGCGCGCACCGCATCGGCGCGGTGATGAAGCTTCGCTACGGGTATTCCGCGTACTTCGGCGTGTGTAAAGTCGTCACGTCCGCCTGCGAGCGCACGCTTCACTTTTCGGACGAAGGGAGCGGAGCGGCATGACACAGGCCATTCATTTCGGCGTCTCGCTGTTTTCCTATTCCAGCGAGTATTACCTGGGGCGCCTGACCCTGGACGAGGCGCTGCAAAGGGCAAAGGAGGCGGGGGGCGAGGCGATCGAGATCGTGGCTTCGCAGATGATGCCGGGCTTCCCGTATCCCACGAAGCGGTGGCTGCACGACTTGCGCGCCCGCTGCGAAGCGCTGGGGCTGGACCCCTTCTGCTACAGCGCGCATCTGGACAGCGGCCTGCGCAGCGACCGCTTTCTCACGGACGAGGAAAAGGTCATGAGCACGGTGGGCGATATCCGCAACGCGTACGAGATGGGCGCTTCCGTCGTGCGCACCCAGCACGCCATCTCGCCGGAGCTGCTCTGCCGCGTCGCGCCGTGGGCGGAAAAGTACCGGGTGAAGGTCGGCGTGGAGATTCATCCGCCCCACAGATTTGAGACGGAGATCTGGCAGCGGTTTTTACAGGTGTTCCGGGAGCTCGACACGCCGTATATCGGCGTGGTGGTGGATACGGGCATCTATCAGGAGTATCCCTACGACGGCTGGATCGACGCCTACGCGCAGCACGGCGTGCGAAGGGAGACCATAGACGCGCTGCTCGCACTCCTTTCCCAGGACGCGGGGATCGGCGCGGCGCGGGACTATCTGAAGGCGCACGACGAAAGCGCGTATGCAGGGGAGCTCGCGGAGGAGCTCTTCGCCCTCTACAGGCCCTACCGTCCGGACGCGCTGGCGGAGGTCATGAAGTACGTGACGCACTTTCACACCAAGTTTTATCACATGCAGGACGGCGAGGAAAAGACGATTCCCTACGCAAAGCTCCTGCGTCTCATCGAGCGCAGCGGGTTTTCCGGCTATCTCATCAGCGAGTACGAGGGGCATTACTGCTACGACGCCGACCGGTATCCCGCCTGCGAGCAGGTTCGGGAACACATCCGCATGGAAAAGCGACTGCTCGAGAAGTAAAGGGAGGCCGACAGGCCGACTAGCGGCGCGGGAATTGAAAATTCCCCGCCGAGTACCCCGGCACCGGCGGGGCCGGGGCGTAAAAAAGGGAGGATGCAAAGAAATGGCCGGAAAACGGATTACAAGCCGCAACCAGGCGGGGGACGACATCCTGAACCTGTTTAAAAAGGATCAGGAGGAGGGCGCGGGCGTCGACGAAAGCCGCCGCGTGCGGGTGGGCATCATCGGCACGGGCTGGATCGCGGCGGCGCACATCGCGAGCTACCTCAAGATGCCGGACGTGGACATCGTGGCGGGCGCGGACATCGTGGAGGGAAAGGCCGACGCGTTCTTCGCGCGCCACGGCGTTACGGGCGTTCGCACCTACACGAATCACCAGGAGATGCTGAAGAACGAGCGGCTCGACTGCGTCAGCGTGTGCACGTATAACCGGGCGCACGCGCAGTGCACCATCGACGCGCTGAACGCGGGCGTCCACGTGCTGCTCGAAAAGCCGATGTGCGTCACGCTGGAGGAGGCGGTCGCCATCCTGCGCGCGGAGAAGCGCAGCGGCAAGGTGCTGTCCATCGGCTTTCAGCCCCGATTTGACCCCAACATGCGCAAGATCAAGGAGATCGTGCAGTCGGGCGAGCTGGGGGACGTCTACTACATCCAGACCGGCGGGGGCAGGCGGCGCGGCATTCCGGTGCCGTTCGGCACCAGCTTTATCGAGGAGCAGACGGCGGGCATCGGCGCCGTGGGCGACATCGGCTGTTACTCGCTGGACATGGTGCTCAACGCCGTCGGCTATCCCCGGCCGCTGACCGTGACCGGCTTTCGGGGCGCCTTTTTCGGAAATCAGCCGGAGTACTACCGCAAACACCCGGAATACGCGCAGAAGTTTGGCGTGGACGACTTTGCGGCCGCGTTTGTCCGCCTGGAGGGCGGCATCGTCCTGGACTTTCGCATCGCCTGGGCCATGAACATGGACACGCCGGGCGACACGCTGATCTTCGGCACCAAGGCGGGCCTGCGCATCCCCTCCACCGAGTGCTGGAACGGGACCGTGGGCGGCCCTATGAAGGCCTACATGCAGTTCGGCGGACTGGAAACCTGCATAGAAATCCCGGTCATCGACAGCGAGGGAATCGACCTGTTCGACCTGAAGATTCGCTCCTTCCTCGACGCCTGCAAGGACGGCGGGAAAGCGCCGGTGCCTGCGGGAGAGATTCTCTACAACCAGGCCATCATCGACGGCATCGTCCGTTCGAGCGACATGGGGCGTGAAGTGCAGATCGTTATCCCGGACATTTGAGGGACGGGCGCGCGAAAGCCGCCGCAGCGAGGGAACATGAACAGAAAAAACTTCTCATACGTGCTCTTTACCGCGGTCGCTTTCGCGGCCATGGAACCCGCCAGCAAGCTGCTGTCGGGGCAGGTCGACCCGCTGGCGCTGACGTTTCTGCGCTTTTTTATTGGAAGCCTCGTGCTGCTGCCGATGGCGTTGCGCACGATGAAAAAGCAGCGCCTTTCGCTGAACCGGCGCGATCTGCTGGGGCTGGCGGCGCGGGGCATTCTGTGCGTCTGCGTCAGCATGGGCCTCTTGCAGGCGGCCGTCTTCAACGCCCAATCGGCGGCGGTGATCGCGGTGGTGTTCTCCACCAACTCCGTCATGACCGCGCTGTTCGCGGCGTGGCTGCTGCAAGAGAAGCTGACGCGGCGCCGCATCGCGTCGCTCGCGCTGTGCATGGCGGGCGTCGCCGTCGGCGGGGCCGGCGCGGCGGCGGAAAACGTCCGGGCCGTGGCGCTGGCGCTGCTCGCCGCCGTGGCGATGAGCCTGTTCACGGTGCTGGGCAAGCGGGAGCTGGACAGAATCCCGACCTGCGTGCAGATCGGGCTCTCGTTTTCCATCGGGACGGCGCTGCTGGGCGCGGCGCTCGCCGTCGCGGGCGTTCCGCTCACCGTGCGGGCGCTCGACGCGCGGAGTCTTTGCATCCTGCTTTTCCTGGGCGTGGTGGTGACCGGGCTGGGCTACCTGTCCTACTTTAAGGCGATGGAAAAGGCGGGCGCTTTCATGGCCTCCCTCGTCTTTTTCATCAAGCCCGTCCTGGCGCCGCTCATGTCGCTGCTGATCCTGGGGGAGGCGAGGGGCGGGGCCGCCCTCTACGCGTCGATTGCGCTGGTGATGGCCGGCAGCACGCTGATGCTCTCGGAGAGAAAGGAGAAGCAGGGTGAAGAAGTTTCAGGGGATTTATCCGGCGCTGATGACGCCCTTTGACGCGGCGGGGAACGTGGACCGGGCAGCGCTTCGCAGGCTGGTGCGCCTGAACATGGAAAAGGGCGTGGACGGATTCTACGTGTGCGGCAGCACGGCGGAGGTCTTCCTGCTCACGGACGCGCAGCGGAAGGAGATTCTGGAGACCGTTATGGGCGAGGTAAACCGCGCGCTGCCGGTCATCGCCCACGTGGGCTGCATCGCGCAGGCGCAGGCCGAGGGACTGGCGCGCCATGCGGCCCGGCTGGGCGTGGACGCGGTCAGCTCCGTGCCGCCGTTCTATTACCCCTTTACCGCGGAGGAGATCCGCCGCTATTATCTGGCGCTGGCGGACGCGGCCGCCAAACCGGTTTTGATCTACAATATACCGGGCTATTCGGGCGTCAGGCTGACGGCGGAGGAGCTGCGTCCCCTGCTGGAGGACGGCAGGTTTCTGGGCGTCAAGCATACCAGCAGCGATTTCTTCATGCTGGAGCGCATGCGGCGGATTCGTCCTGATTTGGTGGTCCTAAACGGGCTGGACGAAATGTTCCTGGCGGGGCTCAGCATGGGGGCGGATGGCGGCGTCGGCAGCACGTACAACTTCATGGCCGAAAAGTTCGTCGCCATGTACCGCCTCTTCCGGCAGGGGCGCCTGGGGGAGGCGCTGCAAATTCAGGAGCAGGTGAACGCCGTCGTCCAAACGCTGCTTTCGCTGGGGCTGATGGCCGCGGAAAAGGAGGCGCTGTGCATGATGGGCTTCTGCGAAAGAACCTGCATGCGCCCGTTCGGGGAGTTGAGCGACGCGCAGCGGGCGATCCTTCGCAGGACGCTGTCGGAAAACGGCTGCTTGATCTGATGGACGGACGACCGGCGCCGGGCTGCATGTGCACAGCCCGACGCCGGTCGTCTTCGATTGGTTGGATTTTCTTATTTCATTTCGAACGTGTGCGTCTCATAGCGGTTCTTTTCCCAGCAGTTGTAGCCGCGCAGGGTGACCTCCTGAGGCATCGTCTCCATGGCCTCCAAGGACCCGCGCTCCACGAAGACCTTTCCCTCGGAACCTTCGACTTCGCCGCTTTCGCCGCCCGTGGACGCGCCGATGGGCAGGCGCTCGCCGTCTGCTCCCAGGAACTCGAACCACAGGCCGTCGTCGGTCTTCTCGTACGCCGCCTTGTCTACGACGGTGTACTCGATTTCGTAGTACACGGCCATGGGCGAGCCGGTCAGCGTCACGCGGTCCACGCGCACGCCGCAGTCCGCATAGGTCGCGGGCGCGACGTTCTGCGCGCGGCCGATGGGCGCGGCGGCGGCAAGCTCGAAGCCCAGGGAACCGCGCTCGACGTTTTCCTGGAGGAGGTTTTCATCCGCGGTATAGGGGGCGCTGATGCAAAGCAGCTCCACGTCGATCTTGTCCTTGCTGCCCTCGTAGGCGCCGTGCACCATGTAGACGAGCGTGCCGTCGTCTTCCGTGATGAAGTCGATGGAGTTGACGATGCTCTGCTCGCCCTGCGCGACGGCGTTGTCGCCCACGTTGGTGTGCACGAGCTTCGTCTTGCCGTGCTTTGCCGCCCAATCGCGGATGGTGAGCCCCTCGCCGCGCTCCTCGCCCAGCAGGTCTGCGGCCATGTCGTCGGGCATGCTGTCGGAGCCGAGCAGGAGGATGGAATCGTCCGCGGGCGTCACCGCAAGCGTGATGTAGACGTGCTGGCCGTCGAAGATCGCCTCGCGCACGCCGAAGATGGCGTCGCCGATCTGTGTGGTGTTTCCGGCAAATTCCTTGTGGACGATTTCCTGTGCCTGCGGCAGCACCTTGACGTCGTAGCGGTTGCTGATGAAGTCGAACACGCCCCACCTTTCCGCCGCCGCGAACGCGACGGTCGCGAGCAGCATGCACGCGATGGCGATGACAAGACCCATGCTGATTTTTTTCATATGCCTTTCCTCTTCTTCCTTCTTGATCGTTTCAAGCGTCCGGTTTACGGCGTTGACGAAGCCGGGATCGGCGCTTCCGAAAACGCGTTGCAGTTCCTCGCGATCCTTCACGGCTCAAACACCTCTTCCCTGAGCATCTCGCGCAGCTCCTGGCGTCCCCGGGTCATGCGCGTCTTGACGGTTCCGGTGGGCAGGCGCAGCATGCGCGCCACCTCGTCCACCTTAAAGCCTTCGATGTAATAGAGCAGAAGCGGAACGCGCAGCTTGTCCGGCAGGCGCAGCAGCGCGTCGTGCAGCGCGATGTCGCCGCTGTCCCTGGGCGCGGGCGGGGGCACATCCTCGGACGGCACCTCGCGCCGGTTCTTCTTGTAGATGTTGCGGCACTCGTTTAAGAGAATGCGGATGACCCAGGTCTGCATGTAGCGTTCGTCCCGCAGGCGTCCCCGGTGCTGCCATGCCTTGCGCAGGCATTCCTGTACGGCGTCTTCACGGTCGCACGCTCTTTGGAGCTGCGAATAGCTGACCCGGTAGAGCAGCTGCGTCATCTCCGTGATGCGCTGTGCGAATTCGTCGCTCGTCATGGCGCGCCTCCTTTTTGTGAGCCTTCGGATTTCCTTCGTGGTTTTGACCGGTCAACCGTTAGACCCCCGCGGCCCGCGTTTGGATTTTGGAAGAAGAAAAAAGCTGCAAACGCCGTCCGCGGCGAAAGGCTTTGCGGCAAGGTGAAAAAAGCGGGCGGACGAAGGAGACGTCTGCCCGCGCGCGTATGAAATTTACCGCTCCGCCGCGCGCTCGGCGCAGGCGGCGAGCCACGCGCAGCAAAGGGGCAGCACGTCCTCGTCCACCCGGAACAGCCCGTGGTGGTGCGCGTGGCAGCAGCCCTTCTCCGGGGCGTTCATGCCCACCTGCACGTAGCAGCAGGGGGCGATCCTGCGGTACTCCGCGAAGTCGTCGCCCAGCATGGAGGGCACCTGCGGCTGAATCTTTTCCGCGGGCACGAGGCGCTCCGCCGCCTCGTTTGCGAGGCGGCAGAGGCGCTCGTCGTTCATGACGACGCCGGTCACCTCGTTTATCTCGATCTCGGCCGTACACCCGTGCGCGGCGGCGACGTTTTCAATCACGCGCCGGAAGGCGGCCAGCAGCGTCTCATGCACGCCGTCGTCAAAAGCGCGCAGCGTGCCCTCGAGCACGGCCTCCCCCGCGATGATGTTGCAGCGCGTGCCCGCGTGGAAGGAGCCGACGGTCACCACCACGCTCTGCATGGGCGAGATGAAGCGCGAGGCGATGTGCTGCAGCGACTGCACCACCGCCGCGCCCGCCGCCACCGCGTCCACGCACAGCTCCGGCGTCGCGCCGTGGCCGCCCCGGCCGCGAATCGTCACCTTGAACATGTCCGGGCAGGCACACACGCCGCCCGGCGTCGCGTGCAGGGTGCCGGTTTCGTACAGGCTCCACACGTGCAGGCCGTAAAAGGCGTCCACGTCGTCGACGAGGCCGGTCCGCACGACCTCGTGCGCGCCGTGCTCGCCCTCCTCCGCGGGCTGAAAGATGACCTTATAGGTGCCCGCGAGCGCCTCTCGATTCTTCTGCAAAAGCCTCGCCACGTACACGCCGGTCGCGGTGTGCGCGTCGTGGCCGCAGCCGTGCATGAGGCCCGGGCGCTGCGATTTGTAGGGCAGGTCGCAAAGCTCGTCCATCTGCAGGGCGTCCGTGTCAAAGCGCAGCCCCACGGTCCTGCCGGGGCGCGCGCCGCGGACGACGGCTATGGTGATGTTGTCCGCCGGGCAGCAAAGCTCGACGCCGTCCTTTGAAAGCTCCGCGCGCACGCGCCGGTTGGTGCGCACCTCCTCGTGCGAGGGCTCGGGGTAACGGTGCAGGTCCTCGAAGAGCGCCTTCATTTCCTCAAAATGCGCCTGTGATTGCGAAAGCCAATCTATCATGAAAAATCAAACCCCGCTTTCTGCCGTCGTGAAAGGTTATCCGGTATGTAATCTTCGGCGCGCCGCGTTGAATTCCTGTAAATTTCACGATCGTTTTGCGCGCTCATTGAAATTTCATTCACTTTATAGTATAATAACCCGAAACGATGTGATCTAGAGGAAGCCCGGCCCCACGGGGCGGGCTGAAGTGGGGGATAGACGGTATGATCGAGTTACGCCAGGTCTGCAAGACGTTTGAGACCGGCGCGCGGGAAGAAAACGTGCACGCCGTCCGGGATGTGTCGCTGACCATCGGGGACGGCGAAATCTTCGGCATCATCGGCTTTTCCGGCGCGGGCAAGTCCACGCTGGTTCGCTGCATCAACCTGCTGGAGCGGCCCACGTCCGGCCAGGTCATCCTGGACGGGCAGGATCTGACGAAGTATTCGGAGCGCGAGCTGCGCGCGGCGCGGCGCAAGATCGGCATGATCTTTCAGCACTTCAACCTCATGAAGTCGCGCACGGTCTACCAGAACGTGGCCTACCCCCTGCGCGGGGCGAAGCTCACGAAGGAAGAAAAGCGCGAAAAGGTGATGAAGCTGCTCTCCATCGTGGGCCTCGTGGACAAGGAAAAGGCCTACCCCTCGCAGCTTTCGGGCGGGCAGAAGCAGCGCGTGGCCATCGCCCGCGCGCTGGCCAACGACCCCAAGGTGCTGCTGTGCGACGAGGCGACCAGCGCCCTGGACCCGCAGACGACGCAGGACATCCTGAAGCTGCTGCGCGACCTGAACCGCAGCCTTGGGCTCACCATCGTGCTCATCACGCACGAGATGGCCGTCGTCAAGGAGGTCTGCACGCGCGTGGCGGTCATGGAGGACGGCCGCGTGGTCGAGGAGGGCGGCATCTACGACGTGTTCGCCAACCCGAAGATGCCCATCACGAAGCGGTTCATCCGCACGACGACGAACATCGCGGGCATGGAGGAAATGGTGGTAAAGGAGCCGGACGTGCTGGGGCTTCGGCCCGGGGACATCGTCGTTCGCTACGACTGCTCCGGCGACAGCACCGGGCAGGCCGTCGTCTCGCGCCTTTCGCGCGAGTACGGGGTGGACATCAGCATCATCTTCGGCAACGTGGAGATGCTGCTGGGCACGCCCTTTGGCACGATGATCGTCGTATTCCGCGGCGAGCCGGGCGCGGTGGCCAGCGCGCTGGACGCATTCGGCAAGGCCGCGAGCCGCGTGGAGGTGCTCTCTCGTGTATGAGTTTTTGCAGGGGATCATCCCCAACGTCGTCAAGACGTTTCCGGAGCTTACGAAGGCGTTCTTTCAGACGTTGCAAATGGTCGGCATCAGCGCGCTGTGGAGCGCGGTGTTCGGCGTGTTCTTCGGCGTGGTGCTGGTGGTGACGGCGCCGGGCGGCATCATGGAAAACCGCTTCGTCAATTCCGTGCTGGACAAGGTCATCAACGTGTTCCGCTCCATCCCGTTCGTCATCCTCATCGCCCTGCTGCTGCCGCTGACGCGCGTCGTCATGGGCACCTCCATCGGCACGAAGGGCGCGATGTTCCCGCTGGTCATCGGCACCATCCCGTTCTTCTCGCGCCAGATTCACAGCGCGCTTTGCGAGGTGGACAAGGGCGTCATCGAGGCGGCGCAGGCCATGGGCTCCGGCCCGTGGGAAATCGTCTTTCGCGTGTACCTGCGCGAGGGGCTGGGCGGCATGATCCGCGGCGCGACGATCACGATCATCAACCTGATCGCCCTGTCCGCGATGGCGGGCGTCGTGGGCGGCGGCGGGCTGGGCGACTACGCCATCCGCTACGGCTTTCAGCGCTTTCAGACGGACGTGACGATCGTGACGGTCATCGTGCTGCTGATCCTGGTGACGCTGATTCAGTCCGTGGGCAACCTGCTCACCAAGCGCTTGCAATAAAAACGGCCGCACCGTCGTCTTCTTATTACACGCAGGTGCTGCGCGAAGGCGCATTCCTGATATAGCCCCAATCGAGAAGGAGGAATTCCCCATGAAACGGATTTTTGCGGCGCTGCTCGCGCTGGTCCTGTGCCTTGCGTCCGTCTCCTGCCTGGCAGGCGACGTCACCAAGGTCAAGGTCGGCGTCGTGGGCGAGAACAACGAACAGTGGGAGCAGGTCATCATCCCCACGCTGAAGGAAGAGGGCATCGAAATCGAGCTGGTGAAGTTCTCGGACTACATCATCCCCAACGAGGCGCTCGCGAACGGCGACGTGGACCTGAACGCCTTTCAGCACTACAACTTCATGGACAACTGGTCCAAGGAGCACGGCGTGGAGCTGGTGTCCGTCTGCGACACGCTGATCGCCCCGCTGTGCATCTACTCCGCCAAGTACGCCTCCATGGAGGAGATCAAGGAAGGCGACGGCGTGGCCATCATGAACGACGTCGTCAACGAGGCGCGCGCGCTGCGCATGCTGGAGGCGGCGGGCCTCATCAAGCTCAAGGCCGACATCACGGAGCTCGCGACCGTCGCGGACATCGAGGAGAACCCGATGAACCTCGTCTTCAGCGAGATGGAAGCGGCGCTGACCGCCTCCGCCATGAGCGACCCCTCCATCGCCATCGCGTTCCTCAACGGCACGCACGCCAAGGACGCGGGCCTCACGAACGACGAGGCGCTCTACATGGAGCAGTACGACCCGAACAACCCCGACATGCACGGCATCGTCAACGTGATCGCCGCGCGCGCCGACCGCAAGGACGAGCCGGCGTTCAAGCGCATCGCGGAGGTGTACCACTCCGACGCCGTGCGCGAGCTGTTTAACACGGTGTACAAGGGCGTCTACATCCCGGCCTGGGAATAAGACAAAACGATCAGGGCGCAGTCGCGGAAGCAAAATCCGCGTCTGCGCCCTTCGCTGTTTTGGTGGCGGTTTTTTGGTCTACAGCTCCTCGCCGTGTGCGTACAGGTCATCCATGCGGACGAACGATTCCGCCGTCATGGCAAGGCCCAGCCGGAAGCCGTACGTGAAACAGCCGACGAACTCGAATTGATCGGCCTCGTCCTGCGCGTCCAGGTCCTTTTGAAAGAGCTCCCTGTCGCCCGCCTCGAGCCGGTTCAGCAGCTTTTGCTCGATGCGCTCCATAAGCTCCGTGGCTTCCCTGTATCGGGCATCGCGCGTCAAAGCCTGCGCGTGCGGCGAAACGTTGCCGTAGGCGAATTCCTCTAAAATACTTGCCATCTTCATACGCGTCCTTTCCTCGTCGCGGCGAATGCACCTTGAAAGGCAATGCGGCGCATGATATACTATTTACGCCGCACGAGCCTTTCGGCGCGTGCCGGTGGGTGGGGACGGCGTGCTTCTTTGGGTGGAGAGCGCCGTCCTCGTCATTTATCCGTGAGATCGTCGTGTACCTTGTGAATGCCCCTGCGAATGACCTCGGCCCGCGAAACCTTCAACTCCTCGCTGCACGACTTCAGCTTTTGAAAGACGCTCCCCAATCCATTCCCTCACTTTTCGGGGGCGATAAGGTATTAACTTGTATGACCCGAAAAGTCAATGCCGCGGGCGCAGAAATCCGGCGGCGCGGCCGATTCCGCGAGCCTCCCGTTCAGCCGACAGGCGGGGGCAGCCCTTTGCCGTAAGCGTTTTTTATGAGCGGGCTATTGACCTTGCCGCGCGCTCTGCGGTAAGATGATGGACGAGCGTACAGAGGAAAGGATGAGGAACATGGAACGTTTCGCTTGGAAGGGCACCGTGCTGCCCGGGAAGATCGAGGAATACAAGCGCCGCCACGCGGAAATCTGGCCGGAGATGACCGAGGTGCTCGACCGCGCGGGCGTGCACAACTATACGATCTGGCTCGCCGGGAACGAGCTGTTCGGCTATTACGAATGCGAGAGCGTGGCCTACGCCGCGAAGGTGCAAAACGAAAGCCCCGTCGTCGCCCGCTGGAACGAGTCGATGAAGGACATCATGCGCATGGACTGCGACGGACGCGGCGGCGCGGACGGCATGGAAAGGGTGTTCTACCACGCCTGACATGCAAAGCGCCGCGCTGCGCGCGCTCAAGGACACGTTCGGCTACGACGGCTTTCGCGAGGGGCAGGAGACGATCGTCAGCGCCATCCTGCAGGGGCGCGACGTGCTGGGCATCATGCCCACGGGCGCGGGCAAGTCGATCTGCTATCAACTGCCCGCGCTGCTGCTGCCGGGCGTGACGCTCGTGGTGTCGCCGCTCATCTCGCTGATGAAGGACCAGGTGGCCTCGCTGGTGCAAAGCGGCGTGCGCGCAGCCTACCTGAACACGTCGCTCAGCCCCGCGCAGCTCAGGCGGGCGATGCAGAACGCCTGCGAGGGGCTGTACAAGATCATCTACGTCGCGCCGGAGCGGCTGCTGACGCCGGGCATGGAGCGGCTGATCCAAAGCGTTCCGGTGCCGCTGGTCGCGGTGGACGAGGCGCACTGCGTCTCGCAGTGGGGGCAGGACTTCCGGCCCGGCTATCTGGACATCGATTCGTTCATCGCCTCCATGCCGAGGCGCCCGGTCGTCGCGGCCTTCACCGCGACGGCGACGCGCGAGGTCGGGGAGGACGTCCTGCGCCTTTTGCGCCTGCGGGATCCGCTGCGCGTGACGACGGGGTTTGACCGGAAGAACCTCTTCTTCGAGGTGCGCAGCGTGCAGGACAAGGACGCCGCGCTGCTGCGCGCGCTCGAGCAGATGGAGGCGCCAAAGCGCTCCGGCATCGTCTACTGCGCCACGCGAAAGAACGTGGAGTCGGTGTATCAGCTGCTCCTGGATCACGGCTACCGGGCGGAGCGCTACCACGCGGGCATGGAGGACGCCGAGCGCGCCCGCGCGCAGGAGGCGTTCGTGCAGGACGAGGCGAACGTCATCGTCGCGACGAACGCTTTCGGCATGGGCATCGACAAGCCGGACGTGAGCTACGTGGTGCACTACAACATGCCCAAGGACATGGAGAGCTACTATCAGGAGGCGGGACGCGCCGGGCGCGACGGCTCGCCCGCGCGCTGCGTGCTGCTCTACAGCAAGCGGGACGTAAAGCTCTGTCAGTTCATGATCGAGCACGCGGCCGAGAACACCGCGCTGAGCGAGGAGACGGCCCGCGCCGTGCACGAGCGGGCGATGGAGCGGCTAAAGCGCATGACGTTTTACGCGACCACGGGCGGCTGCCTGCGCGGCTACATCCTCAAATACTTCGGAGAGCGCGCGGACGCGCGGTGCGAAAACTGCGGCAACTGCGTCGTCACGCGCGAGATGCGCGAGGAGGAGCGCAGCCTGCGCGAGGGCGCGGCGCGGGAGAAAAAGCGCCCGATCGCCCAGGGCGCGCCGGACGACCCGCTCTTCGAGCGGCTGGTGCGCCTGCGCTACCGGATCGCCAAGCGCCTGGGCGTGCCCGCGTTCGTCGTGTTTTCCAACGCGACGCTGCTGGACATGAGCCGGAAGCGCCCGCTGACGATGGACGAGTTTTTGAAGGTCTCCGGCGTGGGCCGCCAGAAGATGGTGCAGTACGGGGACCTGTTTATCAAGGAAATCAAGGACTACCTGATGGGCAAGTGACGGGCAGGCAAACGGGGCGAGCCCCGCTCCTCTGCCGTCGGACTTTAGAAAAGAGGAAGATCATGGGAAACGATGTCGCCGCGCGCATCCGGGAAAACGTCGGGCGCGTGCTCGTGGGCTGCGAGGAGACGGTCGAGCTGCTGCTGTGCGCGCTGCTGGCCGGCGGGCACGTGCTGCTGGAGGACGTGCCCGGCACGGGCAAGACCACGCTGTGCAAGGCGCTCGCGCGCTCTATCGACGCGCGCTTTTCGCGCATTCAGTTCACGCCCGACCTGCTGCCCTCGGACGTGACGGGCCTCTCCTATTACAACCCCAAGGAAGGCGCCTTCGTCTTCCGCGAGGGCCCGGCGTTCTGCCAGGTGCTGCTGGCCGACGAGATCAACCGCGCGACCCCTCGCACGCAGAGCGCGCTGCTTGAGTGCATGGAGGAGCGCCAGATCACGGTGGACGGCGTGACGCGCCCGCTCGAGCGGCCCTTTTTCGTCGTCGCCACCCAGAACCCGGTGGAGACGGCGGGCACGTTCCCGCTGCCCGAGGCGCAGATGGACCGCTTCCTGATGCGCCTGTCGATGGGCCTGCCCTCGCTTTCAGGCGAGGTGGCGATGCTGGAGCGCTTCGTGCGCTTAAGCCCGCTTGCCCAGCTCGAGCCGGTCTGCTCCGCGCAGGAGGTCGCCCGCGCGCAGGAAGCCTGCCGCGAGGTGGCGGTACACCCGGCGCTGCTGGACTACGTCGCGCGCCTTTGCCGCGCCACGCGCGGCGCGCGGGGCGTCGCCTGCGGCGCGAGCCCGCGCGGCACCCTTGCGCTGCTGCGCGCCTCGCAGGCG
>JAEXCG010000079.1 GCA_023402355.1 Bacillota bacterium | reverse complement strand
GCGTCGCCCATCGTCGACAGGACCATCGTGATCGCCGCCGTCAGCGTCGTCTTGCCGTGGTCGACGTGGCCGATGGTGCCAATGTTTACGTGCGGCTTGTTGCGCTCAAACTTTTGCTTCGCCATTGAGTTGTCCTCCTTGCCATTCCATTGTTATGCGGGGTATTATCGGGCAGCCGAAAGGCGCGGAAGGCTTACGCCTTCGCCGCGCGCTCTCCGACAACCTTTTCCGTGATGGACTTGGGCGCCGGCTCGTAGTGTGCAAACTGCATCGTGTGCACGCCGCGGCCCTGCGTGCGCGAACGCAGCGCGGTCGCGTAGCCGAACATTTCGCCCAGCGGAACCATCGCGTGAATTTCCTGGGTATTGCCGATCGTGTCCATGCCTTCGATGCGGCCGCGGCGGCTGTTCAGGTCGCCGATGACGTCGCCCATGTAGTCGTCCGGCACGGTCACGTCGACCTTCATCACCGGCTCGAGCAGGCAGGGATCGGCCTTCTTCAGGCACTCCTTGAACGCCATGGAGCCGGCGATCTTGAACGCCATTTCGGAGGAGTCGACCTCGTGGTAAGAGCCGTCGTACACGATGGCGCGGAAGTCGACGACCTCGAAGCCGCCCAGCGAGCCGTTCTTGGAAGCCTCGCGGATGCCGGCGTCGATCGGGGCGATGTATTCCTTCGGAATCGCGCCGCCCACGACGTTGTTGACGAACTCGTAACCGGCGCCCGGCTCCAGGGGCTGCAGCTCGACCCAGCAGTCGCCGTACTGGCCGTTGCCGCCGGACTGGCGCACGAAGCGGCCCTCCGCCTTCGCGGACTTGCGGATCGTCTCGCGGTAGGCAACCTGCGGCGCGCCGACGGTCGCCTCGACCTTGAACTCGCGCAGCAGGCGGTCGACGATGATCTCCAGGTGGAGCTCGCCCATGCCCGCGATGATCGTCTGGCCCGTCTCCTGATCGGTGTAGGTCTTAAAGGTCGGGTCTTCCTCCGCCAGACGCAAGAGGGCTAGGATCATCTTGTCCTGGCCGGCCTTGGTCTTCGGCTCGATGGCGACCTGAATGACCGGGTCCGGGAACTCCATGTTCTCCAGGATGACCTGCGCCTTGTCGTCGCAGAGGGTATCGCCGGTGGTCGTGTCCTTGAAGCCCACGACGCCCGCGATGTCGCCCGCGTAAACCGCGTCGAGCTCCTTGCGCTCGTTGGCGTGCATCTGCACGATGCGGCCCATGCGCTCGCGCTTGCCCTTCGTGGAGTTCAGGACATAGGAGCCGGAGCTGATATGGCCGGAATACACGCGGATAAAGGCCAGCTTGCCGACGAACGGGTCGGTCATGATCTTGAAGGCCAGCGCGGAGAAGGGCTCGTCGTCGGACGCGTGGCGCTCGACTTCCTCGTCCGTCTTCGGGTTCACGCCCTTAATGGCCGGGATGTCGATCGGCGAGGGCATGTACTCGACCACGTTGTCCAGCATGGGCTGCACGCCCTTGTTGCGGTAAGAGGTGCCGCAGGTCACGGGGAAGAACTTGCAGGCGATGGTGCCCTTGCGGATCGCCGCGCGCAGCTCCTCGATCGTGGGCTCCTCGCCCATGAGGAACTTCTCCGCCAGGTCGTCGTCGAGCTCGCACACGGCTTCGACCATCTTCTCGTGGTACTCCTGCGCCAGGTCCGCCATGTCGGCGGGGATCTCCTCGTCGCGGATGTCCTTGCCCAGGTCGTCGTAATAGACCTCGGCGCGCATGGTGAGCAGGTCGATGATGCCGCGGAAGTCGGCTTCAGCGCCGATCGGCAGCTGAATCGGCACGGCGTTCGCGTGCAGGCGATCCCTCAGCATCTGCACCACGCGGAAGAAATTGGCGCCCATGATGTCCATCTTGTTGACGTACACCATGCGGGGGACGCCGTACTTTTCAGCCTGACGCCAAACGGTCTCAGACTGCGGCTCGACGCCGCCCTTTGCGCAGAAAACGGCTACAGCACCATCGAGAACGCGCAGAGAACGTTCGACTTCGACGGTAAAATCGACGTGGCCGGGGGTGTCAATGATGTTGATACGGTGGCCTTTCCAATAGCAGGTGGTCGCAGCAGAGGTGATCGTGATTCCACGCTCCTGCTCCTGCGCCATCCAGTCCATGGTCGCGGAACCTTCGTGCGTCTCACCGATCTTGTGATTGATACCGGTGTAGAAAAGGATGCGTTCCGTCGTGGTCGTCTTACCAGCGTCGATGTGGGCCATGATGCCGATATTGCGAACCTTATCCAAAGGATGGTTTCTAGGCATAGTCGTTCATCCTCCTTCCCGATGTTCTGGGAGTAATATAGATCGTGTTTTTCATCTCGAGATGCCTTACCAGCGATAGTGCGCGAACGCCTTGTTGGCTTCGGCCATGCGGTGCATTTCTTCCTTGCGCTTCACGGCGTTGCCCGCGTTGTTGGAAGCGTCCAGGATCTCGGCGGCCAGGCGCTCGGCCATGGTCTTTTCGCCGCGCTTGCGGGAAAACTCGACCAGCCAGCGCAGCGCCAGGGTCTGGCGGCGCTCCGGGCGGATCTCGACCGGGACCTGATAGGTCGCGCCGCCGACGCGGCGGGCCTTGACCTCCAGGGACGGCAGGATGTTGTTCAGGCCGGCCTGGAAGACTTCCATCGCGTCCTTGCCGGACTTCTCGGCGATCGCGGAGAAAGCGTCGTAGCAAACGGCCTGCGCGACGCCGCGCTTGCCGTCGAGCATCACCTGATTGATGAGCTTGGTCACGAGGGTCGTTCCGTATACCGGATCCGGCAGCACCTCGCGCTTGGGAATAAATCCACGTCTGGGCATTGTAATACCTCCCTATAACGAGTCACAAAATACTCTGAAAGTTGCGTGCGATCCGGACGCCCGACGCACCAAACGCCTCAGCATGACGCTTTGCGCGCGGGATTGCGCTCCCCGGCCCGCGAAGGACGCAGCCTCCCGCCGTTCCTTGCGGAAAGCCTTCCTTTCGCCGCCCCTGAAGGCAACTGTCTTCTTTGCGCGGCCTGCGCGCTTGCGCAGGCCCTGCGTGATCGCGGTCCGGGCCCTGAGGCTCGGATTACTTCTTCGGGCGTTTTGCGCCGTAAAGAGAGCGGGACTGCATACGCTTGGCGACGCCGGCCGCGTCCAGCGCACCACGGATGATGTGGTAGCGCACGCCAGGCAGGTCACGCACACGGCCGCCGCGGATCAACACGACGCTGTGCTCCTGCAGGTTGTGACCGATACCCGGAATATAGCAGGTGCCCTCGATGGAGTTCGTCAGACGAACGCGAGCGATTTTACGCAGAGCCGAGTTCGGCTTTTTCGGCGTGGTGGTCTTAACCGAGAGGCAGACACCGCGCTTCTGCGGGCACTTCTGCAAGATAGGCGCGGTCGACTTGTTGACGACCTTTTCTCTTCCCTTGCGGATCAACTGATTGATCGTAGGCATGGAAGCACCTCCTTGATTTCTTCAAACTTAAAATGAAAAACATCTATCTATAAAAATCCGCGCAACCCTCGCGAACCTTATAGCGGACACAGGCCCTTCAGACCGCAGAAAACCCGGGCACAGCCAAAGAGGCTGTCCCAGGAAAGGGCACGTTTTACCTGCGCTGAACGCCGGCGGCGGCCGCGCCGACGTCGATGCCGCATGCCTGACCGAGCACCTTCATGGATTCGATCTCCTGACAGGGGATGTTCATATCATAGCAGCGATCCATCACCCGCTTCGTCAAAAACGGGTCCGCGTCGCGCGCCACATACGCGCGGGCGACGTTGCCCGCATCCAGCGCGCGCAGGAGCTGTTTGGTGCCGACGATTCGCCTGTCGGCATCGCTTAGCTCTGAAAGCATGATGACCTTCCTTTCGTTTTGCACAGCAGCATATAGACAGGCTGCGCAATAAACCATTATATGATACCATCGCGCGCACCGACTGTCAATGCAATTCCCTTTATTTTTCTAAAAAAAGCGCTGTGCGGAGCGCATGGATCACGAAACGCCCTCCGCACATACACTTGTCCTATTATAACCTGTTTCCCCGCCGATTTCAAGCGCGCCCCGGCACAATCCGCGTTATTTTTTTGTCTTCGGCGGAAGGCTCATCCGACGTCGTCCTCCGGGTTAAGGTCGAGAAACGCGATGGCCCGCTGAAAGAGCGAATAGCCGACGCGCACGCCTGCGCCGTCCCCCGCCGCGGCAAAGTTGAACACGAGAAAAATGTCCGTGTCCGTCTTTTCATAGCGGTTGTTGGCAAAGAGCGCCGCTCCCGGCAGGATCTCCCCGTGCGGCACGCCTGCGCCCTGCAAAAACGTTTCCGCCTCCGTCCGAATCTGCCGCATGCGCGCTTCATAGACGCCGGGGTCCCCCGTGCCCGCCTGATCCAGGAGATTGCCCATGCCGCCGAGCGGCTCCTGCGCGCCCAGCACCCACAAGAAGTCCCACCTCTTTGCGCAGGCGGCCATGTCGGGGGTGCCCGTCTCCAGCCAGAAGTCCGTCTCTCCGGTGTGCGCGCGGTGCAATCGGCGCAGCCCGTCCGCGTTCAGCTCCACCCGGTAGAGCAGGCCGCTCCCGTCCTGCGCAACGTACTCCACGCTCGTCCACGTCGTGCGCGCCCCGTTCATCTCAGACGCACCCTCCGTTTCGCGCGATGTAAGCGGTGCATCCGCATCCGGCGTCACGCCGAAAAAGCGCTTCAGCGCCGACCTCGTCTCTTCGATCAGGGGGCGGGCCGCATCCGTTGCGTCCTCCGGCCAGGAAACGGCAGTAATCCGCTCGCTGTCCGTCGCCACGGTGACCGTTACCGTTTCCCCGCCCGGAAACAGCAGGTGCACGTCGTGCTTCGGCTCGGGGTAATCTCCCTTGACGCTTCCCTCGTAGGGCGTGATCCCCGTCACCTGCGCATCCGCCCAGCCGACCGAACGCAGCCAAGCCTGCACGAGCGCCACGCTCGAATCCGTGTCCTCGTAGCGCGGCCTTACCCGTTCGCGGTACTCGCCGTAGGTTTCCTCGCTCCTGGCGATCCACTCCTCCGCGGGTACGAAAGCGGCGTTGCGCTCGAAGGAATACAGGCCCAGCCTTGAATACAGCGGCTCGCGCTCCAGCCGGATCACGTTTCCCGCGCCGTCCACCAGCGCGTAAAAATGCCACGCTTCGCCAAGCGCCTTCGCATCCTCCAGGGTCGCGCCCGCCTTTTGCAGCTGCGGCGTGCGCATGTACGCGATGGCGCCCACACGCGGGTCGTCCGGCGATACCGCCCAGTGATAGGCGTAATGGGTTTTGTCGAGGTTATACCACAGGGCGCGCGACCTGAACGGCCAATCGACGTCCTCGCCCACGCCCTGCGACAGAACGTGCAGCCCCGCGTTCCAGCCTTCCGCGCCAAAGAATCGCGCGCACAGCGCTTCCAAGTCCTCTTCGGCGTTCGCCGCGTCGATCTGCGCGCCGATCTGCGCGGCCTCCTAGTCCTCTACGACGCTCTTTTCCTCGCCCGCGTTCTCGCAGGCGGCAAACGTCCCCACCGTCAGCAGGAGCATCAGCGCCGTAATCAGGGCGCCCTTCCAGCGAGCAGCTCGCTTTTCCGTCAGCATTCTCTCGCTCCTTTCCCGCACCGCGCTTACAGTGCTTCGTTTGAGGGCGCTGCTGGGGGGCGCCCGATGTGCCCGATCGCGCCCTCACGTATGTCGTCCCTCTGCATGTACATCAATTCTGACTTTTCAGCCGTTCGTATCACGAACGAGCGACAGATACATGACCCGTTTGAAATACAGCGAATAACCGACGTCTATGGAAGAGCCCGCATGGCCCATGTCGATTCCGCTGCCGTTGGGGTAGCGGAGGATGACCATGATGTCGGTAAATTCATCATAAAAGGAACTGTCCGTCAAAAGCAGATCGCATTCCCATTTGCCCTCCCACGGCATATGAAAGATGTCGTGGGCCTGCAAAAACGCCTCCGCTTCCCGCTCGATTTCGAGCATACGGCTTCCTGCCTCTCCCGCCATTACCAGGCCATTGCCCGACATCTCGCCCTCGCGCAGCCAAGCTTCATCCCAGCGCGCGGCCCAGGCGGTTATGTCCGCGAAGTCCCCGTTCTTCGGCCAAAAGTCCGGCTCGCCCGCGTGCCCGCCGTATACGCGATGAATGCCGTCTTCGCCGAAGGCGACGCGGTAAATGACTCCGCCGACCGGCCCAAACTGCACCCTGCAAGTGCTCGTCTCTCTTATGTCGTCGTCGTAACGTACCTCGACCTGCTGATCCAACTCCACGTCCAGGTATTGAAACAATGCCTGGCGCGCCTGCTCGACGTACGTCTCCTCTTTTGTCGGCGTCCGCGCCGTCCCGGGCTCCGCAATTACGCAGTTCGCCGTCAGGCATAGAAAGATCGCCGCCGCACACAAAGCAAGCCGTCTTCCTTTTTGAATCGCGAGCATCTTTTTCATCCGCTCCCTCCGTATGGTTTTCAGCCGCACCGTCGCCGCGAGCAGTGCAGCTCAGCCGTTTCCATCCACGCATAAATCGACAAAGGCGATTCGTTTTTGATAAAGAGAATAGCCGACCTGCAGGTACTCGTTCGCGCAGTACAGCTTGCCGCCGGGCTTTGCGTAGGAGTATATCAGATAGATATCCGTATCGTCCCTGGCGATCTCCATCGGAACATACGAAAGCACCGGTCCCAACGTCCGAGCGCCGACCCATGGCTCATGGGCGATTTTCTTCTCCGCGAGGTAAGCGGCGATGCTCGATTCCATCTGTATGATCTGCTCCGGATCGTTCTGCGCCCACTGGGCATGCCAATCCTGCAGCAAATCCTCCATGGTCTTCGATCCATCCGCGCCTTGATAGGCGCACTGTACGCGCCGTACACCGTCGCCGTTCAAATCCACTCGATACACAAAGGGGTATTGGGCTTCGTATGAAAACTCAATCGTGCGCGTGCCCCAAACCGGGTACCTCGAGTTTAAGCTATACTGCCCATCCCGATTGACGGTGACGAGCGTTTCGTCCGGCAGTTCGATGTCCAGGTACGTCTTCAGCGCCTCGCGCGCCTGCCGCTCATACCAGGCGTTTTCCGCCTCGCGCGTCGGCTGGCCGCTGGGCGCCTGCTCGGACCACATGACGCTCGACACGCTGCCCGATGCGGGCAGAACCTTGACGCGCGTCTCCTCACCTCCAGGGAACCAGAGTAGAACCTCATGTCCGGGCTGGACGCCGTCTTCATCGGAAGCATCGACGGGGTAAGGCTTGATTTCCACGATCTGTGCGTCCGGCCAGCCAACCTCCTGAAGCCAGGAATGCATGAATATACGGGTTGAATCCAGGTCCTCCATCCCCCAAGGCGTCATAGAGACAAATGCCGGTCCCTCGCAGGTCAATCGGTACACGGTTCCATCCAGCCGCGCGTATGCCGTATACGTCCGCTCGATTTCCATACCGGATACCGTCGTCAGCCGGTATTCATTCGCAGTAAGGTCTACCTCCGCCTGAGGCGCTGGAAGACTGGTCCGTTCGCTGCGCTCAACGCCTGACAACTCCTCATATTCCTCCTGCGTCGGCGTCTCCCGCGCATTTAGGAAAAAACGCGCGCACGCCGAGCGCATTTCTTCTCGTGCGTTTTGCACCGGCAGCACAAGGCCGTGCGGCCGCGCGGCTTCCGCCCGTGCAAAGGCTCCCTCGCTTACCGCGCTAAAGATCA
Source organism: Bacillota bacterium (assembly GCA_023402355.1). Taxonomy (GTDB): domain Bacteria; phylum Bacillota; class Clostridia; order Christensenellales; family Aristaeellaceae; genus Beduinella. Next base: position 22,093 of record JAEXCG010000079.1, on the reverse strand, counting down.
AAAGCAGCGCGGCCAGCACGATTTTCCCGTGCTTCATCCACTTCTCCTCCCTTTTTCTCCGTTTAGCCTATCGAATCCGGCAACAGGTCCACGCCGCAAATCTCGCCTTGATAGAGTGAATACAGCACCCGCACGCTGCCGCGCCAGCTGAGCAGGTCGTCGCTTCCGGGAACGAGGTAATAAAACCTCAGGTAAATATCCGTCGTTGGTTCCTCGTCGTATGTGACGAAAGCGCCGCGGTCTACAAAGCCCGTCCAGGGCTCATGCACGATGCCGTGCGCGTCCAGATAGGCCTCCATCTGCGGTTCCATCGCGTTGACCCGATCCGCATCCTCAAAGGCCCAAGCACACCCCCATTCTTCAATCCACCGTTTCAGTTCCCACTTGACGAAGTCTTGTTCTCCCGTATGGCTGCGCACCACCCGGCGAATGCTTTCATCGTCCAGATCGACCGCGACGATCTCGTCCTCCGCCGTGCGGAAAGATACGGTGCGATAGGTCGCGCCTTCCCGCCGACTGGCCTCGCCCAGGATTTCCTCCGGGATTTCCGTCTCCAAATACAATAGAATCGCTGCCCGCGCCCTCGACTCATCCGATGGCTCTTCGGCCTGCGCCGCGCCGCCAAGCAGCGTCAGCGCTGCGAGCAGCGCGGCAAAGATTCGCCTTTTCATCCGCATTCGCTCCCTTTTCGCCTTTTGACCATAAGACGAAAAAGCCGTCCAGAACCTTCCAGTTCTGAACGGCTTTGAATGAACTTAGTACGCCTCGTGAATTTCGATGTTCTTGTAGCGCTTCATGCCGGTACCGGCCGGAATGAGCTTGCCGATGATGACGTTCTCCTTCAGGCCCACCAGCGGATCGACCTTGCCCTTGATGGCGGCCTCGGTCAGCACGCGCGTGGTCTCCTGGAAGGACGCGGCGGACAGGAAGGACTCCGTCGCCAGCGACGCCTTCGTGATGCCCAGCAGGATGCGCTTGGCGACCGCGGGGCGTCCACCCCTCATCAACGTCGCCTCGTTCTCCTTCTCGAAGTGGAAGATGTCCACCAGGCTGCCCGGCAGCAGTTCGGTGTCGCCCGCATCCTCTACGCGCACCTTGCGCAGCATCTGATGCACGATGACCTCGATGTGCTTGTCGGCGATGCCGACGCCCTGCAGGCGGTAAACCATGAGGACTTCCTTGAGCAGGTGCTCCTGCACGGCCTTGACGCCCAGGATGCGCAGCAGGTCGTGCGGGTTGACGGAGCCCTCGGTGAGCTCGTCGCCCGCCCTCACGCGGTCGCCGTCCTTCACCTTCAGGCGGCTGCCGTAGGTGATCGGGTAGGTCTTGACCTCGCCCTCGGCGCTGGTGATGACGATCTCGCGGCGCTTCTTGGCCTCGCTGAGCTTGATCTCGCCGTCGATTTCCGCCAGCGTCGCTTCGCGCTTGGGCTTGCGCGCCTCGAACAGCTCCTCGACGCGCGGAAGGCCCTGCGTGATGTCCTTTTCCGAGGCCACGCCGCCGGTGTGGAAGGTACGCATCGTCAACTGCGTGCCCGGCTCGCCGATGGCCTGCGCCGCGACGATGCCAACCGCTTCGCCGATGTCCACGTAGCCGCCGTGCGCGAGGTTCTGGCCGTAGCACTTGACGCACACGCCCGTCTCGTTGCGGCAGGTCAGTACGGAGCGGATCTGGCAGGTCTTGATGCCCGCGTCCACGATCTCCTTGCCCTTTTCAAAGGTGATGAGCTCGTTGAGCGGCACGATCACCTCGCCCGTGGCGGGGTTCACGATGTCCTCCGCCGCGACGCGGCCGACGATGCGGTCCATCAGCGACTCGATCGGGTCCTGCTCGGAGCCGATAGCGGAGACCGTGATGCCGCGCACCTTCTCGCCGCGCGCCGCGAAGCAGTCGACCTCGCGGACGATGACCTCCTGCGAGACGTCGACCAGGCGGCGGGTCAGGTAGCCCGAGTCCGCCGTACGAAGCGCCGTGTCGGACAGCGCCTTGCGGCTGCCGTGCGAGGACTGGAAGAACTCCAGAACCGTCAGGCCTTCGCGGAAGTTCGCCTTGACGGGCATCTCCAGCGGCTTGCCGGTCGGAGACGCCATCATGCCGCGCATGCCGGCGAGCTGCGAAACCTGCGAAATGGAACCGCGGGCGCCGGAGTCGGTCATCATGCGCACGGGGTTAAAGTCGTCCATGTGCTTCATGATGGTGCCCTTAACGTCGTCCGTCGTCTTGGACCAGACGGCCACGACGCGGTCGTAGCGCTCCTCGTCCGTGAGCAGGCCGCGGCGGAAGAGCTTCTCGATCTTCTTGACCTGCTCCTCGGCGTCGGCCAGAATGGTCTTCTTCTCCGGCGGGACGATGATGTCCGAGACGGAGACGGTGACCGCGCCGCGCGTCGAGTACTTGTAGCCCATGGCCTTGATGTTGTCGAGCACCTCGGCGGTCTTGTTCACGCCGTGCGCGCGGAAGCACATGTCGACGATCCTGCCGATCTGTTTCTTGCCGACGCGCTCGTCGATTTCCAGCACGAACATGTCGTCCAGCGTGTTTCTGGGCTTGAAGCCCATGTCCTGCGGAATGGCGTTGTTGAAGATCAGCTTGCCCAGCGTGGTCTCGATCACGCGCCGGTAGGTCTCGCCCTGCCACTTGCGCGCGATGCGCACGTGAATCTTCGCCTGCAGGTGCAGCTGCTGCGTCTGATAGGCCATCACGGCCTCGTCCTCGGAGCAGAAGTAGCCGCCCTCGCCCAGCGCGCCGGGGCGCACGCAGGTGAGGTAGTAGCAGCCGATGACCATGTCCTGCGTGGGCGAGATGACCGGCTTGCCGTCCTGGGGCTTCAAAATGTTGTTCGCCGCCAGCATCAGGAAGCGGGCCTCGGCCTGCGCCTCCATGGAAAGCGGCACGTGCACGGCCATCTGGTCGCCGTCGAAGTCCGCGTTGAAGGCCGTGCAGACCAGCGGGTGCAGCTTGATGGCCTTGCCCTCGACCAGCACCGGCTCGAACGCCTGAATGCCCAGGCGGTGCAGCGTCGGCGCGCGGTTGAGCAGCACCGGGTGCTCGCGGATGACGCCCTCCAGAATGTCCCACACGCGGGTTTCCGCGCGCTCCACCATGCGCTTGGCGCTCTTGACGTTGTGCGCGATGCCGGTGGAGACCAGGCGCTCCATGACGAAGGGCTTGAACAGCTCCAGCGCCATGCCCTTGGGCAGGCCGCACTGGTGCAGCTTGAGCTCCGGGCCCACGACGATGACCGAACGGCCGGAATAGTCCACGCGCTTGCCCAGCAGGTTCTGGCGGAAGCGTCCCTGCTTGCCGCGCAGGAGGTCCGACAGGCTCTTGAGCGGGCGGTTGCCGGGGCCCGTCACCGGGCGGCCGCGGCGGCCGTTGTCGATCAGGGCGTCGACGGCTTCCTGGAGCATACGCTTTTCGTTGCGCACGATGATATCGGGCGCGCCCAGCTCCAGCAGGCGCTTGAGTCGGTTGTTGCGGTTGATGACGCGGCGGTACAGGTCGTTCAGGTCGCTGGTCGCGAACCGGCCGCCGTCCAGCTGCACCATCGGGCGCAGGTCCGGCGGAATGACCGGCACCACGTCTAGGATCATCCATTCCGGCTTGTTGCCGCTCTGGCGGAAGGCCTCTACGACCTCCAGGCGCTTGACGGCGCGGGCGCGCTTCTGGCCCTCGGTCTCGCGCTCGCGCTCTTTGATGGTCAGCTCGTTGATCTCGTTGCGGAGCGAGACGCTGAGCGACTCCAGATCGATCTTCTGCAGCAGCTCCTTGACCGCCTCCGCGCCCATGCCGACGCGGAAGGCGTCCCGGCCGTACTCGTCGACCAGCTCGCGGTACTTCTGGTCGGTGATCAGCTCGTTCTGCTTGAGCTTCGTCTTGCCGGGGTCCAGCACGATGAAGGAGGCGAAGTAGAGCACCTTCTCCAGCGCGCGGGGCGAAATGTCCAGCAGCATGCCCATGCGGCTGGGGATGCCCTTGAAGTACCAGATGTGGCTCACGGGCGCGGCAAGCTGAATGTGGCCCATGCGCTCGCGGCGCACCTTCGCGCGGGTGACCTCTACGCCGCACTTGTCGCAGACGACGCCCTTGTAGCGCACGCGCTTGTACTTGCCGCAGTTGCACTCCCAGTCCTTCTGCGGCCCGAAGATGCGCTCGCAGAACAGGCCGTCGCGCTCCGGCTTGAGCGTGCGGTAGTTGATGGTTTCCGGCTTGCAGACCTCGCCGTGAGACCACTCGAGGATCTTCTCCGGCGAAGCCATGCCGATTTGAATCGAATCGAGGTTCGACAGTTCAAACAAAGGGTAGACACTCCCTTCCAATTCCTACACAGGGTTCGCTTACAGGTCGTCGTCGTCCAGCGAGATGTCCTCCAGATCGGGAACGTCCTCCACGTCGAAGTCGTCCAGCTCCTCCAGGGAGATGTCGGCGTCCAGGTCGCCCTCCGGATAGGCGCCGGGGACCGGCGCCTCTTCGACCAGCGAAAGGTCGGCCTCCGGGCGCTCCGTCTCTTCCTCGTCCTCGTCGTCGATCTCTCTGATGATGATCTCCTGCTTGTCGGCGGAAAGCACCTTGATGTCCAGCGACAGCGCCTGCAGCTCCTTGATGAGCACCTTGAACGACTCGGGAACGCCCGGGTCGGGGATGTTCTTGCCCTTGACGATCGCCTCGTAGGTCTTCACGCGGCCGACCGTGTCGTCCGACTTGACCGTGAGGATCTCCTGCAGGGTGTTGGCCGCGCCGTACGCCTCCAGCGCCCAGACCTCCATCTCGCCGAAGCGCTGGCCGCCGAACTGGGCCTTGCCGCCCAGAGGCTGCTGCGTGACCAGCGAGTAGGGGCCGGTCGAGCGCGCGTGCATCTTGTCGTCGACGAGGTGGTGCAGCTTGAGCATGTACATGTAGCCGACGGTGACCGGGTTTTCAAACTGATCGCCCGTGCGTCCGTCGTAGAGCAGGGTCTTGCCGTCGCGGCGGCGTCCGGCCTTCTCCATCAGCTCCTCGATGTCCTCCTCGGTCGCGCCGTCGAACACGGGCGTGGCGACGTGCCAACCCAGGGACTTGGCGACCATGCCCAGGTGCACTTCCAGCACCTGGCCCAGGTTCATACGGGAGGGAACGCCCAGGGGGTTGAGCACGATCTGCAGGGGCGTGCCGTCCGGCAGGAACGGCATGTCCTCCTCGCGCATGATGCGCGAGACGACGCCCTTGTTGCCGTGGCGGCCCGCCATCTTGTCGCCGACCGAGATCTTGCGCTTTTGCGCGATGTAGACGCGGACCATCTGGTTGACGCCCGGGGAGAGCTCGTCGTGGTTCTCGCGGGTGAAAATCTTGACGTCCACGATGATGCCTTCCTCGCCGTGCGGCACGCGCAGGCTGGTGTCGCGCACCTCGCGCGCCTTCTCGCCGAAGATCGCGCGCAGCAGCCGCTCCTCCGCCGTCAGCTCGGTTTCGCCCTTGGGCGTGACCTTGCCGACCAGGATGTCGCCGGAATGCACCTCCGCGCCCACGCGGATGATGCCCTCCTCGTCCAGATCGCGCAGCGCGTCGTCGCCGACGTTGGGGATGTCGCGGGTGATTTCCTCCGGCCCCAGCTTGGTGTCGCGCGCCTCGCACTCGTATTCCTCGAGATGGATGGACGTGTACACGTCGTCCTTCACCAGCCGCTCGGAGAGCAGGATGGCGTCCTCGTAGTTGTAGCCTTCCCAGGTCATGAACGCCATCAGGACGTTTCTGCCCAGGCTGATCTCGCCCATGTCCGTAGAGGGGCCGTCCGCGATGACCTGCCCCTTCTCGATGACCTCGCCGGCGTCCACGATCGGGCGCTGGTTGATGCAGGTGGACTGGTTGGAGCGGGCGAACTTGGTGAGCTTGTAGGTGTGCAGGCTGTGATCCTTCGCGCGGATGTCGATGCGGTCCGCGCACACCTTTTCGACCACACCGTCTTCCTTGGCGGTGATGGCCACGCCCGAGTCGCAGGCGGCCTTGTACTCGATGCCGGTGGCCACGTAGGCGGCCTCGGGCTTGAGCAGCGGCACCGCCTGGCGCTGCATGTTGGAGCCCATCAGCGCGCGGTTGGCGTCGTCGTTTTCGAGGAAGGGGATCATCGCCGTGGCGACGGAGACGACCTGGCGCGGGGAAACGTCGACGTAGTCGACCTTGTCCGGCGTCACGGCCACGACGTCCGCGCACACGCGGGTGGTCACGCGCTCGTTGGTGAATGTGCCGTCCGGGTTGATCGGCTCCTTCGCCTGCGCGATGTGGCAGCCGTCCTCCTCGTCCGCCGTCAGGTAGACGATGTCGTCCGTCACGCGCGTCACGCCGTCCTCGTGCGTCACGATGCGGTAGGGCGCCTCGATGAAGCCGTATTCGTTGATGCGCGCGTAGGTCGCCAGCGAGCCGATCAGGCCGATGTTCGGACCTTCAGGCGTCTCGATCGGGCAGATGCGCGCGTAGTGGGAGTAGTGAACGTCGCGGACCTCGAAGGACGCGCGGTCGCGGTTGAGGCCGCCGGGGCCCAGGGCCGACAGGCGGCGCTTGTGCGTCAATTCCGCCAGGGGGTTCGGCTGGTCCATGAACTGCGAAAGCTGCGAGGAGCCGAAGAACTCCTTGATCGCCGCGCTCACGGGGCGGATGTTGATGAGGTCCTGCGGGCGCACCTCGCTCGCGTTCTGAATCGCCATGCGCTCGCGCACCACGCGCTCCAGGCGCGAGAGGCCGATGCGAATCTGGTTTTGCAGCAGCTCGCCCACGGAGCGCAGGCGGCGGTTGCCCAGATGGTCGATGTCGTCCGTCTTGCCCACGCCGTAGGGCAGGCCGATCAGGTAGCTGACGGAGGAGACGATGTCGTCGATGAGGATGTGCTTGGGGCACAGGTGGGCGAGGTTCTCGCGCACCGCTTCCTTCAGGTCCTCCGGGGCGACCTGTCCGATGATCTCCTTTAACGTGGGGAGGTGGACCTTCTCGTTGATGCCCGCTTCCGCCGGGTCAAACGGCAGCCACGCAGCGGCGTCCACGAAGTTGTTGCCGATGACGCGCACGGTGTGCCCGTCGGCCAGGAGATGCACGACGCCGACGCCCGCGTTCTGAATCTCCAGCGCCATCGTCTTGCTGATCGTTTCGCCCTCGGAAACCATCACCTCGCCCGTCTCGGGGTTGACGATGTCCTCCGCGGACACGTGATCGGCGATGCGCGCCGCAAGCGCCAGCTTCTTGTTGAACTTGTAGCGGCCCACGCGCATGAGGTCGTAGCGCTTGGGGTCGAAGAACAGGCTGCGCAGCAGGCTGCGGGCGGAATCCGCCGTGAGCAGCTCGCCCGGGCGCAGGCGCTTGTAGATTTCGAGCAGGCCGTCCTCGACGGACTGCGCGGCCTCGTCGCGCGCGAGGGTGGCGGTCAGCTTCTCGTCCTCGCCCAGGAGATCTAGGATTTCCTGGTTGGTGCCGTAGCCCAGGGCGCGAAGAAGCGACGTCACCGGCAGCTTGCGCGCGCGGTCCACGCGCACCCACATGACGTCGTTGGAGTCGATTTCATATTCAAGCCACGCGCCGCGGTTGGGGATCACCTGGGTATCGTACAGGTGCTTGCCCGCCTTGTCGATGGACTCGCGATAATAGACGCCCGGCGAACGGACGAGCTGGCTGACGATGACGCGCTCGGCGCCGTTGATGATGAACGTGCCGTGGTCGGTCATGAGCGGGAAATCGCCCATGAACACGTCCGATTCCTTGATTTCGCCGGTCTCCTTGTTTTTCAGGCGCACAAAAACCTTAAGCGCCGTCGCGTACGTCATATCGCGTTCGCGGCAGCGTTCCTGGCTGTTTTTGGGTGTCTCGTCAAGCGAATAATCCACGAATTCAAGCACGAGATTTTCGCTGTAGTCCGTGATCGGTGAAACATCGTTCAAGACCTCGCGCAGGTCTTCCTTGAGAAAGCGCTCATAGGAGTTCTTTTGCACTTCGATCAGATCGGGCATTTCCAAGACCTCATCGATGCGGGAAAAGCTCATCCTGGTGCGTCGCTTTCCCATTTTTACCTCGTGAACCATGAATGCCATCACCCCTAACTGTGTTGGAACCTAACCGTATGGCGCAAAACAAATGTTTTTTCGCTTCTTTCATTTTCCCGTTGCAAACGATGCGCACGTGGTGTACAATAGCAACACAGGAACAATGCAAGAGGATAGAACACCTATTTTGACATACTGATGCAATATAGTATTGTATCACGCAATGGAATAGGTGTCAATCGTTTTGCGTCTGTTTTTTTTCGTTTTGGGGATTTTTTTGAAAAAAGCGGGCAGGGAAGCCCGCCGGGGCGCTCCGCGTGCTGCGATCAGGGCCGCGGCGGGGCGCGACATGGGGGTTTTCCCTCCGCTTGCAAGCCGCCGTCCGCGTCCGCCGTCTTTCCGGCGTCTCCCCGCACGGCCGGTCCTTCGGGCGCGCTTTTTTCGCCGGATTGCGTCAGCTTTGTGAACGGGGGCGTTCTTTTTGGTGACGCTTTGCCGCGGCGCATTGACCCCGATTTTTCCGCATGCTACAATAGCCGCATAAGGAACAATCTGGTTATGCGCCGGCCTGGCGCCGGCCCGGAAAGGGAGCCCGCCGATATGAAAAAGAGAATCCTGTCCCTTCTTACGGCCCTTTCGCTCTTGTGTTTCGCCCTGCCGTGGGGCGGGGCCGCCGCGGACGCGGCGACGCCCTCCCCCGCCCCTGCCGCGACCCCCGCGCCCCCGGCAGACGACGCGCAGGAGGCGGCTAAGGCCGCCCTGACGTCGGAGCAGCGCGCGGCGGTCGCGAACGCGCTCGCCGCCCTCACCGGCGTAAAATCGGTCCTCGACGCCCCGGTGATCGGATTCCGCGAGCCGGAAACCGGCATTTTGCTCACCGTCAGCGCCTCCGGCACGCCGAGCCTTTACTGCGTGCAGGATCATGCGGGCGTCACCTGCACCTGCGGCCTGACCAGCACCGCCAAGACGCTTTGCATCGGCGGGGAGACGTTTGAAATCTGGCTGGACAAGAGCGCCGCCGTGCCCAAAAAGCACGTAAAGCCCGACAGCATCAACGTGCGGAGCGGGCCTGGGACCGATTACGACAAGACGTACACGCTTTTGCAGGACCGCGTGGCCTACGTCTACGCGACCTTCGAGGGCTGGTCGCTCGTCGTGTACGGCGAGAGCAACGTGGGCTTCGTCAGCTCCAGCCTGCTCACCGTAAAGCCGAGCGCGAGCAAATCGCCCAAGCCCGTGAAGGACGACGACGAGGACGACGACGGGCCGAGGCCGGGAGGACGCCCCGGCGGCAGACCTTAAGAGAAAACGCGCGGGGGAAGCAGCCGCTTCCCCCGCGCGCAGTTCGTTTTGGACGCATAAGGCGCACCTTTACCACAGCCGCACGACCTGCACGTCCTTAAAGTAGTGCAATACGATCTCCCGCGCGGTCTTCCCGCTCTTCGCCATCGCGTAGGCGCCCCACTGGCTCATCCCGACGCCGTGGCCGTAGCCCCTGCCGCTGATGACGACCTTGCCGTCCGAAAAGGTCAGCGAATCGATCAGCGTGGAGCGCATCTGCGTCGAGCCCAGGGCGATGCGGAACGCCGCCGCGCTCACGCGCTTGCCGTTGACCGAAATCTTCGTCGCCCGGCCGGACTCCCCCCGCTCGGCCACGGAAATTTCCGTGAGCTGGTTGCCCGACGCGCCGACCTGCTGCGCCGCCTTCATCACCTCCGCCGCGGGGAACGAGACCTCCCACTGGGCCGCTTCCTCGTCCGCCTCGTCGCTCTCCATGCCCTCGACGGACTGCGTATAGGGCGGCTCGTCTTTCTTATAGTCGAGCCCTTCCTTGGCCAGCGCGGTCCTTCCGCCCGAATGCGCGTGGAACCAGGCGTAGGGCAATTCGCCCCCGCTCGAAAGCACCAGCCCGTCCGTCTCCGCCACCGCCTGACGGATGTTGTCGTTGACGGCGGCCGGCTCGTAGGCCTGCGCCTCCTCGATGTCCGTGGAGATGTGGGCCCCGGGGTAGCGGCTCTCCTTGTCCTGCACGAACTTGAGCACGAAGGTCCGCGCCAGAATCGCCTGCGCCTTGAGCGCCTCCAGCGGCCAGTCCGCGTGCATCTCGCCCGCGAGCACGCCCAGCAGGTAGTCCTCGATGGGCATCGTCACGACCTGCGAGCGCTTCACGTCGTAGACGCTGAGCGTCGGCTGCCCGTCCTTGCCCCGCTCCAGCTTTTCCGGTATCTCGGGCTTCTTCCCGCCCGCGGGCTGCAGCACTGCGCCCGGCGTCTGCTCCGGCACGGCGGTCGCCAGCGGCCGCGCGTCCGCCGCGCAGCCGGAGAGCGCGAGGCAGGCCGCGATCGCCGCCAGCAATCTCATCTTTTTTCGCAAAGTCAAACATCCCTTCCCGCGTCATGGCTCTTTGTCCATCATACGGAAAGGGCGGTTCGTTTATGCCATCAGCGGATCGATACCCGCCTTCCGCCCGCGTGCAGCACCACGTGATAGGGCCGCTCGCTGTCCGTCTCCACCTGCACCCCGTCCGTCGTGCGCGTCACGGCGAAGGCCGCCGCGGTCGCGCCGCAGAGGTCGGGCACGGTCACGAACGTCGTCTCCCCCTCCTCCAGCTCGTACACGTGCAGCGTCACGCCGTCCGCGTATTCGTAGTCCGGCCGCGCGCAGTCCGCGCCCACCGGCAGCACCGCGCCCTCGCGCACCATCAGGGGAAGCGTCAAAAAGCCGTGCGTCTCCCGCCGCCAGCGCCCGCCCTGTGCGGTTTCGCCCGTGAGCAGGTTCGTCCACACCCCCTCCGGCAGGTAATAGTCCACGTGTCCGTCCGCGTGCATGACCGGCGCGACCAGCAGGTCGCCGCCCAGCATGTACTGCCGGTCCAGCGTATCGCAGGCCGGGTCGTCCGGAAACTCCATGAACATGGGGCGCAGCATCGGCGTGCCGGACTCGTGCGCCTCCACCGCCAGGCCGTACAGGTAAGGCATCAGGCTGCACTTGAGCTTCGTGAAGCGGCGCACGACCTCCACCGCCTCCTCCCCGAACAGCCACGGCACGCGGTAGCTCGAGGAGCCGTGCAGCCGGCTGTGGCTGGAAAGCAGCCCGAACGCGGCCCAGCGCTTATACACGTCGGCGGGCGCGGTCTGCTCGAAGCCGGAGATGTCGTGGCTCCAGAAACCGAACCCGCAGCAGGCGAGCGAGAGCCCGGCGCGCAGCGTCTCCGCCATCGAGGGGTAGCAGGCGCTGTTGTCGCCGCCCCAGTGCGCGGGGAAGCGCTGCCCGCCCGCCGTGGCGCTGCGCGCGAAGAGCACCGCCTCGCCCTCGCCCCGCTTTTTTAGGAGAAGCTCAAACACCATCCGGTTGTACAGGTGCGTGTAGTAGTTGTGCATGCGCATGGGGTCGCTGCCGTCGCTGTAGCAAACGCCGCGAACGGGGATGCGCTCGCCAAAGTCGGTCTTAAAGCAGTCCACGCCCATGTCGAGCAATCGCGCAAGGCAGGCGCAGTACCAATCCCTCGCCCGCGGGTTCGTCACGTCCACGACGGCCATGCCCGCCTGCCAAAGGTCGGTCTGCCAGACGCTTCCGTCCTCCTTTTTCAGCAAGTAGCCGTCCCGCATTCCCTCCTCGAACAGCGGGCTCTCCTGGGCGATGTAGGGGTTAATCCACACGCAGATGCGCAGCCCGCGCGCCTTGTAGCGGGCGATCATGCCCGCCGGGTCGGGGAACGTCTCCGGGTCCCAGGTGAAGTCGCACCAGTTGTAGCCCCGCATCCAGAAGCAGTCGAAGTGAAACACGTGCAGGGGGATGTCCCGGTCCGCCATGCCCTGAATGAAGGAGGAGGTCGTCTCCTCGTCGTAGCTGGTGGTGAAGCTCGTCGTCAGCCACAGGCCGAACGACCACGCGGGCGGCAGGGCGGGCCTGCCCGTAAGGCGCGTGTACCGCTCGAGGATTTCCTTGGGCGTCGGGCCGTAAAGGACGTAATAGCGCAGGCGCTCGCCTTCCGTGGAGAACTGCACGCGCTCCACCTTCTCGCTCGCCACCTCGAACGACACGTCGCCCACGTCCGCGACGAACGCGCCGTAGCCCCGGTTGGTCATGTAAAAGGGCACGTTCTTGTACGCCTGCTCGCTGGCGGTGCCGCCGTCCGCGTTCCACATGTCCACGCTCTGGCCGTTCTTGACGAACGGGCCGAAGCGCTCCCCCAGGCCGTATACGCACTCGCCCACGTCCAGCATCAGCGAATCGCTCATGTAGCGGCGGCCCGTCTCCCGGTTTCGCGCGTGCGCCATGCCGTGATAGCCGCTCGTGGTGAGCACCCGGCCGTCGGCTTCGTAGCGCACCTCCCAGCCCGCGGGCGCCTTGATCACCCGCGCCGTCAGCGGGCCGCTGGTGAAATAAGCCTGCGTCTCGTCCTCGCCCGTCTTAACCTGCGGGCGCTCGTCCGCCGTCTCAAACGCCGGGTCATGCCGCGCCTCCCCCGCGAAGTGCACGACCTCGGTCAAAATCACGCCCTCCATCGGGGAGGTGAACGTGACGGTAAGCGTAGCGCTGTTCAGCGTATCCCCGCGGCCCGTCACGCGCCGCGTCGGGGCGAGCACGGAAAGGCAGCCGTCCGTCCGCCGCGTGCGGTGCCATTCGGTCGCGTAGTTCATCTCAAACTCGGGGCGCGTAAGCCAGTATCCGTCTGTAAAGCGCATGGCTCTCCTCCTCACGTTTTCGCCGTTTTCCCCATTATAGCGCATGGCCGCAAAGAGGGAAAGGGGCGTCCGTTCTCTTTTTAGACGCCGAAGCGCCCGCTCGGCAAAGCCGGGCGATACGATTACAGTCTTGCAGACGGCTTTTGGTTTCTCTATCCTCGATAGATTTTTCGACAATCTGAAGCGCCCGCCGGACGACGACGCGTCCGGCGGGCGCTTTAAAGAATTTTCCCGTTAAAGGAGGACGATCAGTAGCCGTAGCGCACGGCCTCAAGCTTCCTGAGCATTTCGCCGCACACCTCGGCGGTCAGGGGCTGATACTTGCCGTCCTTCATGACGGCCTCCTGCCCCTCGTAGCTGAGGACGTACTTGAGGAACTCGTAGCACATATCGTTCATGGCGACGCCTTCCTCGACCTTGTACCAGAAGCTCTGCGTGAACACGAAGGGATACTCCAGGCTCTGTGTGGTCTGCAGCGTCGGGTAGATCGGCTCGCCGCCCTCTTCCGCGACCACGGGGACAAACCGGATGCCGGGCAGCATGTAGTCGTCGGTATAGCGGGAAAGGCCGATGGCGCCCTCATCCTCTACGATGTGCTCGACGACCCACTGCGCGCCGGTGACGCGCGCGCCCTCGGCCGGCTTGTAGTTGCCGGTGGACTTGATGTTCTCGTTCCACTGCGCACTTCCCTGAAGGAGGCTTTCGGAAACCTCGCGGGCGGTGTTGTAGCGCAGTTGGAAGGTGTAAGGCGTGATGACCTTGTCCGCCCATTCGCCGGTCAATCCCAGTTCACCCCATGTGCGGATGTTCTTCTCCTCGCCGCGGCCATATTCGGGATGCCAGTAGCCGACGCTGTCCCAGCCGCCGCTGCGTGCGGAGCCGAAAATGCCGTCCAGCTGCTCCACCGTGATCGACTCGATGGGGTTGTCCTCGTTCACCTCGACGACCAGCGTATTCCCCCAGCCGCCCAGCTTGTAGGAGCCGGAATAGCAGTTCACGCCCCACAGGTCTTCTCCTACGATCTTCTGATAAGCGATCGCATCCTGCGGGGTGCGGCGCTGCGAGAGGTAGAGATCAAAGGTATCCAGGTACAGGCCTGCGTAGCCCATCGAGGCGGAGGGCAGCTCCCAGGCGATGCTGACGTTGGGCTGATATTCCTTAAACCCGTCGTTCCAAAGGTCCATCAGCATGCCGGTCTGGATGTAGTTGTTGCCGTAAATGCGCATGTACCCTTCGGGATACGTCTCCGGAACGTAGTGCGGCAGGCCGCTGAGGTCGAAATCGTCCATGGAATACTCCACGCGTTCCGCGCGGGAGCGGACGGTCTCGTTATGCGCCTGCTGCGTGCGCAGCGCGGCTTCCTTGGCCTCGTCGGATAGGGCCTCTCCGCCCGCTGCCTGCGTCACGCAGGCCGCCTCGACGAGCAAGCGCTGCGCCTCGCACGCTTCGGCCGTCAGAGGAACGAACTTCCCGTCCTCCGCGACGGCCCTCTGGCCTTCTTCGCTGAGGATGTAGCGCAGGAAGGCGGCCGCAAGGTCGCTGAGCTTGCCGTTTACGGTGATGAACATTTCGCCGTCGCGGGCCAGCGGATAGGCGCCGCTATGGACGCTTTCGGGGGTGCACGGCACGGCTGCGCTTTGGGCATCGGGCGCAACCGCAATCGCCTTTACGTCATCCGTCAGGAAGTACTGGCCGGAGACAATGCCGATGGCGAACTTGTCGGCGGCGACGGATGAGACGATCTCCGCTTCGGAATAGACCGGTTCGTCGTTGTCGTCGTAGTACGAGCCATGGCAGTGCAGACCTTCCACCCAGTAGTCGCTGCCGCCGATTATCATGTCGGACAGCGTCTCACCGATCGAAAAAGAGGTGGGATAGGCATGCGCTTCGATCTTCGCGTCGGCGAATTCGCCGTCCAGGCCCATTTCGCCCCAGGTCCGGATGTTTTTCTCCTCACCGCGGGCGAGGGAAATCTCGAACGCGGTCCCGATCCAGCCGCCGTTGCGGGCACAGCCGAAGATGCCGTCCAACTGTTCCATGGTGATGGCGTCCAGCGGCATGTCTTTGTTGACGATGACGGTAAAGGCCGCCTGATAGCCGTTCATGTCGGCCGATCCCTTGTAAGGATGGAGCTCCAAAGGCTGCGAATTGAGCATGCGCTCGTAGGGCATGATGTCGTAGAAGCCGGGCTCTTCCACGATGACCATGTCGGCCTTGTCGTAGTACAGCGGGGTCAGCATGACCTCCTTGCCCGGCAGGTTCCAGGTAATGTGGGCGTCGGGATAAATGGCGTTGAAGCCGTCCGCCCACAGCTGCGCCAGATTGCCGGTGGCCAGGGCGCTATGGCCCCAGATCTCAAGCCACCCGCTGATCTCCTTTTCCGGCTCATAATCCGGCAGGGCCGTCAGGTCAAACGCGCCGGTGTCGTAGGAGCGAAAATCCTTTTCGTAAAATGTCTCCTGCCTGTACAGGTTGGCGTTCTTCTTGGCAAGATTCGGTTCGGCCAGGCCGCTGCAGGCCAGCGCCAGAACCATCGTGAAGATCAGAAGGACAGATATCCGTTTTTTCATTTTACTCTTCCTATCTGCTGCCGCTTTCCTCTTGGCAGCGTCATATTGCGCGGCTTGTGCCACCCGTTTCGGGCTTCGGCTCTATCCTCGTCCTCTGTCTGGATTTCGTCAATCGATGGTTACGCCGTCCTGCGTGCAGACGACCGAAACGTTCAGCATGTCCGTGAAGAACGCCGCGGGTGCAGCCATGACGCCGTCCACCTTGAACGCGGGCTTTTCCAGACGAAGGGTTTCTCCGTCCGCCGTCACCTTAACGTTGCCGTGCCGGACGGTCCAGTCATGCCCTCCGAGCGCAACCGTCAGGGCATATCCCGTCTCGTCGTAAGAGCAGGTGCCGCCAAGGGCCTGTATGACCGGCTCTACGGGCAGCATGAGCGTCCCGATGAAGTCGGCCGCGTGCACGTCGGTCTGGACCGGCGCGCCGTTCACCGTGAGCGTCAGCGCGGAATCCTTGAAGTACTGCACGCCCTTGGCCTTCGACTCATCCAGAATCTCCCATTGCTTCAGCGCCGCTTCGCGGTTCAGGGGCACGTATTTCGCGTCCTGCGCGATGCGCGTCTGGCCCTGCTGCGAGGTAATGTACTTGAAGAACTCGCTCACCACCGGGTTGAGCGCCTGCAGCGGGTTCGCGTAGGCGAAGATGTCCCGCGTGAGCGGATAGGTGCGGTTGTGAATGTTCTCATAGTTGTTTTCGTAGGCCGGGCTGTCCGCGTCCGCCGCCAGCGCCAGCATCTTTACGCCGTCGTTCAGGAACGGGGCGCCGCAGTAGCAGATGGCGAACTTGTCCTTGGCGACGGCGTCGGTCATGAAGGTGCCGCCGTTGACGATCATGCCCGTGCTCTCGTCGATCGCGTTGGCGACCTCGATCATGTCCTCGTTCCAGCGCTGTCCGCCGTGAAAGACCTTTTTCTCAAACTCATCGGGAAAATGATAGCTCAGGTTATAGCCGTACGGCTGTATGGGCGCGTTTTCCCATTCGCCGGTGAGGCCGAGCTGGCCCCAGGTGCGGATGTTGTCCTCCGCGCCGCGCGCATGCTCCGTGGTCCACGTCAGCCCTTCCCAGCCGCCCGTGCGTGCCGCGCCGAAGATGCCGTCCAGCTGCTGCATGGTGAGCGCGTCCAGCGGGTTTTCCTTGTTGACGAAGACCGCCAGGGAGAAGGTCCACCCGCGCACCTCGTATGAACCGAAGCAGGTGGAGATCGCCATGGCGTATCCGAGGGCACACTGACGCTGAAACCCGTTCAGCTCGTCGTACATCGCCTCACGCCCCATCTGGCCGATGTCGGCCATGCCCGTAATCAGCCCGGGGAAGGCGTTCGCGCTGCTCGTCAGCGTATCTTCAAATTCCACGTCCGGGTGCCACTGCTTGAATTCGGCCTCCCATATCTGCACGAGGCCGCTGTCCTTGATGTAGTTGCTCCCCCATTGACGGATGGTTCCGCTCACCTCGTATGCCGGGTCGTAGACCGGCAGGTCGCTCAAGTCGAAAATCTCGGGGTCGTACCACTGCTTCAGGCGGGAGTTCGTCCCCTTCAGGCGCGCGGCCTGATACTCCTGGGCGAGCTGGTCTGCGGACTTCGCCTCTTCCGCCGCGGCGGTGCCCGCCAGCATCGCCAGCGCGCAGAAAAGTGTCAGTGCCTTGGTCATCCACTTCATATAAAAACCTCTCCTCTTTCGCCTTTTCGTTCCTCCGCGCGCCCGGCGCGTTTAAAGCCGCCTCCTTTCCCCCTGGCCGGACCCGCGCTTTCTTTGCCCTCAGCATATCGCAGGACCCTTAACTGCACGCGAGGGTTACCTTAAAAATCTTTAAGGTGAAGACGGCGGCGGCTTATGATAAAATGACCGTAAAGAAAGCGAGGCTTTGACGATGAAGTTACGATGGCTGTGCGCCCTCCTTGTGATCGCGATGCTGTTTCCGATGAGCGCTCTGGGGGAAGCGACGCTCCTGTCGCTGCCGGACGGGGACGTCGCCTACGAGCCCTATCGTCTGTATCTGGACGTCTCGGATGCGATGAGCCGCTACGGCGCGCGCCAGGCGATCGTCTTCAGCCTGGCCGCCTACAGCTACCTGTCCGCAAATGGCATCCTCCTCGACGAGGAGGGCTTTGAAGCTCAGGCCGGGCAGGCGCTCCGCGAATACCTCGCTTCCAAGACGCATCAGGAGATCTGCGCCCTGGTCACGGCCCAGTTCAACATGACGCAGGCGCAGGTCGAACAGTCCGTGCGCGCCGAATACTGGTCGCAGTACATCGCCTCTCTTCTCGCCGCTTATTTCAGGGCGGCGGCGCAGGCCGATTCAAGCGACGCGCAGACGCTGTTCGACGACTTTGAGTCGCTCTTTCTTAAAAATCTGGACCTGTCTGATCCCGGATATGTGGCCGTCTTCGCCGGAGAGGCCGTCGAATGGACCGAGGACTACGACGCGCTGATCCGCTATAACGGAGCGCTGGGCAGGATAAAGGCCGCCAACGCCATCGGGGAGAATGAGGCGCTCGAACGCTTTGCGACAAAAAACGGCCTCTTCCCGGACGAAGAGGCCGTAGCGGAAAACCTTTTGGAAACCGTCCGCATCATGCAGGCGGACACGTCGTATTACGCCCATTTAAAGCGCGCGCTATCATCGCTCGGTGTCGGGGAGGACGCGTTTTACGACGCGCTCACGCCCTTCGTGCATGCGGATCTGTGCCGCGCGGCATTGGGCCGCTACTGTTTCGAGCGCAGCAGGGCGGACGAATCGATCGAAAGCGCGCAGGCTTACTACGAGGAGCAGCTCGCCTCGCTGACCGAGGGCATGCGCCTCGTCACCCTCGTCAGTCCGTGAAGAACTGATAGCCGAGCCCCCGAACCGTGCGAATATAGCGCGGCTGCTGCGGGTCGTCTTCGATCTTCTTGCGCAGGTGCTGAATATGGACCATAATGGTGTTGTTGTCGACGACGTTGTTTCCCCACACGTTTACGTAAATCTGCTCCATGTTCAGAATGCGCCGGGGCTCCGTCATAAACAGGCGCATCAGCAGGTTTTCCTTTGTCGTAAGGAAAATCTCCTCGTCGTTTTTGAACAGGCGCATCTCGTTTTGAACGTACCGAAAGGGCGGGAGCACGATCATATTCTGAAAATGTCCCGCGTCCGCGTGGCGGCGCAGCATCGCCTTCACCTTCGCCGTCAGCACCATCGGCGAAAACGGCTTGGTCACGTAATCGTCCGCGCCGATTCCCAGCGCGTAAACCTTGTCCGTATCCTCCGACTTGGCGCTGAGGATCAGAATCGGCGTGTAAACGCCCCGGCTCCGCAGCGCCTTGATGACGTCGAAGCCGTCCATCTGTCCCATCATGATGTCCAGAATGATCAGGTCAAAGCGCGTTCCGCTCGCCAGCGCGACCGTTTGTCCCCCGTCGCCGGCGGTCGCGACGTCGATCCCTTCCCCCTGCAGCACCTGGCTGATGATCTTTCGGATGCTCGCCTCGTCGTCGGCCACAAGCACTTTGAACGTATCCATCTTCTTCTCCTGAAACCGCGTGTATTTGCTTAGCATGTTACACGAACCCGCTCAGGAATTCAACCCTTTCGCCCCGCGCAGGGGCATAGCAATTTGATTATGCCGGGAATAAGCGACAGCCGATACGGCGGGAGATCCTCCTATGAAGCATTCGGCGCGATGGAAGATGCGGCTGGTGGCGGGCGTCATGATCTGTCTGAGCCTCGCCGCGGGCGTGCTCATCGCCAATCTGTACGAAAACTACTACGGCGACGTGTGCATTCAGGAGCTGAAGCGGCTGCTGACCATCGCGCGCGCCAATTCGAGCAACGTGCAGCTCTACCTGACCGAACGCATCGAACGCCTGCGTCTTCTGGGGACGGACGAACGCGTCGCCGCGATGCTCCGGGGGGACGACGCGCTCGGCCTCGACCTGCTGGTCCGTCACTACGGCGAGCTCGACGATAATCTGGAAGCGATTTACCTGATCGATGCAAATGGCGAATGCCGCGCGAATTACCTGCGCTACCCGTCCGCCGATACCTGGGATGCGCAGGAGGTCCTGCGCGCCATCCCGCCTGAAGCCGAGGGGATCGCCTCCGTCTTTCAGACGGACGGCGGGCGCTGGGCCATCGTCGTCACGAGCAGCCTGCTCTCGCAGGGCGAGAACCTGGGCGTCGCCGCGGGCATCGTCACGGTCGACGCGATTTACGACGAACAACTTAAATACGTGCGCGTCGGTTCAAACGGCTATGTGACCATACAGGACATGGACGGCACCATCCTGTACCACCCGAATCCCGAATGGGTGGGAAAAAATATTCTCACCCTCGCCAAGGATCAGTCCGACGACTTTGCGTACCTCGCCCATTCGCAGTACCACAAGGAACGAGGCAAGGCGATCTACGCCGACGCCCTGCCCCTGACGGGGGAGGACGCGGGCCGCATGAAGCTGCAAGCCTATTGCCGCGCCAACGTCGGCCCGCGCTTCTTCGTCGTCAGCGCCGTGCTGGACTACGAGGAGACCATCGCGGTGACGCGGGACAACCTGGCGAAGGCGCAGCTTCTGATCGTGCTTTACGTGTTCATCCTGGGTGCCTGTGCGGTTTTGCTGCTGCTCATGCGGGGCAAGCAGCAAAAGCTGCTGGTCGAAGCGAAGTACCTGGCGGAGATGAACACCATGCTGCGCGAGCTCAACAACAGCAACGAGCAGATCCGCCATTATCAGAAGATGCAGACGATCGGCACGTTTACGAGCGGCATCGCCCACGAGCTGCGGAACCTGCTCACGCCCATTCTGGGCTTTTCGGAAATCCTCATGCAGCACAGCCGCGACGACCCGCTCGCGCTGGACAACGCGACCGAAATCCATATCGCCGCCCTGCGCGCCCAAGACATGATCGAGCAGCTCTTGCTGTTCGGCCGGCGGGACAAGGGCCGGCATAAGACGATAAACGTCTGCGAAACGCTGCTGGCGAGCGCCAAGATGATCCGCATGATGCTGCCGCGGAACGTCGCGTTTCAGGTATGCCTGAACGACGACGCGGCTTACGTCCTGGGCAGCAAGAGCCAGCTTCACCAGTGCATCGTTAACCTCTGCAAAAACGCCTATCAGGCCATGGGCGAAACGGGCGGCACCATCCGCCTGACCGAGCGCACGCTTTCCGCGCAGGCGCTGTCCGGTGGGCGTTATGTGGACGCGCAGATGGAGGAAGCGGTGGAAATCTCCGTGGCCGACAGCGGTTCGGGCATGGAGCCGGAAACGCTGGAGCAGGTCTTCGACCCCTTCTTCACCACGAAGAACGGGGTCGAAGGGACGGGGCTGGGCCTCTCGCTCGTACGCGACATCGTCACGCGCCACAGTGGTAAGATTTACGCCTTCAGCGAGGCAGGCAAGGGAAGCGAGTTCGTCCTGCTGCTGCCCAAGGCGGCAATCGGATCCGGCATCCGCGATGAGGCGGAGGAGCAGACGGTGTTTCTCGTCGTCTGCGAAACGCAGCAAAGCGCGTGCGCCCTGCAAAAGGCGATCGCGCAGAAAAAAAGCGCCGCGGAAGCCTTCGATGACCCCCAAAAGGCGCTGGACTGCCTTCGCCGCCACCCCGGACGGTACTGCATGCTGATCACCGACTATACGCTCTTTGGGATGACGGGCAACGCGCTCGCCCACGCCGCGCGCTGCATTCGCGACGACCTGCCGGTCATCCTGATGACGCACTTAGTTCGCGCCGACATGCTCTGGCTCAGCATGGACGGGTGCGTCGATCAGATCCTGACGAAGCCGATTCCCTTTGAAACGCTTTGGGACTGCGCCAGGCAGCTCCTTAAAGGAGGGTTGAATCCCTCATGAAGCATCGAAAATTCTGCATGCTGCTGATCCTCCTGTTCTTTGCAGGCGGGTGCGCCTATCCCGGCGCGCGCACCGCTCAGCGGTCGATCGAGCAAAACGAGCTGCGCTCCATCGCCGGGCGGCCGCCCATCGCTACCGAGCTGATCGTCTCCTCCTATACCGGCACCGCCCCCGTCATGGGGCGTTACCTGATCGGCGAGATCGAAAAGATCAATCCCCGTTCGACGCTGCTCGTCTGCCTGCCGGACAGAACAGCCTGGGATGCGCAGCGAACATCCAGCGAAGAGCGGGACGACCTCCTTTTTCTAGGGCCGCTGGACGCGTTCGATCCCGCGTGTGTCATCGCGCCCGTCGCGCTCGCGCACGGCGCGCTGATCGTGCGCGCGGACTCCGCCTGCCGGACGCCCGAAGACCTGTGGCAGGCGCTTTCAGCGGAGCCGGAGCTCCGCGTCGGCGGCAACACGCCAGAGGATGCGGCCCGGTACCAGAAGATACGGAACGCCGCCGGTCTGCAAGCGCCTTTGGATTCGTTCGTCCTCTGCCCGGACCGTTCGGCGCTCCTGCTGCTGGGATATGGAGAGCTCGACGCCGTATGCGTCGACAGTTTGGAGATTCAAAGCGCCGTGGAATCCGGCGGCTATCGCGTACTGCTCAGCACCTCCCCGCACGCCCGATACGGCGCCCCTACGTGCGAGGAACGGTATGGCATGGCGCCGGACGAACGCTTTGTACTGGCAGGGACTGTGGGCATGTCTCCGGAAGCGCGCGCGTATTGGAACGGCCTGCTGACGCAGATCCTGCCCGGCGAAGCCTGGCAGACCTTTTGCGAGGGATGCGGCTGGGATCCCTGCCTGCCGTAAGCGCACCATAAAATGGGACTGTCAAGCTAAGCCCCAAAAGAGAAAAAAGAAAAAAGTGCGAGAAGGTACTAGCCAACTCGCACTTTTTGTTGTAATTTGAGACTGTAAATGAAGCAAATACAACGAGAGCATGATACCGCAAAAGAGCGGAG
>JAEXCG010000069.1 GCA_023402355.1 Bacillota bacterium | reverse complement strand
GCGTCGCCCATCGTCGACAGGACCATCGTGATCGCCGCCGTCAGCGTCGTCTTGCCGTGGTCGACGTGGCCGATGGTGCCAATGTTTACGTGCGGCTTGTTGCGCTCAAACTTTTGCTTCGCCATTGGATTGTCCTCCTTTATTCATATGCGGCTGACAGTTTCGGCCGTGCCGAGCGTGTCGGTTGTACCGATTGGAGCGGGTGATGGGAATCGAACCCACGTAACCAGCTTGGGAAGCTGACACTCTACCATTGAGTTACACCCGCACGCCCCGCCTGCCATACGTCATGTATTTTAGCGAAACAGACGGGTTTTGTCAACATACATTTTCCTTTTTAATTTTTTTCTTCGATCAGGCGCTCAAGCTTTCTCTTGACGCGCTGCAGCGCGTTGTCGATGGACTTGACGTGCCGGCCCAGATCGTCCGCGATTTCCTGATAGCTCTTGCCGTCCAGGTACGAGGTGAGCACCTCCCACTCCAGATCCGACAGCGCCTCGCCGATCTTTCCCTCGATGGAGGACAGGTCCTCCTGCCCGATGAGCAGCTCCTCGGGGTTGGTGGTATGCCCCTCCGTGATCACGTCCAGCAGCGTCCGGTCGGATTCCTCGTCGTAGATGGGCTTGTTGAGCGATACGTAGGAATTGAGCGGAATGTGCTTCTGGCGCGTCGCGGTCTTGATCGCCGTGATGATCTGGCGCGTGATGCACAGTTCCGCAAACGCCCGGAAGGAAGAGAGCTTGTCCGGCTTAAAGTCGCGGAAAGCCTTGAACAGCCCGATCATGCCCTCCTGCACGATGTCCTCATGGTCCGCGCCGACGAGGAAGTAGCTGCGCGCCTTGGAGCGGACGAAATTTTTGTACTTGTTGAGCAAAAACTCACTGGCGAGCGCGTCCCCCTGCTGCGCGAGCACGGCGATTTCCTCGTCCGTCATGGTTTCAAGCTTTTCAAGAGATGACAACGTATCCTCCTCCTGCCCGAAAGCGAGCCCGCCCTGGACATCTGGCCGCATGGAGTACGGCGGCCCGCGCCGTCCGGCTCCGCGCCGTATGAGACGGAAGATGTAGTTTATAATTATACTTCCTAAAAGCCGGGTGCGTCAACTATTTTTGCCTTCGCATGCGCTCGAGCTGTTCGAGCTGCTGGGGCGGCAGGCGGCTGCCGATGTCGCTGCGTCCGCCGGAAAAGGCGCCGTGCATCATCCGGCCGCTGCGCCGCGTCTGGCTGATGTCGCGCAGCAGCTCCCGGGCCGAGACGCGCACCGCGCCCCGCCCCATCGTAACGATCTGCTCCAGGCCGTCGCTGGTCGCCACGCGAAGCTCCCGATACTTGGGGGCCGCGTCGGCCGCCGCCTCGATGTAGTTGTCCGCGCTCTCGCCGTGCTTCGTGTACACGACGGTGACGCCGGAGACCTTTTCCGTGGAGCGCTGACGCCGCTGCTGATAGTGCCCGTCGAAGACGAGCACGATTTCAAGGTCCGCATAGCCCGCGTAGTCGCACAGCCTGTGCAGCAGCTGGTCGCGCGCCTCCTGCATCGTCCAGCCGCGCTCCTTCGCCTCGCTCCATGCGCCGATCACGTTGTACCCGTCCACGAGCAGCAGGGGTTTCATTTCAGCCTCGAGCGCACGATCTCGTACATCAGAATGCCCGCCGCCACCGACGCGTTCAGCGAGTCGATCTTGCCCAGCATCGGCAGCGCCACCCTGCGGTCGCACTTTTCCAGCACCAGCCGCGAGACGCCCTCGCCCTCGCCGCCGATCACCAGCGCCGCCGGGCCGGTGAAGTCGCAGCGGTCGTAGCGCTCGCCGTCCATGGCCGCCGCGTAGACCCAGACGCCCTGCCGCTTGAGCTCCTCGACGAGTCGGGAGATGTTCGTCACGCGCGCGACCTTCACGTATTCCACCGCGCCCGCCGACGCCTTGACCGCCGCCGGGGTGAGCCCGACGGCCCGGCGCTCGGGGATGATGACGCCGTGCGCGCCCGCGCATTCGGCGCTGCGGATGACGGCGCCCAGATTATGCGGGTCCGTCACGCCGTCCAGGATGACGAGAAACGGCGCTTCCTCCCGCGCCTTCGCCGCCTCCAGGATCTCCTCGACCGTGGAATACCGGTAGGCGGACGCGAACGCCACCAGGCCCTGATGGTTCGGCGCTACGGCGTCCAGCCGCGCGCGGTCCACCTCCTGCACGACCACGTGCTGCTCGCGCGCCATGGCGACGATCTCGCGCGCGGAGCCGATCAGCTCGCCCCGCGCGACGAGCAGCTTTTCGATGTCCCTGCCGGACTTCAGCGCCTCGCGGATCGGGTTGCGGCCCACGAGCAGGTTTTCGCGCGGCAGCGCCTCTTCCTCCTCGAAGGGACGGGGCGCAGGCGCCGGACGCGGCGGCTGCGGTCGATCCCCGTACGGACGGCGCTCCCCCTGCTGCGGTCGATCCCCGTACGGACGGCGCTCCCCCTGCTGCGGTCGATCCCCGTACGGACGGCGCTCTCCCTGCTGCGGACGGTCCCCGTACGGACGGCGCTCCCCCTGCTGCGGACGGTCCCCCTACGGACGGCGCTCTCCCTGCTGCGGACGGTCCCCCTACGGACGGCGCTCTCCCTGCTGCGGACGGTCCCCGTACGGACGGCGCTCTCCCTGCTGCGGAC
>JAEXCG010000105.1 GCA_023402355.1 Bacillota bacterium | reverse complement strand
GAGCCGACCTGCGTGCTGTTGAGCGCCGTGCCGCCGGGGCGGTATTTGCCGAAGGTGCCCGCCGCCTCGCCGCAGACGTACAGCCCGGGGACGTCCGTCTGCCAGTCGCCGTCCACCGCGACGCCGCCGTTGTGGTGCTGGGCGCACACGCGGATCTCCAGCATCTCGCGTTCAAGGTCGATGCCGTGCGCCCGGTACAGCTCGATGGCGGGCGCGTTGATGGCCCGCAGGCGCTCGATGGGCGTGTCCTGCGTCGCCCCGCAGTTGACGAGGTACGTCCTCGCCTCCTCGCCCATCGCGTCCAGGCTGTAGCCCGCGGGGTTCCGGCGGTAATCGAGGAAGACGCGGCGGCCCCTGTCGGCCTCCCGCTTCACCAGCACGTCCACGCGCGAGGAGCCGCCGAGCTTGCGGGGGTCGAAGGGCCATTCGTACCCCTTGAGAAAGACGCTCGACAGGGCCTCCGCCTGCGACAGGCTTTCGAGCAGGAACTCGCGCTCGACGCCCGCCTCGTCCACGGACACGTAGCGGGGCAGCGCCTGCTGGTAGCTGCCCGACACGTTCCAGCGGAAGGCGACGGAGGCGAGGCCGTACTGCCAGCAGTCGAGGTTCGCGCCCTTCGCGCCCGCCTCGAAGGCCATGCCGCTCATGCCGAGCTGGCTTTCGGGGTAGACGCGGTCGCGATAAATCGCCGCCGGGCCGCCCGTGGCCAATAGGACGTGGGCGCAGCGGATCGTGAACAGGCTGCCGTCCGAGGTGTCGAGGCATTGAAGGCCGCAGACGCCGTCCTCGTTTGTGAGGATGCGGTAGGCGAGGGTGTGGTCGAGCACGGAGACGCCGCGCGCGCGCACGCTCCGTTCGAGCGCCTCGGTCATGTAGCGGCTGGTGAGGGGCCCGGCGGAGGTGGCGCGGGTGCGCACGTCGTGGTCCGTGCGGTAGCCGACGTATTCACCCATGTCGTTGCAGGGGAAGGGGACGCCGAGCTGCACCAGCTTAAAGAAGCACTGGGCCGAGCCCGCCGCCTCGCAAAGGGCGGTGTCGCCGTCCACGTCCTCCCGCTTCAGCGTCTCGCACAGGGCCCCGACGCTGTCGCCCTCGTCCCCGGCCAGCGAAAGCTTGTAGTAGGTCTGCTTGTCGCTGCCGGTGTTGCGCGACGTGCCGGAAAGCAGGTTCTCCGTCGCCAGCACGAAGTCCGTTTCGCCCAGCGCGGAAAGCCAGTCGGCCGCGTTCAGGCCCGCGCAGCCGGAGCCGACGACGACGGTGCGGGCGATGATCTCCTTCATCTTACAGCCTCCTGAGCGCGAAGCCGCCGTCCGCGTTAAGCACCTGGCCCGCGGAGTAGTCCAGCAGGCCGGAGCAGCAGGCGACGACCATCTGCGCCACGTCGCGGGGCTTGCCGAAGCGCCGCACGGGCAGGAGCCCGTCCTCGATCAGCCGCTGGTACTTTTCGTGCACGACCTTCGTCATGTCGGTTTCCACGATGCCGGGCCGCACCTCGAACACCGGGATGCCCTCCCCGGCCAGGCGGTCGGCGAAGAGCTTCGTCACCATGCCCACCCCGGCCTTGCTGATGCAGTACTCGCCGCGCGAGGTGCTGGAGGTGTAGGCGGACATGCTGCCGATGTTGACGATGCGGGGCGCGTAGTCCGCAAGCGTCCCCCTGGCGGCGAGCATGACCCGGGCCGCGAGCTGGCACATGAAGAGCGTGCCCTTGAGGTTGATGCCGATCACCCGCTCGAAGCTCTCTTCCTCCATATCGAGCAGGTCGCGGCGCTCAAGGGGCGCGACGCCCGCGTTGTTCACCAGCACGTCGAGCCGCCCGTAGGTCTTGACCACGTGGTCGATGACGGCGCGGCGCTGGGCCGCGTCCTGAATGTCGCAGGGGAAGTAATCCGCCTGCGCAGGAAGGCCTGCGGGCCGCTCGGCCCGCGTGCCGGAATAGACGACGGTGTAGCCGTTTTCGCACAGGGCGTCGGCGATGCCCCGGCCGATGCCCCGGCTGGAGCCGGTGACGAGCGCGGTCTTCACAGCTTGTACACCTCCCTGTCGCGCACCGCACAGCCCGCGGGCGTGCCCGCGCGCAGGAGCTGCGCGCACTTGCCGCAGGTGACGCAGACGTTTTTGCCGTCCACGGCGCCCGTCTTTTTCGCCTCCTGCACGAAGTTCGGGTCCGCGAAGGCCATGCGGCCAAAGCCCGCCATGGCGCAGTGGCCGCCAGCCACCATGCCCGCCGCCAGGTTGACGGAGAACTGGCGCAGGTAGGAAAACGCGCTGCCGAGCACGGGCAAGTCCGGCAGCGCGTGCTGAATCTCGCTGACGCCCTGCATCATGCGCCCGATGCCGGTGAGCGGATGCTCGTCCGGCACGTAGTTGCCGTGGTCGTAGGGGCGGTTGACGTGGGGGTTCTTGTAAGGGTTGCCCATGGTGACGTTGATGAGGGGGATGTCAAACTCCGCCTTCAGCTCTCTTATGAGGCGGATGGGCTCCGACATGTCCGGCTCGAGGCTGCCCTCGCGCACGCCGAAGCCGTAGGGGTAGGGGAAGCCGTCGTACACGTTCAGGCGGCTGGTGAGGAAGAAATCGCCGTCGCCCGCGCCCGCGCGCGCGGCGCGATAGGCGTTTTTGAGAAAGCGCGTGCGGTTTTCGTAGCTGCCGCCGTACGGGCCCGGGCGGGTGTAGGCGCTGAGCAGCTCGCAGGCGAGGTAGCGGTGGCAGCACTTGACGTCCATACCGTCGAAGCCCGCGCGCCTGCTAAGCCGCGCCGCCTGCTCGAACGCTTCCTCATAGCGGCGCAGGTCGTCGTCGGAGAGAATGCGCTCCTCGGGCAGGGGCGTGTCCTCGAGCGGGGGGCAGTTGTAGGCGATCAGCGGTTCCGGGAAGCCGTGGGGTTTCGAGTAGCGGCCGCTGTTGGTGGCCTGCATCACGATCACGGGCGCGTAGCCGTTTTCCTTCAGGCAGATTTCGCGGATGCGCTCGTTGAGCCGCTGAAACGCGTCCAGGTTGTCCTCGCGCAGGAAGAGCTGGTGGGCGCTGGCGCGGCCCTCCGGCACGGTGGCGACCGCCTCAAACCAGATGAGGCCGGGGCCCGCCTTGGCGAAGCGCTCGTAGCGGCGCACGGTCAGAGGGCCGGGCGCGCCGTCCTGCGTGCCGTCGGTTCCTTCCATGGGCTGAAACGCGATGCGGTTGTCGGCGCTCTTCACGCCGAGGGAGAGCGGGGCATAGAGCGCGGAGAGGTCCTCCGACAGGGGTACAAACGCGCTGAGCGCCTGCGCTTGCTCCCTCACTTCCCCCAGGGTGCGGTAATGGAATGATTCGTGCGGCACGGCCGTGTCCTCCTTGCGTTTTTCATGAGTCTATGATAAAGTACAAAGGCGGCGAAAAACGCGCTGATTCGCGCTGAAAATATGTAAAATCGCATCGGAGGTCGAAAGCCGTGCCCTTTGAGATCGTCTTCAGCGACCGCCCGCTGACCCATGGCAGCCACACGCACGTGTACTACGAGCTGCTCTACGTGCAGGACGGCGCGGTGCTGCTGAGCATCCGGGGCAAGGACTACCGGGTGGGTGCGGGTTCGCTGGTGTTCCTCAACCAGTTTGACGAGCACGCCACGCGCATGATTTCGGACGTCTACCGGCGGTACTACCTGCTCATCCCGCCCACACAGATGCGGGCGTTCCACAACGACGCGCGGCTGCTTTCGGTCTTCCGCTTCCATGGGGAGCCCTTTCCCTACGTGCTTTCGGTCGGGGCGGACAAGCCGCGCTTCGACACGTACTTTTCCCTGCTGAGGGACGCGGCGGAGCGCGGGGGCGCGTACATGGACGAGCGCATCGAGGCGCTGATGACGCTGGTGCTGGCCGACGCCCTGGCGCTTCGCCCGGACATGTTCCCTCTGGCTCCGGAGGATTCGTTTCTGCCGGTGCAGCAGATTTTGGACGAGCTGGACCGCTCGTTTGCGGACAGGTTTTCGCTGGGCGGTCTGGCGGCGAAGTTTCACGTCAGCCCCGGCTGCCTTTCCGCGCACTTTCGCAGGCACGTGGGCATGAGCCCCATGCAGTACGTCACCCAGAGCCGGCTTGCCCACGCCAAGGTGCTGCTGCTCAAGACCGAGCTTACGGTGCTGGAGATTTCCTCTCAGTGCGGCTACGGGGACGTGAGCAACTTCGTGCGCAGGTTTCGCGCGCAGTTCGGCGTGACGCCGCTGCAATTCCGCCAGCAGCAAAGGGGCGCTCAGGCGGCGACCGCGCCCCGGCCGGACGAGCCGTGAGCCGCGCAGACGGGGGATTGTCTAAAATCATACGTTTTGTGACGCCTCAAATGAAAGAAGCGATGGAAGCAATCGGGGCCTAGGGCAGGCTCCGAAGCATCCATCGCGGGATGACAAAGAACTTATAGCTTTCCGCACGCGGGCCCCGACGCCCGCGCGGCGGCTGTACGGAGGGAAGATGCGCTTGATCCAGAGGATTTCGGGCAGGCTCGCGAACCTGCGCCTGCGGACAAAGTTCCTGCTGATTCTGCTGATCGCGATGGGGCTCGTGGGCGCCAGCGCGTTTGCGACGCTGCGCATCCCCTACGCGGCGTACGACGACCAGCTCTACAAGAGCAGCGTGCAGATGATTACGATCTTTGCAAACCGGGTTCAGGCGGAGCTGGAGGACATCGAGGAGCTTTCCTACCGCATCCTGGCGGACAACGTGCTGCAGGAGAACCTCTCTGTGATGAAGGAGAAGCCCTCGGGCGCGATGACTTGGATTCGGGCGCGTCAGGCGGTTGCCGAACGGATGAGCTACTTTAGCATCTGGTTCACAAGCGCCGTCACGCTGCAGCTCAAGACCGCGGGCGGCATGACGTTCAACCAGGCGTTCGGGCACGCCTCCACCGCCGACGAGCTGACGGAGGAACGGGTCGTATACGCGTCCGGGCGGAACGGCCGGGAGGTCTGGCTGGCGGAGGCGGGCGAACCGGCGCGGCTGTTCCTGCTGCGCGAGATCCGCGAAATCAAGGACTTCACGCTCGATCCGCTGGCGACGATGCTGATCGAGATGGACCTTAACGGGCTGGTGGAAAAGCACCGCGCCGGCATGGCGCAGCTCGGCAGCCCGCTTTCCTGCGCCATCTACAGCGGGGACACCTGCCTTTACGCCAGCGACGCGCAGGTGGACAGCCTCGCGGCGGGCGAGGACGGCTACGTGTACATGCGCATGGACGGGCAGGACGTGCTCTGCGTGCGCTACACCGCGCCCAACGGCTGGCGCTACGTGACGCTGGTGGATTACAGCGCGATCAACGCCACGATCCGCTCCGCGGCGCGCCTGACGATGGGCGTGCTGGTGGCGGCGATCCTGCTTTCGCTCTTTGTGAGCGCATGGCTGATTTCCAGCATCGTCCGGCACCTGAAAATTCTTGTGGACAAGTTCGACGCCTTTGCCGCCAGCGGGGTTCCCGTGCCGGAGGAAAGGAGCCCGTATCTGGACCGGCGCGACGAGATCGGCAAGCTGCACAGGCACTTTGACAAGATGACGCGCGACTACGACCGCATCACGCGGGACAACAGCGAAAAGCAGCGGACGCTTCAGGAAAAACAGATGCAGCAGCTGCGCGCGCAGGTGCGGCCGCACTTCCTGTACAACACGCTGGAGTCCATCTACTGTCTGGCGCAGAGTGCGGAGGACGAACGCATCGCCACGATGACCGACGCGCTGGGCAAGATGCTGCGCGCCTCCCTCAGCGACAAGCGGGACATCGTGACCGTGGCGGAGGACTTGCAGTTCACGCGGGAATACCTGCGCATTCAGCTCATCCGCTACGGCGACCGCCTGCGGGTGGAATACGACGTGGGGGACGCTTTCCTGTCCTGCCGCATCCCCGCGATGACCCTGCAGCCGCTGGTGGAAAACGCGGTGCACCACGCGGCGGAGGAGATGCTCGACACCTGCGTCATCCGCATCGGCGCGTGCGCCGTGCAGGGCGGCGTCGACGTCTCGGTGGAGGACAACGGCCCGGGCATCGACGAGGACATCTTAAGCAAGCTGGAGAGCGGGGAGATCCGGCCGGAGGGACTGGGCATCGGCCTGCGCAACATCCACAGGCGCGTGCAGTACGCCTTCGGGCCGGACTATGGCCTGCGGGTCAAAAACGAGCGGGGGCGCACCCGCGTGATCGTACACCTGCCGGACACGCGCGGCGCGGGGCCGCAGCCGGAAGAATAGGAGGAAGGGACAGGCATGTACAAGCTGCTGCTGGTGGACGACGAACAGATCATCCGCGAAGGGCTGGAGCGGATGATCGATTGGGAAGGACTCGACCTTTCCCTGACCGCCTCGTGCCCCAACGCGATCGCCGCGCTGGACAGCATGATGGACGACATGCCGGACATATTGGTCACGGACGTGCGCATGCCGGGCATGGACGGGCTGGAGCTGGTGGAGCGCGCCATGTCGCTGCACCCGAGGCTTCGCGCCATCATCCTTTCGGGCTACGACACGTTCGCCTACGCGCAGCAGGCGGTGCGCGCCGGGGTCATGGAATACCTGCTCAAGCCCTGCGCCCGGGAGGAGCTGGAGCAGGCGCTCGTGCGCGCCTGCCGCGCCATCGATAAGGAGCGCAGGCACGTGCTCCATCTGAACGGAGAGCGTCAGGCGCGGGTGAAGACGCTGGTAGAGAAGCTTGGCGAGCTGCGCGAGAGCGCCCTTGACATCGCCCAGATGGAGCGGCAGGTCTGCGAGATCGCCAAGACCGCCGAGGACCCAAGCCTTCTTAGGGAGGCGCTGGTCTCCATCGTCACCTCCAGCCTGGGCGGCGGGCAGGCGGAATGGAAGCTGAACGTCATCATGGGCGCGTTTTCGCAGCAGGAATCCTTAGAGCGGCTGATCGCGAGCAGCCTCTACCGCCTGCGGGGCGAGAGCGGGGGCGCGCGCGGCTTCGTGAGGCAGATGACGGATTACGTCAAGGCGCACTGCGCGGACGAGGCGCTCTCGCTGCAATACATGGCCGACAACGTGGTGTACATGAACGCGGACTACATTGGGCGGGAGTTCACCCGCGCCATGGGCCGCAAGTTCAGCGCCTACCTGCTGGAGGTGCGCATGGAGCGGGCCAAGATGCTCATGGCCACGGACGGCGCGCTGCACAGCTACGAAATCGCGGAGCGGGTGGGCCTTGGCAACAACCCGCACTATTTCAGCCAGGTATTCCGCAAGTACACGGGCATGACGCCCAAGGAATACCGCGTCTCCCTCGAGGAGGCCCGCAGGAAGTAAATAGGAACGCCGCAGGCGAAACGCGCACGGGGAGAATGAACCGGCGCGTTTTGCTTATTTGACGGGACGCCCGCCGCGATTCTATTCAAAATGCCGAAAAAGTGTTCAAATGTGTCTGATATTTGCATTTTCATTCATGGAAGAATCGCTATAATGAAATCAACAATCAAAACGGAGGTGCACCCCGCATGAAACGTTTCCTTTCCATCCTCACGGTTGTGATGCTCCTGTGCACGGCGATGCTGCCGGCAGCGGCCCTGGCCGAGGAGCCCGTCACCCTGCGCGTGACCTGGTGGGGCTCTCAGACCCGTCACGATCTGACGATGGCCGCCATTCAGAAGTTCGAGGAAAAGTACCCGAACATCAAGGTCGAGCCCGAGTTTACCTCCTGGGACGGCTACTGGAGCAAGCTGGCGACGCAGGTTGCCGGCGGCCTGATGCCCGACGTCATCCAGATGGACTATCAGTACCTCACGCAGTACGCGCAGAGCGGCGTGCTGGCGGACCTGACCCCCTACTTCGAGTCCGGCGCGATCGACGTGAGCAACGTGGCCGAGTCCGTGCTGACCAGCGGCCAGGTGGGCGACAAGATCTACGCGCTTTCCACCGGCACCAACGCCCTGGCGACCTTCTACCGCAAGGACGTGCTGGACGAGGCGGGCCTCGAAATGCCGCTGGAGCCCACCCTGGAGGGCTTCGCTGAGCTGGCCGCGCAGGTCTACGAGAAGACCGGCCGCACGCAGGACACCCTCGTGGGCAAGGACGCGCTGCGCAACCTGCTCCGCGCCTACGGCCTGCAGCTGTTCAACGACGAAGGCAACGGCCTGGGCTTCGACGACCCGGCGTACATCGTGCGGACCTGGCAGGGACGCCTGGACGCCGTCGCCGCGGGCTGGTGCCTGGACGTGGGCGAGACCTCCCAGACCACGGCCTTTGACGCGATGGTGAGCGACAACTGGGCGAGCTGGCACTGGACCAACGAGCTGCAGGCGTACCAGGACGGCTCGAACTGCGAGCTGGAACTGGCCTGCTGGCCGGACCCGTCGGATGCGACCATGCCCTCCGCGTACTTCAAGCCCTCCATGTTCTGGTCCGTTTCCGAGAATTCTGCCGTGAAGGACGCGGCGGCCCAGTTCATCAACTTCTTCACGAACGATCCCGATTGCTTCGACATCATCGGTATCGACCGCGCGATGCCCATCTCCAGCGTGATCCGCGAGCACATCGACCCGCAGCTGGACGCGACCTCCCAGAAGGTCTCGGCCTACCTGGACTTCCTGGGCCAGGAGGGCAAGACCTCGCCCATCATGAAGCCCGACGCGGCGGCCAGCGGCGAAGTGGAAGCCCTGATGGGCGAGTACTTCGAGGCCGTGCAGTACGGCCAGGTGGACGACCTGACGGCTTGGGCACAGCAGTTCATGGACGAGGCGAACGCCCTGCTCCTGAAAGCTGCGCAGCAGCAGTAAACCCATTCAAACGGCTAGGGGAGGCCGCCTGCGCGGCGGCCTCCCCTTTTTTTAAAGGAGTGAATCGGCATGCGTAAGCTGAGCAGGACGCTCGGTCAGGAAAAGGTCGCCGGTTACGTGTTCATAGCCCCCTTCATCATCGGCTTGTTCGCGTTTACCGTCATCCCCTTCTTCACGTCGCTCTATCTGGCGTTTACGGACTACAACGTCCTGACGGAGCCGCACTGGATCGGGCTTGGAAACTTCAAGCGGATGTTCTTCGAGGATAAATATTTCTGGCAATCGTTCTGGGTCACCTTTAAGTTCGCCTTTATTCAGGTGCCGATCAAGCTACTGGTCTCCCTGGGCGTCGCGCTGATCCTCGCGCGCACGACCAAGGCGACCCCGATTTACCGCGCGGCCTTCTACATCCCCTCGCTCATGGGCGGCAGCGTGGCCGTTGCCCTGACCTGGAAGCAGCTCTTCTCCTACAACGGCGCGATCAACAAGATCACCGCGCTTTTCGGCATGCAGCCGGTCAAGTGGCTGGCAAATCCCGACACGGCGCTGGGCGTGCTGATCGGCCTGGGCGTGTGGCAGTTCGGCAGCTCCATGCTGATCTTCCTGGCGGCGCTCAAAAATGTGCCGCAGAGCTATCACGAGGCGGCCATCGTGGACGGCGCCGGCCCGGTGCGGCGCTTCTTCAAGATCGTGCTGCCCATGATCACCCCGATCTTCTTCTTCAACCTGATCAACCAGACCATCGGCGCCTTCCAGGCGTTCAATTCCTCCTACCTGATCACCCAGGGCAAACCGCTCAACACCACCCTGTATTACGGCGTGCACCTTTACAACCGCGCCTTTACCTACTACGAGATGGGCTACGGCAGCGCCATGGCCTGGTTCATGCTGATCGTGATCGCGGCCTTTACGGCGCTGATCTTCCGTTCCTCCACGGCGTGGGTCTATTACGAATCGGAGGGGAAGTAAGATGACGACGACGATTCGCACGCACAGCGTAAAGAGAAGAAAGAGGACCGTGACCATCGTTTACCACGTGCTCGTGACCCTTACGAGCGTCGCGATGCTCTATCCGCTGATCTGGATGCTTTCTTCTTCCTTTAAGCCGAACTCGGAAATCTTCACGACGGTCGGCAACCTGATTCCCGAAACTTTTACGGTTGAAAACTACATTAACGGCTGGCGGGGTTTCGCCGGGCTCAGTTTTGGTGTATACTTTAAGAACTCGCTTTTGATCGCCGTGCTTTCGACGATCGGCGCGTCGCTTTCGGCGGCGGCCGTGGCCTTTGGCCTGGCGCGCCTGCGCTTCCCGGGGCGCAAGTTCTGGTTCGTGGCCATGATTATCACCATGATGCTGCCGGGCCAGGTGATGATGATCCCGCGCTTCATCCTGTTCAACAAGATGGGCTGGGTCGGCACCTACCTGCCCCTGACGGTTCCGGCCTTCTTCGGCAGCGCTTTTGACATCTTCCTGGTGATGCAGTTCGTGCGCGGCATTCCCCGCGACATGGACGAGGCGGCGACCATCGACGGGTGCAGCTGGTACGGCATCTTTGCGCGCATCCTGCTGCCGATGATCGTCCCCGCCGTGGTGACGGTGGGCATTCTGACGTTCATCAACTCCTGGGGCGACTTCATGGGCTCGCTGCTCTATCTGAACTCGCCGCAGACGTACACCGTCGCCTATGCGCTGAAGCTCTTCTCCGACAGCGCCGGAACGGACTTTGGCGCGACCTTCGCCATGTCCGTGCTTTCGCTCGTGCCGATTCTTGTGATCTTCTTCTTCTTCCAGCGTCAGCTGGTGGAGGGCATCAGCATTCAGGGACTGAAGGGCTAAGGGCGCCCGCCGCGGCGCCATGATTTTGACGGATGGAGGACAGAAACGATGGAACCCATGAAGATTTACGCCTTTGCCGACGAAGCGAGCCCCAAACTGGACGGGCAGATCGCGGCCATGAAGCGCAACGGCCTGAACGGCCTGGAAATCCGCGGGGTGGACGGGGAGAACGTCTCCGACATCACGCCAGAGAAGGCGCGCGAGGTGCGCGCAAAGATGGACGACGCGGGCCTCTCGGTCTGGTCCATCGGCTCCCCCATCGGCAAGATCGACATCGAGAAGGACGACTTTGACAAGCACCTTTGCAAGCTGCGCCACACGCTGGAGGTCGCGGACGCGCTAGGCGCCCAAAACCTGCGCATGTTCTCCTTCTACATTCCGGCGGGCAAGCGGCCGGAGGACTACCGCTCGGCCGTGCTGGACCGCCTGGGCGAGATGCTGCGCGCCGCGGAGGGCAGCGGCATCGCGCTTTGCCACGAGAACGAAAAGGGCATTTACGGCGACAACGCCGCGCGCTGCGCGGAAATCCTGAACGCCTATCCGCAGCTTGAGGGCGTGTTCGACCCGGCCAACTTCGTGCAGTGCGGGCAGGATACCTGGGCGGCCTGGGAGCTGCTGGGCGCGCGCACCCGGTACCTGCACATCAAGGACGCGCTTGCGGACGGCAGCGTCGTCCCCGCCGGGCGGGGCATCGGCCAGGTACGAAAGATCCTTTCGGCTTACCGGGCGCAGGGCGGCGGCGTCGTCACGATCGAGCCGCACCTGACGGTCTTTTCGGGGCTCAAGGACCTGGAGCAGTCGGGCGAAAAGAGCCAGGTGGGCCTGTACCGCTACGAGAACAGCGACGCCGCCTTCGACGCGGCCTGCGCGGCGCTTCGAGAGATCACGGAGTAATTCACGGCAGAGCAGGAGGAACGCAGCACCATGGAAAAGAAAATTCGAGTCGGCATCATCGGCGTGGGCAACATGGGCTCGGGCCACGCGCGCAGCTTTTTGAAGGGCCTGTGCCC
This sequence comes from Bacillota bacterium, assembly GCA_023402355.1. Classification (GTDB taxonomy): domain Bacteria; phylum Bacillota; class Clostridia; order Christensenellales; family Aristaeellaceae; genus Beduinella. The sequence goes on along the minus strand of JAEXCG010000105.1, from coordinate 5,463 downwards.
GGACTTTGAGCTGGTGGCCGTGGCGGACAGCAACCCCGCCCGGATCGAATGGGCGAAAAAGGAGCTTTCAGGCGACCTGACCTACTTTGAGGACGCGACCGCCATGCTGGACAGCGGCATGCTCGACGCCTGCCTGGTGGCGGTGCCGCACTACGACCACCCGCGCTACGCCATGGAGTGCATGCAGCGCGGCATTCACGTGATGGTCGAAAAGCCCGCGGGCGTTTACACGCGCCAGGTGCGCGAGATGAACGAGGAGGCGGACCGCCATCCCGAGGTGGTGTTCGGCCTCATGTTCAACCAGCGCACGAACTGCGTCTACCGCAAGATGCGCGAGCTGGTGCAGTCCGGCCGCTACGGCCAGATTCGCCGCACCAACTGGATCATCACCGACTGGTACCGGCCCCAGGCCTATTACAATTCCGGCTCGTGGCGGGCGACCTGGGCGGGCGAGGGCGGCGGCGTGCTGCTCAACCAGTGCCCGCATCAGCTCGACCTGTGGCAGTGGATCTGCGGCATGCCGGTAAAGGTGCAGTCGCACCTGCACTACGGCCAGTGGCACGACATCGAGGTGGAGGACGACGTGACCACCTACGTGGAGTACGAAAACGGCGCCACGGGCGTGTTCGTCACCACGACCGGCGACGCGCACGGCACCAACCGCTTTGAAATTCAACTGGACCGGGCGAAGCTCGTCGTCGAAAACGACAAGCTGTCGCTGCTGGAATTCGAGGTCTCCGAGCCGGAATGGTCGAAGACCAACGACAAACCGTTCGCGACCATGCCTGCGGCGGAGGTTCAGGTCGAGACGGACGGGGAAAACCCGCAGCACGTGGGCGTCATCAACGCCTGGGGCGGCGCGATCCTGCGCGGCACGCCGCTCGTCGCGGACGGACGCGAGGGCATCCGCGGCCTGACGCTTTCCAATGCCATGCACCTTTCCGCCTTCCTCGGCCGGGAGGTCAGCATCCCCTACGACGAAGACCTGTACTACGAGGAGCTCATGAAGCGCGCGGCGACCTCCCGCTACAGGAAGGCGGGCGCGGAAAAGGCCGTCTTCGCGGACGTGAGCGAAACCTACAGCGGAAACAAGTAAGCACCCCGGGAATACGAAGATGGAGGGATGGCGCAATGCCAAGGGTCAGGGCCGCGGTGATCGGCGCGGGCAACATGGGCTTCGCCCATGCTTCCTGCCTGTACGGGGGCGGGGTGCCGGGAATGGGCCTTGCGGCCGTGTGCGACGTGGACCCCGCGCGCCTCGCGGCGTGCCGGGAGCGCTTTTTAGGCGTGCCGTGCTACGAGGACTACCGCGCGCTGCTCGCGGCCGGCGAGGCGGACGCGGTGATCGTGGCGGTGCCGCACCCCCTGCACGCGCAGATCGCCTCGCAGGCGCTTCGATCCGGCTATCACACGCTGGTGGAAAAGCCCATCGACATCTCGCTTTCCCGCGCGCAAAGCCTCTGCGCGGCGGCGCGGGAGAGCGGGCGGGTGTTCGCCGTCATGCTCAACCAGCGCACCAATCCGCTCTTCCAAAGGTGCCGAAAGATCGTGCGCGGCGGCGAGCTGGGCGAGCTCAAGCGTTCCGTGTGGATCATCACCAACTGGTACCGCACGCAGCACTACTACGACTCCGGCTCGTGGCGGGCGACCTGGGCGGGCGAGGGCGGCGGCGTGCTGCTCAACCAGGCCCCGCACAACCTCGACCTGTGGCAGTGGATCTGCGGAATGCCCGCATCGGTCACCGCCTTTTGCGACACGGCGCGCTACCACCACATCGAGGTGGAGGACGACGCGACGCTCTTCACGCGCTACGAAAACGGCACGACGGGCCTGTTCGTGACCTCCACCGGCGAGTACCCGGGCACGAACCGGCTGGAGATTTCCGGCACGCTCGGCAAGCTGGTGCTGGAGGGCGGCGCGCTCAAGTGGTGGAAGCTGCGCGAGCCGGAGGAGCGCGTGCGCTTTACGTCACAGGAAAACTTCTCGCAGATCGCCATGGACTACGAGGAGATTCGCCCGACGGAAAAGGAAAGCGCGCACGCGGGCGTCCTGCAAAACTTCGCCGGGGCCATCCTCAGCGGGGAGCCGCTGCTTTCCCCGGGCGAAGACGGCGTGCAGGAGCTGACGCTTTCCAACGCGGCCTATCTGTCGCAGTGGCTGGGGAACAAGCCGGTCGGCCTGCCCTTTGACACGGAGCTGTTCGACCGGCTGCTCTCGGAAAAGGCGGCGGGCTCGGCCTACGCGCCGGGCGCGAGCAGCGCGCAGCCGGACGGACGCTACGGCAGCCGCTGGCAGGTCAACTGGTAAGCGCTTTTGCGCCAACACAAAAATGGAGGTGCCCCGATGGCGGAATCTGAGGCGGCTGCCCGCGTGCTGCGGGAAAAGCCGAAGCCCGTGGCAAAGCCGGGGGAGTTCGTCTTCTCGGCGGTCGGGCTGCAGCACGGTCACATTTACGGCATGACGCGCGCGCTGCTGGAGGCGGGCGCGACGCTGAAGTACGTTTGGGACAGCGAGCCGGGAAATGTCGCCGCCTTTCAAAAAGCGTTTCCGCAGGCGCGGGCCGCGCGCTGCGAGGAGGAAGCCCTCGCGGACGGCCAGGCGCGGCTGATCGCCTCCGCCGCCGTGACGAGCGAGCGGTGCGCGCTGGGCGTTCGGGCGATGCGGGCCGGCAAGGACTTCTTTTCGGACAAGGCCCCGATGACGACGCTCTCGCAGTTGGACCAGGCGAAGGCGGCGGTCCTTGAGACGGGCCGTAAGTACATGGTGTACTACTCCGAGCGCCTGCACTCGGAAGCCTCCGTGCTCGCGGGCTACCTGATCGAGGCGGGAGAGATCGGGCGCGTGCTGCACGTGGAGGGCTTCGGGCCCCACCGCCTGGGCACGACCGGGCGGCCGGACTGGTTCTTTCAAAAGGAAAAGTACGGCGGCATCCTCTGCGACATCGGCAGCCACCAGATCGAGCAATACCTCTTCTTCGCGGGCGAGGAGGACGCAGAGGTGGGGAGCAGCCGTATCGCCAATTACGCGCACCCCGAGCACCCGGAGCTGGACGACTTCGGGGACTGCACGCTCACCGGCGCGAAGGGGACGACGAACTACTTTCGCGTGGACTGGTTCACGCCGGACGGGCTGAGCACCTGGGGCGACGGGCGCACGTTCATCCTCGGCACGGAGGGCTACATCGAGATCCGCAAGTTCGTGGACATCGCCTCCGGCCGGGCGGGCGGCGATCAGGTGTACCTCGTGAACCGGCGCGGCGAGCAGCGCATCGACGCTTCGGGGCTCACGGGCTATCCGTTCTTCGGCGAGATGATTCTGGACTGCCTGAACCGGACGGAAAACGCCATGACCCAGGCGCACGCGTTCAAGGCCGCGGAGCTCTGCCTGCGCGCGCAGGCGAACGCGGCGGCGATCGCGGACAAACGGTAGAATAGGCAAATCCGCCCTGTCTGAAGCGACGGGCGGATTTGCCTTATGTTTTGAAGGATCAGTGCTTTTTGCGCTTGTCCGCGGCAAACTTGCCGCCATGGGTGTATTCTTCCTCGTTCTTGACGGGCTTTTGCCGGTGCACGGCGTACAGCTCCGCGTAGGACTCGGCCTCCTCCTCCGACAGCACGGCGGCGGGCGAAAGGCCGGTGCATTCGGTGGTCGAGGCGACCTTCTCCGTGTCGTAGAAGGGGTCGAGCTGCTCCGGGTTCTGCGGCGTAGACGGGGTTTCGTTCATGTCCTCATCCTCCTTTTCCGCCCTCAGTATGCCCGAAGGGGAGGGTTGACAAGCGGGAAAATCCCGCCTATAATACGGGATACATCGGAGGATCAGTCTAGCATTCCCACGCGCTGATGCCGGATAAGATGACGGGAAACTGTCGGCTTGTCCGGCTTTTTGTCGTTTAAACGGAAGACTGGAGGAATTTTCATGAACCACGTATCCCTGACGGAGGGCAGCGTTCCCAAGTCGCTCGTGCGCTTCGCGGTGCCGTTCATGCTCGCAAGTTTATTGCAGGTGCTCTACGGCGCGGTCGACCTGTTCGTGGTCGGCCGCTTCGCGGACACGGCCGCCGTGTCCGCCGTCTCCACGGGCAGCCAGGTCATGAGCATGGTGACCAACATCGTGCTGGGCGTCACCACGGGCACGACGGTGCTGATGGGCCAGTACTTCGGCGCGCGGCGCGAGCGGGACCTCGCGGCGACGCTCGGCACGTCCGTCGTGCTCTTCGCGGTCCTGTCCGCCGTCACGACGGTCTTGATGCTCCTTTTCAACGGCGCGATCGTCGCGGCCATGCAGGTGCCCGCGGTTGCGGAGGCGGGCGCGCGCGATTACGTGTTCCTCTGCTCGGCGGGCGTCGTGTTCATCGTGGGCTATAACGTCGTGGCGGCGGTGCTGCGCGGGCTGGGCGATTCCAGGACGCCGCTGTACTTCGTGGGCATCGCCTGCGCGGTGAACGTCGTCATGGACTTCGTGCTGGTGGCCGGCTTCCACATGGGCGCGGCGGGCGCGGCGGCGGCGACGGTGCTCGCGCAGGGCATCAGCTTCGCGGCGTCGCTCATCTACTTAAAGCGCCGCGGCGTGGGCTTTGCCTTTTCGCTTTCCGACGTGCGCTTCTTGCCGGACAAGGCCGCCCGCACGCTGCGCCTGGGCCTGCCCGCGGCGCTGCAAAACGGGCTGGTGAGCTTATCCTTCCTCATCATCACGATGATTATCAACCAGATGGGCGTGGTGGCCTCCGCGTCGGTGGGCGTGGTCGAAAAGCTGATCGGCCTATTGATGCTGCCGCCCTCCGCGTTCAGCGCGGCGGTATCCGCGATGACCGCGCAAAACGTCGGCGCGGGCCAGTATCCGCGCGCCAAGCGCTGCATGCGCTGGGGCATCGGCCTGTCGCTCGCGGCGGGCGCGCTCGCCTGCGCGTGGGCGCAGGCCGCGCCGCAAATGCTCGTCTCGCTCTTTACGGACAAGCAGGAGGTGGTCGCCGTGGCCTCCGATTACCTGCGCAGCTACGCGCTGGACTGCCTGCTGGTCGCGTTCGTCTTTTGCATGAACGGCTTTTTGAGCGGCTGCGGCTGCGCGCTGTTCTGCATGGCGCACAACCTGGCGGCGACGTTCGCGCTGCGCATCCCGCTCTCGTTTTGGTTCAGCCGGATGTCCGAGGGGAGCCTTTACCCCATGGGCCTCGCCGCGCCGCTCGCGTCGCTGGGGTCGATCCTGCTCTGCCTCCTGTACCTGCGCAGGCTGGACAGGCACCCGCCGGGCGGGGCGGAAAAATAAAGAAGTCTATTGCCGGCCTGTGCGCCGGCAATATTTTTATGCGCAGAGGCCTGTCCGCCGCGCCGTCCTGTCCTCCAGGGCAACAGCATTTGAAAAAGCGGAAAAGAAGATATAAAATAGGGACATGGATATAAAAAGATTACAAAGTGAGCTGGCGAAGCTAGAAGACCCACGGCGGACAAAATGTGGACATATCCGGC